>JBLIMM010000065.1:0-16714 GCA_047638635.1 Pseudohongiellaceae bacterium | reverse complement strand
ATTGCTCCTCGTCTTCACCTTCTTTGTCTTCGTCCTGTTCGTCTTCGCCCTCTTCCTCGTCCTGCTCGTCCTCGTTCTCGTCGCCCTCTTCGTCTTCGTTCTCTTCTTCCTGCTCTTCTTCGCGGCGACGCAACTCTTCGAGCATTTCGGCCAAATCGTCGAGCCGTTCGGTGAGGGCTGACACAGACTCTCGCGCGCTGGCGTCAGCACTCAAGCGCAGCGACTCCATGAACTGTCGTCGAGACTCTTCGAGCAGCGGCATGTTCTCTTCGATAACGGCGATCAGTGGTGCCGGGTCTGCGTCCGCGGGAATCCCCGCAGGATCGAGTGGTACACCCGCCTCTTGCAGGGCTTGTTCTGCCATGCGCGACTGCAACACACCGGAGTTAAACCGCGCCCGACGTTCTCTGGGTTTGTGCAAAGCCTTGCCGTACTGATCTAAGGCCTCAACGTACTGCCCAGCTGCGGCAAAAATGTCGGCTCGCTCGTGGTAGACGAACTCTTCTTCCACGGCGAAGGGCAGCTCTACGTAAGCCTGATCGAGGAGCGTTAACGCTGCCGTAGAGTCTCCCTGTTGGAGAGAGCCCCGGGCAGCTCTCAGCAGACGAATCCCCTCGGCCACATCGGCCCGTGCCGTCGCGCCCGCACAAAGCATGGCCAACACAAAACTGATCACAGCGCTGCCTGTTTTCATGTGGGTCTCCCATCTCGAACAATTTGCCGCACGCCCAAGCAAAGCAAGGCCAGCACCAGGCCCCACTGATAGCGGTCTATGCCTTCTTCTTTGAGTCGACTCGCTCGGGTCACGCCATCCATGACAGCGATGCGCTTGTCGTAGATTTCGTCCAGAGGGAAGGGCGTTCGCTCAACGGAGAGGTACACCCCCGACGATGTGCTGGCGATCTCTTGCAGCAAACGTGCGTCCGGGCGCGTGACCACCAAGTTGTTCTCTCGGTCGCGCAGCAGCGTGGTGACACCGCGGCTTGAACGGATCGGAACGTTGCCGCCCTCGTCCGTGCCATAGGCCACCACATGGATAGGAATCTGGCGCGCCAAGGCTTGGTACGACACTTCGCTCGGGGGCGGATCGCTGTCGTGATCTTCGCCGTCAGTGAGCAGGATGATCACCGGCTGGCTGTTCTGCTCACCGTCAAAAGCGTCGAGCGCCAGCTCAAGCCCCTCACCGATGGCCGTACCGCCGGTCCAATTTGAACTTGTGTCGACGTCGTTGAGAAAGAGCTGAAACGACGACGCATCAGAGGTCAGCGGAATCACCCGCCGGGCGTCTCCAGCGAACGTCACCAAACCCAAGCGATGGCCACGCATGTTCTGCAGCAAACCACGCACATCCCGCTTGGCCAACTCCAACCGCGAAGGTTTCACATCTTCAGCAAGCATGGAGCGACTGGTGTCGAGGACGATCATCACGTCTACGCCGCGCTCTTCGATCTCTCGCCGATACGTGCCCCACAGCGGGCCGCCGAGGCTAGCGATCACCAGCCCGAGCGCCAGCAAGCCAAGACCGTCTCGTAACCAGCGGCGCCGTCTACTGAAGGGCCCTGCCAAGGCCGTGGCCTGCAGGCCCAGCAGCGCCTGACGCCGTGCGGCCGCACGAGAGACCGCCACCCCGGTGAAGATCACCAAGGGCAGTAGCAGCGCCAGCCAGAGCAAGTGATCGGGGCGCGAGAAGATCACGAAGCCGACTCCAGGTACGGGCCGCGGTGTAACAGCAGTTGCAGGACCAGCAGCGCTGCCGCTGCTCCCAGTAACCATGAGTACAAGTCTTCGTAGTCGGTGTAGCGAAGATCTTCCCGCTCGGTCTTCTCCAGCTCGTCGATGGCCTCGTAGACCCGCTCCAAGGTCTTCGCTGTGCGGGCACGAAAGAACTGGCCGCCCGTCTTGTCGGCCACGAACTCCAGCAGCGACGTGTCCATCTTCGATTCGTGGACATTGCCAAAGACATCCGCCGAAAGAGCCACCCCAGCGCCCACCGTGTAGACCTTGATACCCAAGTCTTTGCACAGGGCAGCAGTGTCTTCTACGGCGATTGTGTACTGATTCTCAACGCCATCCGTGAGCAACACGACGATCTTGCTAGCCGCTTCGCTCTCCCGGAGTTTTCGTGCCGCGTGGCCCAAGGCAGCGCCAATGGCCGTGCCGTCATCGGGGCCATTACTCTGCACGCATTTCAGATCCTTGAGATGCTGCAGCACCGCAGAGTTGTCTAGCGTCAGCGGACACACCGTGCGCGGCAAGCGAGCGAAGCTCACCAACCCCAGGCGATCGTCGGTGCGAGCCTCTACGAAGTCGGTCACCACAGAGCGGACCACGTCGATGTTCGACACGCCCTTCTCAAGGCCCGCCTGAGTCATGGACGAGCTGATGTCCACCACCAACATGATGTCGATGCCTTCGGTGAGCACCTTGGTCTCTTCGCGCCCCTGCTGAGGCCGCGCCAGGGCCACGATGATCAGGGCCACCGCCAGCGACAACACTCCGCTGGGGAGCCAGGCGGAACGCACTCGCCACGATCGAGGCAATCCGCTGAGCACACGAGCGCTGCCACCGTCGACTACGGGACCACCACGCCCACGGGCCCACAACAGCAGCGCAGCGGCGGGCAACCCCAAGGCCAAGAACCACGGCTCCGCGAAAATCACCGGGTCTCCTCCACGAAGGTACCGGCACTATCGAGCATGGTCACCGCGTCTTGGGCATCGGGATGATGGCGCGCGTACTTCACCAGGTCGCATTGGGTGAGAAAGCCCTCGAGGCCCTCAGCCCGTTCAGCGAGGCCACCATCGGCAGCAGCGGCTTCGAGCAAAAACTCTTCGGTGGTGCGCGCGGGAGCATGCACCGCGAAGCGTCCCTCGATGTAGGAACGCAACACATCAGAGACCGAGAGGATGAAGACGCGGACTTCTTCGGCGCTCTTCGGCAGGGACAAACGCAAGCGTTCGAGGGCTTCGATCGCCACGTGGTCTGCCGGCGGTATGTAGACCGGGATGATCACAACTCGCGAGCTGCGCACGACCCAGATCCAGATCAGGGCGAGGGCCAGCAGCATCCCTGTGAGCAACAGCGTCAGGTTGGCCGGAGGCAAGGGCAGGGCCAAGGGATCGAGCAACGCGGAGACCTTGGCCACCGTCCCCCGGGGAGCCTGCTCTGCGATCGTGACCGTGAGCGCTTCGAGCGCTGTGGTGGTGTGGCCATCCACCACGGTCAAACCATCGAGAATCAGCTCGCCTGCACGCCAAGACGCCACGGGCAAGCGCAACTCGTCCGGGCCAAGCCGGCTGTGGAACGTGGCCGTGCCCACCATGGTGTCCGCGGGCAGTGGGTCCAGGCGCAAGTCGGCGTCTTCGCTGAAGTCACCGCGCACCACCACATCAAACCAGCCAATGGGCACCGCGCTCGAGGGGATCACAACTTCGAAGCTGGAGGGAAGCCCTACCGCGAGCTGATTGTCGAGTTCCGTGTCTGCGACCTCGGTGTCCGCGACCTCGGTGTCCGCAGCCTCGGTGTCCGCAGCCACGGTGTTCGCAGCCACGGCAGCCGGCGCCTCCAGGGCATCGCTGGTAACCTCCTGCGCCGTAGCAAGAGCCCCCATTCCTGGGAGACACAGCACCAGACCGATCCACAGAGACGCTGCGTTCACCGGCGACGCTCCCGCATGTGCAAGTACGCCACTAAGGGGTCGACCACAGCACCGCCAACGGGGATGTCCACCAAGTCGACGCCGTGGCTGATCAACTGGTCGCGCAACGTCTCAGTGCGCTTGGCGAAACTCGCGGCCAAACCGTCACGCACCGCAGGGGAGCTGCTGTCCACCAAGAACTCTTCGCCGGTTTCAGGGTCGCGCCAACGGACCAAACCCACCCTGGGCAGCTCCCGGTGCAAGCCGTCGACCAAGCGCAGAGCCACCACATCGTGACGCCGAGCCAAGCCACCGAGAGGCCGAGAAAAGTCGTCGTCGAGAAAGTCGGACAACAAGAACACGTAGGCGCGACGCTTCAGCACGCGACTCAAGTGCTCACAGACCTCAGCGATCGAGGTGCCCGCATCGTCGGTCCCGCGATAGAGCGCCTCGCGAATGATGCGAAAAGCCTGGCGCGTACCACCTCGCGGAGGCAGCTCTAGCTCGATCTTGTCGCTGAAGCCCACGTAACCGGCGCGGTCCCCAGATTGGATCGCGCTGAAGGCCAAGATCGCAGCCAACTCGGCAGCAGTCTGACGCACGTTGCGATCGCCGCTGCCCAAGCGTGTGCTCGCCGAAAGATCGTGAGCCAAGATGACTGTCTGCTCACGCTCCTCCACGAATTTCTTGATGTACGGCCGCCCCTGACGAGCGGTGACGTTCCAGTCGATGGCCCGCACGTCGTCGCCCGGCACGTACTCACGCACCTCTTCGAACTCCATGCCCGAACCGCGAAACACAGAGCGAAACCCGCCGGCCACCATGTCGGTGACCGCCTTGCGGGTGCGCAGCTGAACCCGGCGCACGGAGCGCAGAATCTCAGCGGTTTGGGGCTCAGAAAGCTCGCTGGTCAAGGCACGTTGATCGTGTCGAGAATCCGCGTGATCACCTCTTCAACGGGGATCTCACGGGCCTCAGCTTCGTAGCTCAAGAGGATACGATGACGCAGAACGTCGTGGGCTACCTGCTTGATGTCGTGGCCCTTCACATAGGCCCGGCCATCCAAGAAAGCGTGAGCCCGGCCGGTGAGGCCCAAGGCAATCGATGCCCGCGGACTCGCACCCGTCTCGATCAGCGGGGCCAGATCGTCAAGCCCTACCGAGGCTGGGTCGCGAGTCGCCCGGACCACATCAACAATGTAGGCCGTGACCAGCTCATCGATGTAAACCTCGTCGAGCAGGGCCATGGCCCGGGTCAGCTGCTCATGGGTCGTCACCTTACGCACTTCTGTGCGAGGCCGGTGACGGGCCATGGCATCGACGATTTTGCGCTCATCCTCCTTGCTCGGGTAGTCGACCAGCACCTTCAACAAGAAGCGGTCGAGTTGAGCCTCGGGCAGGGGATAGGTGCCCTGTTGTTCGAGAGGGTTCTGCGTCGCCATGACGAAGAAGGGCTCGGGCAACACATGGGTCTGATCGCCGATCGTGACCGTCCGTTCTTGCATGGCCTCGAGCAAAGCCGACTGGACCTTGGCGGGCGAACGGTTGATCTCGTCAGCTAAGAGAATATTGGTGAAGACCGGGCCCCGGCGCACGCTGAACTCGCCGCTGGCCGGATTGTAGATTTCGGTGCCCGTCACATCGCTGGGCAGCAAATCTGGGGTGAACTGAATCCGGTGAAAGTCGAGATCGAGGGCCTCTGACAGGGTGCGCACCAGCAGCGTCTTGGCCAAGCCAGGGACGCCCTCCAGTAGCACATGCCCATCGGCGAGCATGGCGATGATCAGCCGCTGCACCAGATGCCTCTGACCTACCACCACCCGCTCGACCTCATCCATCAGGTCGGTCAGGAAGCGGGCCTCTTCCTTGATGCGCGCACCGCGCTCCAGGATGTCGCTCACGGGGACTCCTCTGTTTTTGTCTTCTCGCTGAAATCGGGTCTCAGACCACCAAGACTTCGGTCTGAGATCGGTCCGTCCCCCGAGGCACTTCCCACTGGAGACGAGCCGATCGGGCACTATACCGATGGTGGGGTGGCGAATGTTTGGCGGCTCTTTTTGGTCAGCCCCCCGCTAGCAGGTTCTCGCCCCTCAACCGCGTCGCCGGAAACGCTCGCTCTCGCAGCGCTTCGAGTTCAGCCAAAGAGAGCCCCTCGGACGAAGCCAAGGCCGGCCCGCGGGTGGCCGCGAGCAGCTCCACATCGACGACCGGGTCGAGCACCAAGAAGCCGGGCATGCCGCTCTGGCGGGTACCCAGCACTTCTCCCGGCCCGCGAAGGGTCAGGTCTTGCTCCGCCAGCAAGAAACCATCTTCGCTGTCACACAAGGCCTTCAGCCGGTCGATGGCGATGGGCCCCTTCACTGGCCCCAGCAAATAGCAGGCTCCGGGCTCACGGCCTCGGCCCACCCGCCCCCGAATCTGGTGCAGGGTCGCGAGCCCGAAGCGGCTGGGCGCCGGCAGCACCACAAACGTCGCCTCGGGGACATCCAGCCCCACCTCGATAAGCACTGTGGCCACCAGCACATCGAGCTCTCCCCCGCGAAATGCGTCGAGAATCTCGTCGCGCTCGGGCCCAGGCAGCTTGCCGTGGACAGCCCCCACCCGCACGGGCGCCCCCCCCGCACCGCCCAAGCCGGCCTCGGCGAAGTCCTCTCGGATCTTGATCACCGTTTCTTCCACGGAGTGCCCCGGCGTCTCCCCCGCAGCAATAGATGGGCAGACCACGTATCCCCGTTGGCCCTTGGCGATCAGCTCGCCCAGATGACGCCACATGCGCGGCTGCTTGCTCGGCGGCACGTAGGCGGTGGTTCGTGGGCTGCGGCCCGGGGGCAGCTGGTCGATCACGCTCACGTCGAGCTCGCCGTAGGCGGTCAAGGCCAGGGTTCTTGGGATGGGCGTGGCGGTCATGACCAGCAAGTGCGACTCGACCCCCTTGGTGCGAAAACGCACCCGCTGGCGCACTCCGAAGCGGTGCTGCTCGTCGACAACGGTGACAGCCAGGTCGGCGAAAGTCACGCTGACGCTGGAGAGCCCGTGAGTGCCCACGGCCAGGGCCAAAGTGCCGTCGGCCAGACCTTGGCGCACACGGCGACGCTCCGCAGCCCGCCCGCCGCCGGTGATCAGCGCCACACCAGGGGCCTCGTCCCCATAGGCCTGGGCCAAGACCTGGCGCAAGGTGGCCAAATGCTGCAACGCCAGCACCTCTGTGGGCGCCATGATCGCCCCTTGACGCCCACACTCCACGGCCGCCAGCAGGGCGTACAGGGCGATCATGGTCTTGCCTGAGCCCACGTCCCCTTGCAGCAAGCGGCCCATGGGACGGTCGCAGCCCAGGTCAGCGCGCAGCTCACCCAGCACTCGGCTCTGGGCCGCTGTGGGCTGGTGAGGCAGGCGCTGCAGCAGCCGTTGATGGGCGTCATCGTCGAGGATCAGCGCCGTACCCCGGTCATGGGACAAGCCTCTCCGGCGCATGACCACCTGCAGCGAGAGGGCCCAGGCCTCGTCACGAGCCAAGCGCTGGCGGGCCAATCGAGCCGTTTCAATCTCTTCGGGATCGTGGACCGCCTGCAGTGCCTCCGCCAAGCCCATCTCTCCGGGCTCAGGGTCGCGCCAATCGTCCACCGGACCTTGGGCCAGCACCGCCAGAACAGCCTTGCGATGGACCCGAGGTGGCACTCCGGCGGGCAGCCGATAGATGGGCACCAGCGCCGCAGGCATGGCCGGCGAGACAGCTTCATCCTCGCCCGGAGGCCCAGAATCAGCCCCCTCAGGGCCCTTCGGGTCAGCTTGAGCCAGGCGTTCATAGTCCGCAGCGAGAAGCCTCGGCCGACCTTCTGCCGGCACTTCGACCTTCCCCGCCGCCCACAATCGCGTCCCTCGGGGCAGGCTTTTGGCGAGATAGGCCCGGTTGAAGATCAGCACCAGCAGCTCGTCGCCGCGCGCGTCCCGGGTGAGCAGGGAAACCGTGCTATTGCGACCGCGGCGGCGCACCGAAGCTCGCAAGACCTCCACTGAGACCGCGCCGCGCTCCCCCTGGACTAACTCCGCCACGGGGACAGGGCTAGGGCGCGCGCGGAAGCGATTCGGCAGGTGGTAGAGCAGATCCCGGCAGGTGTGCAGCCCGGCATCGGCGTAGCTCTGAGCCCGTTGCGGACCCACCCCAGGCAGGCCCAGGAGCGGAGCGTTCAAGACGGGTTGTAGCTCGGCGGTCGTCCTGCGCGTCACAATGAGCCTCGGTCTGGAGCCGCCCCTATGATGACTTGCATGACCCGCCACCGCACACGAATCCTGACGACACTCGCGATCTTCGCTCTTGTGACTTGGTCGTCCCCCACCAGAGGACAGGCCCAGCCAGGCCAGGGCTCCCGGGCTACCGGCGCGACCATGACTGCTGACGAGGCCCGGGCACTAGACGACCGAGACGTGGCCAAACTGGCTGTCAGCGCTGCCCGAGAGCACTTGGGGACCTCCTATGACGCGCTCGAAGACCTGGTGGTCGGCCTAGAAGACGACTACGTGCTACTCACCTCGTCACCCCTCGCCGCCACTCACCGCAACACGTTAGTCGTCGCCATGAGCGACAGCATGGACGCAGCCCGCGCTCGGCTCACAGCGCTCCAAGCTCAGGGGCGCCGCCCCACCCGCAACGCCAGAATCCGCGTGTTGGGAGAGGTCTTCAGTGATGCTGTGTCTACGACGACCACCATCGATCAACGGTTCTCCCGCTGGATTGCTCAGCAGGTAGCCGTAGACCTCGGCGGTCGCAGCGACACTCAAGACGCGGTTTCCGCAGCAGTGTTACAGGCCATGAGAGAGCTCTTCATCCCTGGAGAGAGCTGGTACCTCTTTTGGAACCGCTCGTTCCACATCGACCTGCAAGAGGCGGCGACCTGGGCCGACGCTCAGCAGCAATACGAAGAAGCGGGGTTGGCCCTCGATCGCCTACGCCAGCCCGAACGCTACGGCCCCCGGGGAGAAGTCGCCCCCGCTGGGATGGTCGTGGTCCCCGGAGGGAGCTACGAGCTCGGGCCGGGGGCGGGCTACAAGCGCGCCCTCCGCAAAGTCAGCTTGAAGCCCTTCGCCCTCGACCGCCGAGAGGTCACCCAGCGAGAGTACAAGACGTTCGTGGAGGCCCAAGAGAGCAGCACCCGCAAAGGCCTGCTCCCCCGAGACTGGCGCCTCGATGGTCTGGGCAAGGCTCTGCACGCCGACGATCAGGCCAACCACCCGGTGATTTACGTGAGCTGGGACCAAGCGGCTGCGTACGCGGCCTGGGCCAGCAAACGCCTGCCCACCGAAGACGAATGGGAAGCCGCCGCGGCCGGGACCGCTGGCCGGGCCTATCCCTGGGGCGACACTTGGCAGAGTCGCCAATGCAACGGAGCGGGCGCCGCCGAGGGCACTCTCCCCGTAGAGAGCTTCCCTCAGGCCAAGTCAGGAGCCGGTTGCTTCGACATGGCGGGCAATGCCTGGGAGTGGACCTCGACGCTCGAAGACGAGTCCGATATTTCGTCGCTCCCCGAAGGCCCCGTGAACGTCATCATCCGCGGGGGCAGCTTTCGGGACGACCGGGAACGGCTGACCAGCCGCTATCGCTGGATCGCTCCCGGGCACGCCACCTTTGCCCACCCGCTCTATGACCGCCCCATCGGATTCCGTTGTGCCGCAGACCTCTGAAATCAGCGCGAAGCTCACTCCCGTTCCAGCTGGGTCTCGGCTGGAGCAACTGCAGCTCGTAGGTCAGCTCATTGCCGATTTGGCCAGCATCCCCTTTCATATGACCGTGTTCTTGTTCACCCGACGCAAGCACCAACGCCGTTTTGCCGAAGCGTTGGCCGCTGTGCAGACCTCGGGGCAGACCTCGGGGCAGACCTCGGGGCAGACCTCGGGGCAAACCTCGGGGCAGACCTCGGGGCAGACCTCGGGGCAAACAGACGTTCAAACCACAGAGAAAACAGAGGTGCAGTCTTGAAGCAACCTGGCGTCATCATGGAACACGGCGGCGACAGCTACCTCTGCGTCGAAGGGGGCTACAACCCCGAAACCCGCGCGATCACCTTGCTGGCGGCGCCGGGTAACGGTCACTTCCCCCAAGAAGAAGGGGCCCTGCCTTTGGCTTGGCGTAACCAAGGCGAGTGGTTTCCCATCGCGCGATTGATCGACGGCGAGCTCACTCTTCAGAACCAAGAGCACCAAGACCGATCGGAATTCGCAGCCGAGCTCATTCAGCGCTACTCCGACGAAGCCCTCGCCGGACCGGACCAGGCATGGGTTCTGCGAAGCTCCAAAGGCTTCTCGGGATCACTCGAAGACGTCTTGCCCCAGGGTATGGCCGTGGGGGTTTTCGATAGCGTTGAGCTCGCCGAAGAAGCTGCGGGCGACGACACTGTGGTCCCCATTCAATACTTGGCTACGTTCCTCACCCACCTGGCTCGGGAAGGTTACGCCGGGGCCATGTGGAACCAAGCCCAGCCCATTTTCTTCTGCACCGACGAGGCCTCCGACCTGCAGTTCTTACGGCTCAGCCGCGGGCGTAGCGAAACCGTCGAGATGGAGATGCTCGACCCGCTGATCGGCTGGGAACCCTACGAGGGCGCAGAGGACATCTCCTTTCTCGAGAACGGCGATGCCTGCGACGCGCGACTTGCTGAGGTGCTCGACCAACAGCCTCTGCTCGGCTGGCCCGATGACGGCCAGTTGTGGTCGCTGGGTCCCCAAGACGGTGAGCCCGGATTGGTCACCGTGGACGAAGACGGCCTAGCCTACGCGCTCCTGTTCAGCGAAGAAGAGGCCGCAGACGCCTGGCTCGCTGATGTAGAAGAACCGTGGGTGCGTTGGTCGGTGAAAAACCTCGGTGGCCTGCTGTCGTCCCCCACCGTTGGTGGCTGCGGCGGCCTGCTCAACCCTGGTGCGCACCGAGCCCGGCGAGGCGTGTTCTGGCAAGACGGCGAGCGCACAATCCTCGACAGTTTCAGCGGATTTTGGCTCTTGAGCGACCAGGGCTTCGCTGCTCTGGGAGAGTAGCGACGACGGCTGAGAGCTAGCGGCACGAGCAGCCTCTGTCAGGGGCGTCGCGCGCCCAGCACGCCTCCCGGGGCGCACGCTTCCTCACGGTAGTTTCTGCATAGGCTGCTAGGCCTGGGCAGTCACGCTGCGAAGATCGTCCAAAAAGCCGGGCCACGAGATGGCGGCTGCCGGGACGTCTTTTGGCAGTGCCTCGCCGCTGACCAAGCGGGCGATGGCGGCGGTCATGGCTAAGCGGTGGTCGTCGTGATCGCAGTCCGCGTGGCCTCGCAAATCGTCCGTTCCCACGATGGTCAGCTCGTCCTCTGTGAGCGCCACCTCCACACCGAGAGACTGCAGCATCTTGGCCGTGGCAGCCACCCGGTCGGACTCCTTCAGGCGCAACTCGGCCAGGCCTGTGCCCTGAGCCAACGCTGCGGCCAGAGCCAACACCGGGACTTCGTCCACTAAGTCGGGGACATCATTTGGGGTGATCTCGAACGCTTGCAGCGGTCGCGAACACACCAGCAAGTCTCCGCATGACGTGCGCCGGGACAGCACTTCAATCTCTGCGCCAGCCTCAGCGAGAGCGCGCAAGAACCCGGTGCGCCGAGGCCACAGCCCCACATTGTTCAGCACGAGTTGGCTACCCGGAACAAGCAGGGCGGCGACCACTAGAAAGGCAGCCGAAGACGGGTCTCCGAAGACATCAATCTCAGCGCCGTGGAGTGCTCCCGGGTACACCGTGACAGCTCCGGGTTCTGCGTCAACGTGAGCACCGAACAGGGGCAGCATGCCTTCGGTGTGATCCCGCGTGGGTGTGTGCTGTACCACGGTGAGAGCACGGTCGCAGCGCAATCCCGCTAGCAGCAACGCCGATTTCACCTGAGCCGACGGCACATCGACGGTCACTTCGCCGCCGCGCAAGGGAGCGCCGTGCAGGGTGAAAGGCAGACGTTCTCCCACGGCCTCAGCGCCTAGTGAACGCAACGGCTGCAAGACACGCCCCATGGGACGCCGTTGCAACGAAGCATCCCCGGAGAACGTCCAGCGCCCTGAATACCCGGCAAGCAAACCCGCGGCGAGGCGCACGGTCGTGCCCGAGTTTCCGCAATCTAAGGCGGTCTTCGGGCTCAACGGCTCAGGACAACCACTCACACGAATCTCGTCAGCAAGCCACTCGACCTGTGCCCCCAGAGACGTGATCAGCGCCGCTGTCGAGCGCGTATCCGCCCCATGAAGAGCACCGCGAAGAACACTGTTCCCCTGCGCACATGCTGCGAGCAGCAGACCTCGATGGGTCGTCGATTTATCACCGGGGACACGGAGCTTCCCACGCAAGGGCGTCGGCTTTGGCGGACCCGCAGCAGTCACACCGGGTGGGGATCTTCGTCGTTCTTCTGTGCGTCTTTACCGAGCGCCTTGAGCACTGCCCGTTCCTTCTTCAGGCGCTTCCGTTCATCGCGCCGGTCCCGGCGAGCGTCTGCCGCAGAGGCCTTGCTCTCCCTGGGATTGCTGCTGTCCGTCTTGTAGTAGGTCGCGTGATCTTCGTCCGCTTGATCGGGAGTCATTCCTGTGACAAAACTGCCGATGACCTTGCCCCCCGCAGTGGTCAGCGTGTCGATGGTCGAGTTCACCAAAGCGCGGGGAGTTTCTTGCAGGCGCACAACGAGCAGGGCGCCGTTGGACTGAGCCGCCACCACCGCCGCATCCGTAAACGGGTTGACCGGCGGCGTGTCGACAAGAATCCACGAGTATCGTTTGCGCAGCTCAGTCAGCAGAGCGCCGAAGCTCTCTTTGCCCAAGAGTTCCGCTGGGTTATTGCCCTGCTCCCCAGCGTGAATGCAATCGAGGCTGTCGATCATCGTCGGATGCACGATGTCTTGAACTGGCACCCCATCTCTCACGTGTTCGGTGAGCCCGTCTTTCAGTCCGAGGCCAAAGTAGCTCGCGACTCTTGGCGCGCGGGTATCTGCGTCCAGCAAGCACACTCGTGTCCCTGGAAGCTCCGCCAGGCACACGGCAAGGTTGGCCACGGTGACCGACTTGCCTTCGCCCTTGCGGCTGCTGGTCACAGCGATGACCCACGGCGCGCCAGCTCGATTGAGCGCGGTCAGGTTGGTACGGCATTGGCGGTACTGTTCAGCCTGCACGCTATGGCTGTTGTGATACATGACGATGTTCGGAGCCATGCGCGAGAGCAGTCCCCCAGGGCGCTCGCGCTGGGCAGTCGCCGCCTCGGCGATGCCCGCCGCAGCTGCCTCACGAGCAAGCGTTTGCCCCCCGGCTCCCGGCAGGATGGCATCGTGAGTATTGATCTCGATGGGCGCAGGCTTCAGCTCATCGTTGACGCGCCGGTACGCGGGCCCTTGCCCTCGCGGAGAGGGCTCAGCGCTGCTCTCATCGGCTGAACTCTGCGAGGCCTCGCCCTCCAGATCGGGAGCCTCGCCACTGGCGCCGTCGTCCGGTGGCAGATCATCAGGGCCCGGCTCAAGGGGGTCGGGTTCGGTTGGCTGGTCAGTCACAGGCGTTCTCCGGGCAGGCCGCCCCATTCGCGTACGGCAGCTGCAGTCTCAAACAGCAGAACGTCGTCATTGTCTCGCAAAGCGGACACAGCGGCCCGTGCCCGGCGAGACTGACGGCGGCAAGAGCTCTTGGCGAGCAACAACTCTCCCGCAGAAGCTTCCGCACCGTCACGGTCCACCACCGTTTGGGCTCGACTCAAGATGGCGAGCTGTGCGTAAAGAGCCGAGGCTATGTCAGCCAGGCCCGCAGCGACGGTTTGCCGCTCGCGAAGCTTGGTCCCGTGCGCTTCTACTGCGGCAGCCGCGCACTGAGCTAAGTCGGCCACGCCCATGGACAAGGCCAAGGCCTCGGTGCGCAACCCGGCCGGCACCTTCAAGGGCTCTGGTGCTTCGGCCCCGGACAAACGGCGACCGTATTCGCTCTGAGTCGGTACCGCGGTCCCCAGGGCCTTGGCCACAGCTCCGGCACCGTGGCTGCCGACCATCAGGCGCAGGATCTCGTTGGTCCCTTCGAAGATCATGTTGACCCGGGCGTCGCGGAGCATGCGCTCAAAGGGATAGTCGGTGGTGAAGCCATTGCCCCCGGCGCACTGCACTCCGTCGTTCACCACCATCCACAGAGTTTCGGTGCCGAAAACTTTGCACAGGGCCGACTCCAGGGCGAGGTCAAGATGTTCCCCGTCCCGCTCGGCTTTGTCCATCAGGCCAGTGGTAAGAAAGATCATGCATTCGAGGGCATGGAGGTCTTGGGCGCAGCGTCCGAGCTTCTCGCGGATCAACTCGAACTCGGCGATGGGCTTGCCAAACTGCCGCCGCTCTTCACAGTAGCGCGTGGATTCGGCCAGCAAGAAACGACCGGCGCCCAAGCAGTTCCCAGCCAGTCCCGTGCGCCCCGCGTTCAAGATCTCAAGGGCCATACGGAAACCATCCCCCGGCGTGCCCACCAGGTTCTCAGCAGGCACGACGACGTCTTCGAAAACCAAGGGCACCGTCGAGCTACCGCGCAGACCCAACTTCTCTTCTTCAGGCCCGGGGACAAAGCCCATGGCCCGCTCCACCAAAAAGCATGAGATCGACGGGCGACCGTCCTCGCGCGGGTGATCGGGAGTGCGTGCGAAGACAGTGATCAAGTCGGCGAAACCGCCGTTGGTGATCCACAGCTTGTTGCCGTTCAAGACATAGCTGTCGTCGTCCCGCCGAGTGGCGGTGAGTTTGAGCGATTGAGCATCGCTTCCGGCGCCAGCCTCTGAGAGGGCGAACGCCGCCTTCATGTCGCCCACGGCTAGCTGGGGCAGGTAGCGCTTCTTCTGCTCTGGCGAACCGTAGAGCAACAACGCCTTGATACCGATGGTCGAGTGCCCCCCGGAGAGAATCGCCGTGGCCCCGTCGTACATGGCGAGATCCACACCGACGCGCACGTATTGAGAGGCGTTCAGTTCCAGGCCGCCGAATTCTTCAGGCACCCGCAAGCCGAAGAGCCCGAGCTCAGCCAAGCCCTCGATCACCTCTGCTGAAATGCCATGAGCCTCGTCGATGGCGTGGGCGTCGATCTTGTCAGCGGCAAAGCGCGCGATGGCCTCGCGCACCACAGCCAGCAATTCGATCTCGTCACCGTCTAGAAACGGATAGGGCTGCAAGACGGCCGGGTCGAGCCGGCCGAGGAAGAGGTCCTTCACGATGGAAGCAGTCATGTCCCAATCATCGGCGTCCTAGCCCTCGCTTTGAAGCCTTCTTCGCAAGCTGCTTTCTCCCCAAGGGCCAGCGCCCCCACTCAGAGCCAGCTCGCCGGAGGCCGCAGCGCCTTCGGACCAGCCCCTGGCTCCCTGGGGCAGTGGTCCAGACTCCCCAGCTTGCAGCTTGACGAGGCGCCCTTCTCGTGGCCCAATGTCTGCGGCTTCGGCAGCGCCGAGGCCACATGTTCTTTTACAGTTCAAGTTGCGTTCTCGGCCCCTGGGGAAGACGGTGTAAATCCGTCACGGTCCCGCCGCTGTGAGCGAAGGCAACAGGTGCTCGAAGCCCATATAGAGCTTCAGCCACTGCTAGCGCCCCTCTCGTGACCATCACGGTCTGCAAAGGGGCAATGCTAGTGGGAAGGCGCACCTCGAGGTCACCCTTCGCGAGTCAGAAGACCCTGTCGACGAACGGATTACGAGAGCTCCGGATTTGTGCTCTGGCAATCCACGTTGGACTCTCCGCCCCACCCCGTGGGAGGAGAGAGCGGCCGCATTCGATCCCGATTCTCAGCCTCGCTGAGCGCTGGGGACGGTGCGGCCGTTTGCATTTCCAGACCGGTCCGTTCCGGCTGAGAGGCATCCAGGGACGCAGTTCTCACCCTGACCCTGGAGTGCCTTCACGATGCGTACCCTGTTCCTTGCCGGCCTTGGCCTGGCTTGTCTTTCCCCCGCAGCTGCTGCTGGCGAATTCGACCTCACCCCGGGCTTCAACCTGGAGTCCGTTCCCAGCCCCAGCTCGTTCTTTGCCGTCTTGAACGACGGCACCGTGCTCCGGGCGAGCGGTTCCTTCGGCGACGAAAGCCTACTGGCCGTACAACCAGACGGCTCCACCGCCGTCTTTGCCACGGGTTTTGGCTCCCTCGCAGGACTGGCCCAATCTGAGCTCAGCGGCGAGATCGTCGTAGGAGACTCGTTTTTCAGCCCCTCCCTGTGGAGTCTCGACGACCTCAACGACGATGGCGATGCCCTCGATCCTGGAGAAATGGTTCCCTTCGCTGTTCAGCCCCCGGTGCTCTCCAACGGCGCGGCCCCCCTGCCCTTCGCGCTGATTTTCGCCCCCGGTACGGACGATCTCTACATGAGCGGTTCAACGCCCTTCGGCATTGAACCCGCCCTCGGCGTGGTCACCCGGACTAGCGGCGGCTCGGCAGCCGTCTTCGGCGATGGCATGGGCTTCCCGGGCAACATCGTCTTCAGCGGCGGCGACCTCTACGTGGCTGACCTCGATTCCAGCACCTTCGCTGGGCGGGTCATCACCCTCACCGATGGCAACGGTGACGACGACGCTCTCGACGTTGGAGAGGCCGTTGACTTCGCCAGTGGCCTCAGCGGCGCAGGTGGTTTGGTCCAGGCTGCCGACGGCAGCTTCTATCTTTCGGGCATGAGCGACGGCGTTGACTTCAGTGGCTGTGTGGGACGTTTGCTCCCAGATCTCAGCGGCGACGGCATCAGCGATGGCCTCGAAGAGTGTGTTTTTGATGGTTTCACCTTCAGTGGTGGCCTGAGCCTCATTGAAGGTCCCGGTGGTTTCACTCCTGGCGCCGCGGGCATGGGCACGCTCTACGTGGGCGATTTCACTTTCTCTGGAGATCGCACGATTCGCACCGCACCGGTGGCCACCACCACTGTCACGGGCACCGTAGGCCCCAACAGCTTGGTCACCATCAGCGTGGGCGGAACGCCCGGTTCCGGGGCGATATTCGGCATTTCGCTCGACGTGAACGGCAGCACCATCTCGGGTATCGGAGATCTCGGTTTCGGATTTGGCGCTCCCGCAGTGCTGTCTCCGGTTTTCACAATCGATCCCGCCGGTGCAGC
>JBLIMM010000064.1:0-16730 GCA_047638635.1 Pseudohongiellaceae bacterium | reverse complement strand
GTGAAATCTCTGCTCTGGCGAGCTCGTGAGAATGTCCGCCACAAGTTGCAGCCGATCCTCGGAGGATCTAGCGATGAATGACTCCCTGCGTGAACTTCTGATCGACTATCTCGATGACGGGCTGCCACCAAGTCAGCGGGCCGAGGTCGAGCAGCTGATTGCCGCCGACCCTAAGGCTGAGCGATTCGTTTCAGAGCATCAAGAGGTCTGGGCCGCCCTGGGCGAAGCCTTCGGCGAGGCAGCTGAGCTTCAACCCTCGGGGGATTTTCGAGCCCAAGTCGTTTCGAGTGCGGAGTCTCAAGAGCGAAACCAATCCCAAGGCGCCTGGCCCTTGGATCACATGTTGGCCTTGGCTGCCTGCCTGGCCTTGTCCCTGACCCTCTTTACCTGGCTTCTCGGTGACCGGATGCCGGCGTCGAGCCTCTCTGCAGATGACCAGCAGGTCGTGCGCCATCTGCACGTGCTGCAGGAGTACGACGTGGTTGAGTCCATGAGCACTGCTCTGGATCTTCGCGCTGAGTACGACGTGATGCGTGCCTTTGAGGGTGAGCTCGAGGGATGAAACGCCTAGCTCTGATCGTCGTGGTGGCATTGAGCCTTCTCGCCAGCGCGAGCTTCGAGCTGTTTCATGTCTCGCCAGCGCAGGAGCGGGAGAACCTCGCTCAATGGCAGGTTATGAACGAGGACGAGCGAGAATCTATGAGGCGTTCCTGGAGGTCGCTGTCCAGCCTGCAGGGCGCTCAGCGCGAGACTGCTCGACGGCGCTTGTCCACGGTGGGCAGGGTTATGCAGCGGCGGCGCTCGCGCACTGGCGAGCAGGTCTCCCACGAAGAATTGGTGACCTTGCTAGTGGAATACCCCGACGAGCTGATGTCATTGCTCGATCGCCGGAAATTGCCCAGTGGGCCCCTGGAGGCGCGCCTAGAACACCGCACCCGCCGGCTCATCCTCTCGTTTCTCAAGGGGCTCGACGAATCGGGTCGGCTCGACCTGTCGGAGCGCCTGGGTCTCGAGAAACTGGCCTATCCAGATCTGGTGGACAGGGCTCTCGATCTGCAGAAGCGAGAGGAGATTTACCTCTACGCAGAGGGCGCAGAGCCCTTGCATCCCGTGGATGTGATCAGCTTGCAAGATCTCACTCCTCTGGATGTGGCCGAAGAGATGCGAGAAACCCGTCGCCGCCATGGGCTGCTGGGGCGAGCGAGCAGGCATTTCGGGCTCACTGAGACAGACCGAAGGTGGCTGGCGAGCATCTCTGACGAAGATCTCGTGAGTGGTTTGCGCACGGTCTACGAGCCGAAAGTCCGTGAGCATTTAGAGGCGAGGGACTGGTCGGAGGAGGACATCGCCCGGGTTCTCTCCCAGCCGTTTCGCAAGTTAGAGCGCACTCTGAACCGGATCGAACGCGAAGGCCGCTGAAGGCTGCCGCATCCGCCGCTATGATGCCTCCCTCGGAGATGCGTCGTGCGGTTTACAAAAGTTGAAGGTGCTGGGAATGACTATGTCTTGGTCGATGAGACCAAGTGTGTGGTCGAGAACCCGAGCCAGCTTGCCCGGCGTGTCAGCGACCGGCACCGCGGTGTGGGCAGTGACGGTTTGTTGCTGGTGAGCCCTGCTTCCAGCGAGGCCGTCACCCTGGCAGGCGCTCCGATAGACGCGTCCATGCGCATTTTCAACGCCGACGGAAGCGAGGGGCGCATGTGCGGCAACGGCCTGCGCTGTGTGGTCCGTTTCTTGAATGAGCGCTGGGGACTGCCCGCCGACCAGCTGTCCATCCAGACCGCAGCGGGCTTGCGCGTCGGGCGCCGAGAGGCTGATGGGGCGGTTTGGGTTGGCATGGGCGAACCAGACTTCTCGCCATCGTCATTGCCCATTGACCTCCCAGATCGTGGAGAGCTGCCCGCCGCACTCGCTCTTCCGCGGCAGTTGCTTGCCTTGCTTGCCAATGATGTGGGCGCAGAGCCAGCGGTGGCCTTGGCCGTGTCCATCGGCAATCCCCACCTGGTGATTTGTTTGACGGATCCCGAACGAGCAGACCTAGAGCTTTGGGGGAAAGTTTTGCAGGCCTCTCCTGAGCTTGCTGAGGGAGCGAACGTGCACCTGGTGGGACGACCTTCTGGCGGAGTGATGATGGCTCGGCCTTACGAGCGAGGCTCTGGAGCCACAAAGGCCTGTGGCACAGGCGCGGTGGCTATTGCCGCGGTGGCCCGGCGCATGGGTTGGATGGATCCAGCCAACGGGGATGAATTGACCATCTCAATGCCTGGGGGTGACCTTTCCGTCCGCTGGTCCGGGGTGGGAGAAGCCTGGCTCGGGGGTTCTGCGTCCCTTGTGTTCGATGGCGAGCTACACACACTGTGATTCAAGCCCTCGCCGTCACCATCACTGTTGTTCTTGTGCGCTTCCTCCTGGCGGGAAGCGCCATGGATATCAGTCATTCCTCGTGGGTCTTGGCCCCTGGAGTGCTGTCTTTGGCCGTGGGTTGGGGGCTGCTGTCCCGGGGCAAGTTGCCCTATTTGGCCGACGCTCTGGCGATCGCCCTGTTGTTGCCGATGCGGGGCTGGCTCTGTGATGTCTCGTTGGCGGTGCTGCCAGCGGAGTGGGGTGGCGACCTGTTGGCAGCCGTCCTCTCTCTGGGTCCCCTTGGCTTTGTCCTGGGACGGCAGTTGTCTTCGCTGCTGCAGGCCGGGGTGCTGTGGCCGCTCGTGGGTTGGATTGCCGGCGAGGCTCTGGTGCAGCTTGGGATCGTGGCCTGGTGCCCGGGTCCGCTGACGGGTTTCGTCGTGGCGGCTTTGCTCGCCGCTTTGGTTGAAATGGGGACGGGCCGCCGGACTTCCTATGCGGGCGGCAGCGACGATCGGGTGTGTTGGGGAGCGGTGCTTCTCGGAGTTGTCTTGGCGTTGCTGCTTGTGGTGCTGCGACGGGTAGCCCCTGCCTATGCCTCACCCAGCGCGGACGTGAACAGCGAGGCCTTGCTTGGGTTGTTGCTGCCAGCTGCCTTGGTCACGGGTTTTGCGGTGCTGTTGACGGAGGCCAGTAGGGCCCGCCGAGTTGCCTACACGCTGGGACTGCTTGGCCTAGCGTGGGCCTGTCTGCGATCAGTTGAAAGCCTCGGCCTCTACACCAACAACGCGTACATGATTCAACTCACCCGTGAGTTTCGCACCACGGGGAACCAGGGCTGGCCGCTTGTGAGCGAGTGGCATCTCTGGCTGTTTTTGTTCAGCGCGATTCCCGGGGCTGCGCTGGGGGTGGCCTTTTCGTCGCTACGACGTTCGGCCGCAGGACCCCTGGCTTTGGGGTTGGGTGTGGGCCTGTTGTCCGAAATCTGGGTGGGACACGATCCGGTGTTCGGCCCATTGTCCTTGTTGATGCTGGCTGGTGGCTTGAGCCTGGGGTGTTGCTTGACGGTTTGGCACCGTCGCTGGCTGCTGCTGTTGCCTTTGGTGTTGCTGCCGTTCTTGCTGCTGCCGAGCTCTTTGAGGGTTGGCTTCGATGGGGTCCGCCGGGTGGGAGATTACGCGGTGGATGGTTGGCGCCGCAGCGTTGTGGCCGATCTCTCGCTCTTCTCCACGGGCACGCTCGACAACTTGTCTGTGGAGGGTCGCCGGGAAGCTCGTAGCTCGTTCACCAACCGTATCCCTTTTCTCTCCCTTGGTTCGCAGGGTGAGTTGCTCTTCAAGGGAGAGTCGCTTGAACCGGCGGAGGAGTTGCCGCTGCCGTTCAGGCCGGGATTTGATCCTGAAGATGATGCGCCAGTGGAGCGGTACTTTGGCGTGCGGGTTGCAGGGACAGACATGCATGCCAACCACGACCCGGTGGGGCCCCAAGGGAGTTTGGGTCGTCTGAACCGCCTCTTTGCCGTACGGGGCCGGGCTCTGGCTTTGGGCGTAGGGGCCGAACTGCTAGCGGCCGACTTGATCGACGCCGGGTTAGCTAGGGGGCGAGACGAAGAGAGTGGCCGTTCAAGCGAAGTCACTGTCACGAGTCGCGTGCCGATGGGGCCGATCATTCGCAGAGTCTTGCTCGACAAGGTGGGCCTAGACAGCAGCGAGCTCGATGCTGTGTTGGATGACGAGCTACGTACGTTGCGTGGGTCCCCGGTGGGCTCTTTCGAGACGGTGGTCTTGGCTCCCGAACGAGGTCTGTGGCCCGGGTCGGGGGCGTTGCTCTCCCGCAGTGTCTTGTCCCGCCTCAGGGAGCGTTTGGCTCCCGGGGGACGTCTGCTGGCCTGGGTTGACACCAGCGACCTGGACACCCGTGCGTTGTCCGCGCGTCTGGCAGCGTTTGGGGCTGTCTTTGGCACGTCGAGCATGGCCCTTCTGGAGCTTCGCGAGCTTGATGCACCGTTCGTCTTGATGGTGGGGTGGCGGGACGATGGGGCGCGGCCAAGTGATGCTGAGTTCCGCCTGCGCTGTGGTCCCCCTGATCGCACAGGATTTCGTTCCCGACTTGAGAGCCTGTCTGACCTGGCTGCGATGCTGCTCTTCGACGGAGAGGGTTTAGCCGACCTTGCGCAGGGCTCGCCCATTCACGATCGAGATCGGCCAGTGCCAGCGGGTGCTTTCTCGGGCCACGGTGCGGTGGCTGTGGCCGGGGTCTATGTGCCCGGAGCGACGCTCGCACAGGTCACTCAGGGTGACTCGGCGTCGGGGTTTGACCAGACGGCCACGCTGAAAGGTATGGCGCTACACTCGCGATACTTCTTCCAACTCGACCGGCTGCGAGGGGCGATGATGGTGGAGCCCCTAGCTGATGTCGAATGGCCTGCATTCGAGAGAGAAGTTGCAGCCTATACGGTGGCGGCGACTGAAGCTCCGGGCAACCCTCTGCTGCATCTTGCTGTGGCCGCTTTGCTTGAGCCACTGGCGAGGGAGGACAATCTCAGCCGCTTTGCGCAGGCCTTCTTGGAGATTGACTGCGAGCCCATGGATTCTTGGCGTCTCGGGCTGCTCCACGCATACGTCGCGGTTGCAGCGTTAGAGCCCGAACTTGCCGAGGCCGCCGATGCCCGAGCACGCAAGCATGCGAGTTGGCTCACAGACAGCTAGCGGGGCGAGCGGTTCGAGAGAAGCTGAGCCTCCGTCTTGGGATGGCCCAGGCTGCTCACTCAGGCGCAGAGCTCGATACGAGCCTCGCTGAGTTCCATGGCTGGGCTGCCGGGGGAGCGGCGCAGCACGGTGATTCGGCAATCTCCGCCGGCGAGGGGTGCAAAGGCGACCCGCTCTCCCGAGTAGGGACGTTTCTCCCGGAGCATGCCGTCGACTTCGAGGACGATCGAGGTGCGCTCGTCGCTTCCTGCTGCGTGAGAGCCCGTGAGCTTGCCGCTGACAACGAAGCGGACTGTGCCGTCGGCCTGAGACTGCAGCTCGATCTCGTCGAGTCCGTCGCCAGGGCCGGTGATACGCAAGAGTTCAGCAGTCTCTTCGCCGCGGGCTGCTCCGAGGGCTTGCTGTGACGAGCCACCAGAGAGCGTGAGTTCGATGGCATTGAGCAGGGCGATGCCCCGTTCTGCCAAGCGAGCGCGAATACGAAGGGGAGGCTTGGCTGTGGCTCGGGCCATGGCCATGCGAACGTCGGCCACGGTGGCCAGCAGCAGGTGCGTGGAGGAGCAAGTGAGGGCGTGGTCTTCGATCGCTCTGGCGTCGCTGGCGCTGAGAACACGATCAAAGAAACCAGCGACGTCGTCGTCCGTCGGACATTCATTGCATGGCTGGGGGACAAGATGTCCCTTACTGGCAAAGGTGTCGCTGATTAAATCTGATGAAATGGTCATGATGGTCTGGGCCTCAAACTTCGAGGAGCTTTCGGGCGGTGTCTGGAGTCACCTGGGATCTGCAGAGGAGATCTGTGAAAGCTCCAACTGGGAGCGTGGCGCTGGACGGCGCGGCTAAGGTGATCTGACAGGGCCGTTGCCATCAGCAGAGCTCGCCAGCGAGATCTGCCAGAACTGAGTGAAGCAGATCGGGCATCTGAGATCCCTTGGACATTCGCTGGAGCTCTTCAGAAGAGCACTTAAAGTGACTGTAATTGGACAATATCAGCCCAATTACCGCTCTTTCTTTGACGCCTGGTTGAAGCAGACCACTGTGCAACTCTTGTCTAGGAGTGCCGACGAGCCCCCGAAGGGCCCTGCGGACGTCGGTGACTAGTACGCGGTCGTCAACCTCCCGGCGATCTCGGGAGTACTCGCCGTCGGCAAAAGCTTGCGCCATCTGGTCTTTGGCCCGCTTATAGAGGGCGTCGATGTTGGCCCGGCTCGTGGCCATCACGTCGGCGATGGTCTCGCGAGAGATGCCTTGGAAGACCCAGAGGACCACCGAGATGCGCTTCCATTCGAGATCGAAGAGCAGGTTGTGAAACAGGTCGATGCGCTCAGAGTCCAGGTTCTCGAGCAATGGGGTGTTGCCGCGAGGGTCCTCGATCTGCAGCGTCGCTTCATCGCCATCGGAAACTTGCCCTCGACCGCGAGGGTGGCGCTTCCATTTTCGCAGCTCATCTAGGGCGAAGCGGGTGGTGACAACCTGAAGGAAAGTGGCCAGGGAGCAGTTGTTTCGTCCCTGAAAGGCCCTCAGCTTGCGGAAGTTGTCCTTGGCCACAGCCAGGACGAAAGACTGAAAAATGTCATCGAGGTAGTCGTTTGGGAAGCCGAAGCCGCGCTTGTAGAGAACCGAGTAAATCAGTGCCCGGTAGCGGGTTAGGAAGTCGTTGAACGCTCCCTCTTCTTCGGCCAATACCCGGTCGATCAGCAACTTCTCGTCGGGCTTCATCGATCGTGTCTGCCGGTGCAAATTGGGTGTGAATGAGACGCTTGGGACGACAACAGACGCGGCTCCCAGACAAAAGACAGAGAGCGACCATAACCCATGAAGTGACAAGATCTTACAAAGGCCGTGTCGGGTTGAAGAAAGTCGCCGTTTTAAGGATGATGTCACAGCCTCCCGGCCGGGCTCTCCGAGCCCCTGGGTCGCAGCCCCCAGATTACCTGGAACCCCTCAATGACTGACAGCTTGAGCCCAAGCGAACCGACCGTGCTCATTGAGCGCGAGATGAAGGATTCGTATCTCAGCTACGCCATGAGCGTCATCGTGTCACGGGCCCTGCCCGATGTACGCGATGGCTTGAAGCCCAGTCAGCGACGGGTCTTGGTGGCCATGAACGATTTGAACTTGGGGCCGCGCTCCAAGTTTAAGAAGTGCGCCAAGATTGCCGGTGACACGAGCGGTAACTATCACCCTCACGGCGAGGGCGTGGTGTATCCGACGTTGGTGCGGTTGGCGCAGGAGTTCAACATGCGCGTGCCCTTGGTCGACGGCCAGGGAAACTTCGGTAGCGTCGACGGCGACCCTCCGGCAGCCATGCGTTACACCGAGGCTCGCATGACCGGCGCGGGTTCGGTGATGCTCGAGGACATCGAGCGTCAGACCGTTGACTTCATGCCCAACTATGACGGTTCGCGCCTAGAGCCGTCGGTCCTGCCGGCGAACTTTCCGAACCTGCTGATCAACGGCAGCAACGGCATCGCGGTGGGCATGGCAACGTCGATGCCGCCTCACAATCCCCGTGAGATCTTCTCTGCTCTGCGCATGCTGATCGACAACCCCGAAGCCACGGTCGAGGAGATCATGGAGATCGTCCCGGGGCCGGACTTCCCGACTGGCGGCATCATCTGCGGGCAAGGTGGGATTCGCCGGGCATATGAAACCGGGCGTGGCACTTTGATGTTGCGAGCCAAGGCTGAGTGTTTCGAAGAGGCCAAGAAGGTTCGCGCCAAGATTGTCGTCAGCGAGATTCCTTATCAGGTCAACAAGTCGAGCTTGATTGAGTCCATGGCGCAGTTGGTGAAAGACCAACGCATCAACTCGATCTACGACATCGCCGACTTGTCCGACCGTAAGGGCATGGAGCTCGTGATTGAGCTCAAGAAGGGCGAAGACCCGCACATCACTTTGAACCAGCTGTACAAGTTCACGCAGCTGCAGACGACGGTGTCGATCATCAACATCGCCCTCGTGCGCAACCGCCCACGGACCCTTCCGATTCGTGGCTTGATGCTGGAGTTCCTGGGGCACCGTCGGGAGGTCATCCGCCGGCGCACCGAGTACTTGCTGGGTGTGGCTCGTGATCGTCAGCACATCGTCGAAGGCCTGCGTATTGCCCAGGACAACATCGACGAGGTCATTCGCATCATCCGTGGCGCGCCACACACGGACGCGGCCAAGCTTGAACTGCGTGCGGCCTTCGGGTTGAGCGAGCGGCAGGTCGAAGCCATCGTCAACATGCGCTTGCGGGCGCTTACCGGCCTAGAAGTCGAGAAGCTCGAAGCCGAGTGGAACGAACTCGCTGTGAAGATTGCGCGTTACGAAGGGATTTTGGCCGATCCCAGGCTGATCGATGAGCTCATCTTGGGCGATCTCGATCTGTTGGCTGAGCGCTTTAACGCACCACGGGCAACCGTGGTCGGTGAGCCAGTAGAAGGCTTCGAAGAAGAAGACTTCATCGTCGACGAAACCGTCGCCGTCACGATCAGTAACCGTGGCTACGTGAAGCGCATGACCCTCGACCAGTATCGCAGCCAGCGGCGCGGCGGTTCTGGTGTGAAGGGGACTGAATCCAAAGAGGGTGATTTCGTAGAGCGGCTGTTTATCGCCGAAACCCACGACTCGTTGTGTTTCTTCACGAGCAGTGGTCGCCTGCATCAGCTCAAGGTCTACCGCATCCCCAACCTGGGCAAGCAGTCGGTGGGTCGCGCGTTGGTGAACTTGGTCCCGGGTCTGCCAGTAGAAGACACGATTCAGGCTGTGATCCCCGTGCGAGATTTTGCCGACGGCACGGTGGTCTTCTCCACAGCTGCGGGCGTGATCAAGCGCACGCCATTGTTCGACTACCGCCGGCCTAAGTCTGGGGGCATCATCGCCATCAACCTGGACGAAGGCGACCGGCTCATCGATGTTCACGTGGTCAACGACGACCAAGACATCATTCTCGGGACGCGGGCTGGTCGAGCCATTCGTTTCCACGTCACCGACGTGCGTTCTATGGGACGTCCGGCGCGAGGCGTGAGAGGCGTGCGTCTCTTGGACAACGATGAAGTTTGCGGCATGGCTGTGGTTCGTGACAACACCACGCTGCTGACCGTGAGCGAGAATGGCTACGGCAAGCGCACGGCGTTTAAGGAGTACCCGCTCAGGCATCGCGGCGGTCAGGGCGTGATCAACATGCGCACCACTGAGCGCAACGGTCCCATTTTGACCATTCGAGCTGTGGCTGAAGAGGACGATGTGATCTACATCACCGCTCGTGGCCAGGTGATTCGCACGCCTGTCGAGGGCATCTCTGTGATCGGCAGGGCCACTAATGGAGTGAGGTTGGTGTCGTTGCGCAAGAGCGATGACAAGGTGGCTTCTGTGGCCCGGGTTGCTCCTGAGGACGACGACGGCAAGGAAGTGCTCGAACTCGATGGCGAAGACCGAGGACTGGACGGAGACCTGGACGAGGGCACCGAGCTGACGACAACGGACGCTGACAGTCCTGAGGAGTCCAACCCTGACGAACCCGTAGTTGATGACGATGTGGATGGAGACGAAGAGTGAGTAGGAAGCGCGCTATGGCTACGGTGCCAGAAGCCATTGAGGCTCTGGTTGCGGGCCGCATGATCGTCCTCGTCGATGACGAAGATCGAGAGAACGAAGGTGACCTCGTTTGCCTGGCCGAGAAAACCACGGCAGACATGGTCAACTTCATGGCGCGCTTTGGCCGTGGCCTGATTTGCTTGCCCATGGACAAGGAGATCGCAGACCGGTTGGAGCTGCCTCCTCAGGTGAGCCGTAACGAGAGCCCCATGGGGACGGCGTTCACGGTTTCTATCGAATCGCGAAAAGGCGTCACCACGGGAATCTCTGCTGCGGATCGTGCTCGAACGATCCGCACCGCCGCAGACCCTGACTGCACAGCCCACGATCTCATCCGCCCCGGGCATATCTTCCCGTTGCGCGCTTTGCCTGGAGGCGTGTTGCGTCGTGCGGGTCAGACCGAGGGTTCGGTAGACCTGGCCCGGCTCGCGGGCTGTCATCCCATGGCTGTGATCTGCGAGATCATGAACGACGACGGCACCATGGCTCGCATGCCAGACCTCGAGCGCTTTTGTGCCGAGCACGACATGCTGATGACGTCAGTGGCTGACATCATCGGTCATCGCCGTCGGGTCGAGCGCCTGTGCGAGCACGTGGTGAGCGTTGACCTTCCCACTCGCCATGGAGATTTTCGCAGCCACCTCTATCGTTCGTCTGAGGATGGCTCGGAGCACATGGCTCTGACCGTGGGTGACTTGCAGCCTGGCTCCCAAGATGGCCTGGACCAATCCGTCTTGGTGCGTGTCCACAGCGAGTGCCTGACAGGGGACGTGCTGGGTTCATTGCGCTGCGATTGTGGTGAGCAACTCGACGCCGGCTTGAAGCGCATCCAAGAGCGGGGCGAAGGCTGCCTCCTCTATATGCGCGCTCAAGAGGGGCGTGGGATTGGCTTGGCCAACAAGATGAAGGCCTACCATCTGCAGCAAACTCAGGGCCTCGACACGGTAGAGGCCAATGAGGCTCTCGGGCTGCCGGTGGATGTGCGCGACTACGGTGTGGGCGCTCAGATCCTGCGCGACCTGGGCATTCGCACCCTCGATTTGCTCACGAACAACCCGGCCAAGTACCACGCATTGCGAGGTTATGGCTTGGAGATCTCATCACGGGTTCCGTTGCAGATGGTGCCCGGAGAGCACAATGAGGCCTACCTCAGGGCCAAGCGAGACAAGATGGGGCATGACCTTGACCCCATGAATCCGGACTCAGCTAGCTGAGATCGGGAAGACCGCTGATCTGGCGGGCGTCCAAGCCGGCCCGGTAGGAGATCGGCATGAACGAGGACGACCGTCGTCTCGTCGCCCGGCTCCGAGCCGGCGATGAGGACGCATACTGTGAGTTGGTTGAGGCCTACAAAGATCGAATCGTCGCAGTGGTTGGCCGGGTCGCCGGCTCAACCGCAGACGCAGAGGATCTTGCCCAAGAGACCTTTCTCAAAGCCTTCAAGGGAATCGATCGATTCCAGGGGCAGTCGGCTCTCTACACCTGGCTCTATCGCATCGGGGTCAACACAGCTCGAGACTGGAGCGCTAGCCGTCGTCGGCGGCCTTCCGTCTCTCTGGATGCCTTCCCGCCGGGGGTTGTCGATCCGGTCGACAGGTCGTCGGGCCCGCTGGAAAACCTCTCCCGAGAGGAGTTGCGGGCAAGGGTCCGGGCCGCCATGGAGCGCCTGCCCGAGCCATTCAAGTCGACGCTCGCTCTGCGCGAACTGGGAGGCCACAGCTATGAGGACGTGGCCGCAATCCTCGAAGTCTCTATTGGGACGGTCGAATCGCGGTTGTTCCGGGCTCGCACGAAACTCCGAGTCCTCCTCACGGAAAGCGAATCCGCAGGCGATCTCGCAGACATCGCGGGCGCCACAGCTACAAAGGAACAGCCATGACTGACTCGGAGAACATTGGACCCACTCTGGAAACGGTCCTGGCGGCCATGGAAGCCCGAGATCTCTCAGATCAGGAGGCTCTCTTCGTGCTTTCGCTGATCGCAGATGGTCGGGATGTCCCAGAGAAGTTGAGCCGCTTGGCGCACAGACGAGAGGCCGAGAGCCCTGATGTTGCCGCAGCGTTGGGCGATTTCGGGCTAATCTCCGGCGCTTTGAGCGACCTTTCCGGCGAAGAGCCAGTGTCTCCGGACTTCACCAGTCGCGTGCTTGACCAAGCTCGAGAGTCGGCGAGCACCTCGACCGTGGTTTCCATGGACTGGGCTCGACGGCTGGCCGTGGCGGCCACCTTGCTCCTGAGTGTGAGCTTGAGCTGGGATGCCCTGCGACCCACACCCGCTGCAGCTGATCCCTCTCAGGAGCGACAGGTGTACCGAGGAGACGTCTTTCGCCAGGAAGTCTACGGCCCCTACGACATGGATCGCGGGCTGAGAGAGCTCCTGCCCGGTCGGCTAGACGGCCTCAACGAAGGCCCTCCCATGGGCTTAGGCGAAGAGTTTGTGGGAGCGACTTCCGCGGATGCTGCTGGGACTGAAGAGGATGATGATTCGGCAGCCACAACATTCGACGGTGGTGACGATCGATGATGGGACGGCTCTCCGTCGCCGTCCTGGCGCTCGCCTGCGTGGCTCTCGGATATTCATGGGGTGCCCGTGGGGCCGATATAGCCGAAGAGCAGGGCGCCCCGAGCTTCCTGTCCGCCTTGACCGCTGACCTGAATCTGCGCCCGGCCCAGGTGGCCAAGATTGGTCAGCTGCTGGCAAATGAAGACAAAGACATTCAGGCCCTTACAGAGCAGCATCGCCGTGAGCTGCAGGGGCCGATCGCTGCTCGACTCGACCAGACGGTGGATGCGATGCTTGTGTTGCTCGATGATGAGCAGCGCGCCAGGTATCACGAGATGACCGGCGAGCAGATTTCCGACCGCTGAGGAGCCCATGGCCAGCCAGACCGCCATTGAATACGGGACCGACCGAGTCCGACTACTCGAGTTTGACGGCTCGGGCCATAAGGTTCGCGTCCTGCAGATTGTCGACGTGTCCTTGGCTGAGCCGGCCGGGGGTGACGAGGATGTCTCTGCAGAAGACCTAGCCGCAGAAAGCATCGCTGATGCTGCGGACAAGGCCAAGATGACCTCCGACCCAAGTGGTATGTCGTTCGACGCGGGACATGCGCTGTTTCGCGAGTTCAGCTTGCCATTCACGTCGAATGAGCAGATCGAAAAAGTGGTCCGCTTTGAGGCAGAAAGCCACATTCCTCTCAATATCGAGGATGTGGTCATGCAGCACATGGTGCTGCGTAAGAGCGGCGAGAAGAGCCATCTGTTGGCGGCGGTCATCAACAAGGATGACCTCCTTGATCGCTTCGACGTCCTCGATGAAGCGGGCATGGATCCGCATTTCGTCGAACTCGACGTTTTCGCGCTGTTGAACGCTGTGGTGGCTACAGGGGTGGCCGATGATCACGAGCGCTTCGTTTTGGTCGATGCTCGAGATCGGTCAACCAACCTGCTATTCATCGAAGGGGGCAAGCTGTTTTCAGTGCGCTCTCTGCGCATGGGCGCCCATGGAGTACCCCGTGAGGGCGATGCCTCGCACGACGAGGTCTCCACGGCTCGGGCCAGGGACTACCTGGGTCGGCTGCAACGAGAGGTGCGCAGGACTCTGGCCACTCTTTCAGGCTTCGCCGATTTTGAGACGGTTCTTGTCAGCGGTTCTGGCTCGTTGATCCCGGGCTTCCTTGAGGCCATGACAGAATCGTTTGGCGGAACCGTTGATCGCCTCGACCTCCTCTCTCGGGTTGACCACAAGCTGAACGAAGACGATGCCGAGCGTTACGGCCCAGACATTGGTGTCGCGCTTGGTGTGGCCTTCAAGCTCAATGGAGTTGACGTCACCAACCTCGATTTTCGCCAGGAAGAGTGCGCTTACACCAAGAAGTTCGATCAGGTGAAGTCGCCATTCATCGTGTTGTCCTTTGTGGTTTTCCTGATTGTCTCGCTCATGGCGATCGACTCTTTCTACAGAGTGCACAAGATCGAGACTGAGTACGGCCGAATCCTCGTGGATGCACGAGAGCAGCTCTTGCTTGAGGTGGGTGATCTGGCGGAGTCAGAGGCCGTCTGGAATGGCCAGCCTGAGGGGCCTCTCCAGATGCAGGCGATCTTCCAAGCCTTTCAGAACCGCTACAACGAGATGTCTCTGAAGCTCGGTCGTAGCTCGCAGATTCCATCCCAGGCGTCTGCACTCGGTGTCTGGATGGAGTTCTCAAACCTTCTCCGCGACCACGAGGAAGAGTTGGGACAGTTATGGGTGCGCAAGATCGACATCAGCACGACGAACCGAGAGAAGACGCTTAAGTTCAGCTGTCGCATGAAGGAAGCCGAGCTCTTTGAGAAGCTACGCATCCTCCTGAGCGATGACCCTCTCTTCGTCGATCTGGAAATCGGCAAGATTAGCAACAGTGAGGACGGCTTTGTGGATGTTGGCGATACCGTGGTTCACCTCAACCTCGATGAACTCGAGCGTCGGAGGGAAGGTTGATGAGCATTCAATGGGACATGGAAAAGGGTCTGCTGGCCTTCATGCTCGTGATCATTCTGGGCATGGTTGGCGTGATTTTCTGGCAAAACTCAGTTCACGATGAGCTGCTCAGCCGCATGCCCTCGGCGGAGCGCCAGCTGGCCGATGTGGGGCGTCTCTACCGCGAGAATCACAACCTGAGCAAGGAACTGGCCAACGACAGCGTGGCCATGGGCATGACAAAAATTAAGTACCTCTTTGAGCAGATGACGAAGAGCGGCATTGGTAAGGGCAGCTTCGATATGGACAAGGCGAAGACCCCGGAACAGTTCGACGGTTACGAGGACGACGAGGTCGGCCTCAAACCAGCATCCGCTGCAAGAAGCTTCAGCCGCGAGGCGATTGCTCGTTTCTTGCTCTTCGTTGAGACGAACACTCGTCGGATGACTGTTACCAAGCTGCGCTTGACCATGGATCGTGGGGGCAAAGCCCCTGAGGATCACTGGCAGCCGATCATCACGGTCACCGACCGGCGACCGCTGACGGGCGAGTAGCCCGACAGGGTAGGCCCTAAGCTGCCCTCAGGTGGGTGGCTCATCGTGCCGATAGGCATCGGATAACTCATCGTCTTCGCGACGATTCCGTGCCCATTCGGTGATCCGTTCCATGGTCGATACAGCCTCACCATCGCCTCCATCTCGTTGGTCGCGGTGGATCTGGCTGGCCAGTTTTACCCTCGGCCTAGCACTGGTGGAGCGCTACGCCTCTGCCATTGAACTCGTCACAGTGTCGAGGAGAGGTGGGTCGATGCAGCCTGCCACGGCAGGCGGCTTTGTCTTTGCGGGCTTGGCTGTTGTGGCTCAGTGCCTCAGCTGCCGCCGCTTCGCGAGCCTCTTCGGCGCCTTAGCAGCGGGGCTCACCAGTGTGGTGATGGCCGACGAAGTCCTCACGAGACCGTCGGCACTTCTCGACTTGGTCTTTCTGCGGGGGCAGGGCGGCAGCATGAGCATGGCCCCGGTCACAGTGCTGGCCATGGGCGTGAGCGTCTCACTCCTTCTTGTCTTCTGGGCCCCCGGTGTGCGCGGTCTGTGGCGCCAAGCGACTGAGGGAGTTCTCGCAGCGTTGCTCTTGGCCTGTGGTGTCATCGGCTTGTTGCCCGGAGATCGGGAGATCGTCCCTCTGGGTATGGACCTTCGCTCTGCGGTGACGTTTGCTGCCCTCGGGGTGGCGTTCTTTGTGATGATTGGCAAGTATCGGGGCGGCTCGCTGCGCCGGCCGATTCCTGATTGGGCGCCGTGGGTTGCAGGTTCAGCAGTGGGGATCTTGGTTGTGGGCCTGTGGGTCGGCCTGACCACAGACGAAGAACGTTGGATACGCGAGTCGAAGTCTCACGTGCGAGTGAACGTGGTTGACCGCACTCGCTGGGCGCTCTCTCAACACGGAAAAGACCTGAAGCAGCTCGGAGCTCTGTTAGTCAACGCAGGCTCGTCCCACGGTCTACTAGACGTCTACCTTTCGCACCTTCCAGCGATACGCACCGCCTGGATGCTGGACGGATCAGGCGACGTGAAGTTCTCAGTGGGCGACGAAGCGCAGCCTTTCCCAGGGGACTTGCCGGAGGTCTCAAGGATCGTTGATCGATGTCGCGTCGACAACGTGATGAGCGTGAGTCGCATGCAGGACGGAAAGGGCCAAGCGGATCGCCTTTTTGCGTGCATTCCTTTGGAAGGCGAAGACTGCCTGTTGGTGGAACAGGACATCGAAGAGCTGGTCCTGGCAGCCTTGCCGAGCGAGGGCCCTCGAGTGCTGAACGTGCAAGTCAACAAAGGCAAAAAGACTCTGTTTGAGTCGGGCCCGCCTGTCTTGATTTCGTCGGCCCCCGCACCGTTCGATGAGTTCGCAGGGCAGGTGTCCTACGGGGATCAGCTCTGGGATCTGAGCGGCGCTGTGAGAAGGACATCCATGGCAGGCGACCGTGCGGCGAGCAACACACTGGTGTTGTGGATTGGCTTGTTTCTCGCCGTGTCTACCGCATTCGCAGTGCGAAAGTCTGAGCTAGGCCGCCAGCGATCCGTCTCTCTGGAGCAGGCCAATGCGACCATTGAAGATCAGTTCGTTTCGCTGAACGAAGCAAACGAGCGGCTCGAAGAGAAGGCTCTCCACTTGACCGCCGTGCAACAGCGCTTAAGTCGAGCGGCCCAAGAGAAGCGGCGCGTCCTCGACTCGCTCTCGGCATTCTTGATCGGTGTAGACGGTGACGGCTTCGTGGTTGAGTGGAACCAAGTGTCCTGCGAAGTCTTTGGCCTTGGCGCAGATGAAGCGGTTGGTCGTGTCTTTGTCGAACTGGACATCCCATGGGATCAAGGTTCGGTGAACGATGCCATCGCCGAGGCGCGGGCGAGCAGCCGTCGAGTGTTGCGCGATCTCTTTACGGTGGCGCGCCCCGACGGAGACGAGGACACGGACCCGCGACTGGTGAGCTTTACGATCAACCCGACACAAGAGCGAGGGCGCAGAGGGTTCGCACTCATTGGAGCGGATGTCACCGAACGTCAGATGCTACAGGTTCAGCTGCACGCGTCGCGGAAGCTGGAGTCAGTGGGGACCTTGGCGGCGGGAATCGCCCACGAGATCAACACA
>JBLIMM010000063.1:0-16947 GCA_047638635.1 Pseudohongiellaceae bacterium | reverse complement strand
GGGGCGGTGGTCAGGTGTGGGTCAGCGGGGCGCGACGTTGGCAGTCCAGACCTTGTCCAGGAGCCGCCGTGCGTGGTGATAAATCTTGAACTCGACAGGAAAGCCGAGGACGCCGGAGCGCATGCGCCAGCGGGCGGAAGCTCCGAGCATGGAGCGCATCATTGGGCTGCACTTCACGTGGCCGTCGACCCACGGCGACAAGAAGTTGAAGACGCTCCAGTCGCGCTCGATGTTCTGCGGGATGCCACCCTTCCAGGTGTCAACCTTGTACTCGAACATGGCGCCCCATTCGGCCGCAGTGGTCGGGGGCTCGTAGCCCTGGTCGAGGGCGTGCTGCCAGAACTCCGCACCGGGGATGGGCCGGTAGGGGAAGACGTCGACGGAGGCGTGCTCGAAGTTCAGCTTCACCTTGCGGGCCTCTTCGAGAGTGGCTCGCATGGAGTCTTCGGATTCATCAGGGAAGCCGATGATGTAGCTGACGCCCGCCACGATGCCGCGCTTGTCCAAGCGGCCGATGGCTTTGAGCGTTTCACCCTCTTTGATGCGCTTCTTAATGTTTTCCTGCTGGTCCCAGCTGGCAGCCTCGGCCCCGGTGGGGGCGACGAACCAACCAGACTCGGCCATCAGGTCGAGGGTTGCATCGCTGTATTGGTTGACCTGCTTCACTTCGATGGTGGCATGCCAGACCACGTCGAGGTTGCGGTCGAGCAACCCTTGGGCGAACTCCCGGGTGCGCTTCTCGCTCACCCCAAAGTTGGCATCCTGAAAACGGAGGCCTACGAACGGGTCACGTTCTTGCAGCTCTTGCAAGTGATCGAGCAGAGCCACGGCGGGCATGGTCTTGTAGGCCCGATTCGTCACCCCGGGGGAGTTGCAGAAGCTGCAAGGCTCCGGGCAACCGAAGGACGAGTGGTAGCTGATGGCGGGGTAGGCCGAGCGACCAACCGGATCTGGGAAGCGGTGGCGAATGCCACGGCCGTTGGGGCTGGACTCGATAGCGGTCTGGCGGTTTTGTTCCGCGAAGTAACGCTGGAGGTCAATGACCTCGAAGGGCGCGCGGGGGTACTTGTCGAAGCCAGCGACCGTGCGGAAACCCGTGTTGATGATGTGATCGTCGCGGAGCAGGGCCAGGCCAGTGATTGAGTCGAGGGGCTCGCCAGCCTCGTGGGCGTCGAGCATCTCTCCGAAGGTCACTTCGCCTTGGCCGATGCAGACCGCGTCCGCTGCGCCACCTTGCAAGAAAAGCTCGGGCACCGCAGACGGGAACCAGCCACCCCACCAGATTGCCAGCTTGGGATATTTCTCCCGGATGGCGATGGCGGTTTCTACACCGTCGAAGACTTGGTACCCCAAAATGCACGAGCTGCAAAAGACGTCAGCGTCGGCGCAGGCGGCAAGCACCCGTTCGAGGGGGCGCTCTTCGATCATGGCGTCGATCAGTTCGACGGTCCACCCTCGCTCGAGAGCTGGACCGGCAATCTGCACCAGTTCGAGGGGCAGGAGGTCGGCCGAGATCAGCTCGCCTTTGTGAGGGTCCCCGCGATGGGGTAGGTACAAGACTACTTTCTTGTTCATCGGTGTCCGTCTCGAGCTGCCCATGTGCACAGCTGCCGTTGTTGAGCGCGCAGAATACGTCCACGGCGGCTGAAGTCCGCGGTAGCTTAACAGGTAATGGACGGGCTGGCTGCTACTCCCATCGGTTGCAGGCCCTCTTCGACCCGAGAGCTAAGGGAAAAGCTCTGAGTGTGAGAGCCACTCGCCTTCAGTGGGAGAAAATGACGACTTTCTGGTGCGAAGATAGATTAGTCGCCTGACGCCCAGCCCCTGACCCCGCTCTGCGCTGCGGCCCAACACCTTTTCTTTCTATGAGGTTCCCCGTGTCTACTGCTGCTCGCTACCCCATTCTTGCGGCTCAGTGCCGAGTGGAGCAGACCATTGATCGCAGTCGCTTTCTCGCGACTCTGCGCCCGGTGAGTTCTGTGGAAGAGGCCCAGGAACTGACGGAGAGCCTACGGCGAGAATTCCCAGCAGCCACTCATCACTGTTGGGCGTACTTGGTGGGCGCACCGGGGAGCACGGCCCAGGTCGGGATGAGCGACGACGGCGAGCCCCACGGCACGGCCGGTCGTCCCATGTTGGACGTGCTGCTGCACTGCGGCTTGGGGGACCTGGCCGCGGTGGTCACGCGTTGGTACGGGGGCACCAAGCTTGGCAAGGGAGGTCTGGTGCGAGCCTACGGCGGCACGGTGGGGCTGGGGCTGGCAGGCGCCCCCACGTCTTTGCGCACCCAGTGGACTCAGCTGACCCTGGGCATGAGTTACTCCCAGGTCTCAGCCGTCCAGCACCGTTACGGAGCCTTCGAGGTGGAGCTGCTCGACGAGACGTTCGCCGCTGCGGTCACCCACGAGGTCCGGCTACCCCAAGAACATCGCGCTGCCTTTGAAGTGGCCGTCATGGATGCCACGTCAGGAACCATCGCGTTGCACTGCCCCGCCGATGACGACGCCGCTAACGACGCTGACAACGCATGACGGGGGCAGTGCAGGCCGTGACGGTTAGGCGCGCGGCCTAGAAGAGACCGCTGATGCGTCCGTCGGCATCTACGTCGATCGCTTCGGAGGCGGGGACTCGGGGTAGCCCAGGCATAGTCAGGATGCTGCCGGTGAGCACCAGCAAGAAGCCTGCCCCGGCGCAGATCTTGATGTCCCGCAGGGGCACATGGAAGTCCGTGGGGCGACCCATGAGCTTGGGGTCGGTGGAGAGGCTGTACTGAGTCTTGGCCATGCAGATGGGCAAGTGTTGCCAGCCCTCCGCGTCGAGTTTGCGGAAGCGCGCACGCAGCTTGGTGTCGGCGGTGATGTCCACAGCGCCGTAGATTTTCTGGGCGATCGTGCGCACCTTGTCGATCAGCGGGATGTCGTCCGGGTAGAGCAGCTGAAAGTCGGCCCGACCCTTGTCGAGTTCAGCGGCCACAGCCCGAGCGAGGTCTTCGGCGCCAGCCCCGCCCTTGGCCCAATGGTCGCTGCGCACGACTTCTACACCGAGCTCCTTTGCTGCTGCCGCAACTAACGCGATCTCTTCGTCATGGTCGGTCACGAAGGCGTTGATCGCCACGATGACGGGGACGCCGAAGAGCTGCATCGATTCGATGTGCTTGGCGAGGTTGGCCACGCCTCGGGACAGAGTGTTGTCCTGACGGTGGTCGAGCTCGGTTTTGGCCGCTCCGCCTTGCAGCTTGAGCGCCCGTACCGTGGCTACAATCACCACAACCTCGGGAGACAACCCGGAGCTGCGGCACTTGATGTTGAAGAACTTCTCGGCGCCCAGGTCTGCGCCGAAGCCAGCCTCGGTGACCACCACGTCCGAGAGTTTCAAAGCCGAGCGCGTGGCCATGACGCTGTTACACCCATGGGCGATGTTGCCGAAGGGGCCGCCATGAATGAACGCCGGGTTGTTCTCCAGGGTCTGCACGAAGTTCGGGTTGAACGCGTCCCGGAGCAGAGCGGTCATGGCGCCGTGGGCGTTGAGGTCAGCGGCGCTGACCCACTTCTTGTCGTAGCTTTGGCCGACTAGAATTGCCCCGAGGCGCTCGCGAAGATTGGTGAGCGAGTCCGCTAGGCAGAGGATGGCCATGACCTCGCTGGCAGCGGTGATCTCGAAGCCCGTTTCTCTGGGAATCGAGTGGGTCGGGCCGCCCAGGCCACTGACGATGTTGCGCAGGGCCCGATCGTTCACGTCGAGCACCCGCTTCCAGGTGATGCGCCGTGGGTCGATGCCCAGCTTGTTGCCGTGCTGCATGTGGTTGTCGAGCAACGCGGCCAGCAAGTTGTGGGCCATGGTGATGGCGTGAAAATCGCCCGTGAAATGGAGGTTGATGTCCTCCATGGGCACGACCTGAGCCTTGCCGCCTCCGGCCGCACCGCCCTTCATGCCAAAGCACGGGCCCAGGGATGGCTCCCGCAGGCAGATGCTGGTTTTGCGGCCGATGCGGTTGAGGCCGTCACCAAGGCCTACGGTGGTGGTGGTCTTACCCTCACCAGCAGCGGTGGGGTTGATCGCGGTGACCAGGACCAGCTGCCCGGGTTTCTTGTCTTGAGAGAGCGTGGGGCCCCCCAGCCGCACCTTGGCCTTGTACCGGCCATAAGCCTCAAGGTCGTCGTCGCCCAGGCCGAGGCCTGCGGCGATCTCGTGAATGGGCTGCATCTTTGCTTCCCGAGCGATGTCCAGATCGCTGGGCCATTCGTGGCTGTTTTCGGTTGCCATTGCGTCGCACTCCTCCGGGCCATTGCGCTCCGAGATGGGGCGCAGCGGTGGCATGGTGACGGTTGGCGACGGGCGAGGCAACGGAGCGCAAAGGGGCCGCTTTGATTTACCGCGGCGGAATGCCTCGCGGGGAACTCAGCCCACAGAGGGCTGGGGGCTAAGGGAGCGTTGCCCTATATGGGTGCGCCAGCGAGCAGAAGCCTCGACCCTGTCGAGGGTCAGACCGTTTGCGGCCAGGGCGGGGGCCAGTTGGTCAGCCTTGTCGGCGCGAGTCCCTCCGAGGGCGAACCAGGACCCGACGCGAAGGCAGTGAGTGAGCTTGCCAGCTTGGGGGACAAGCACGCTCTCGTCGATATTTGCCAGGAGTCCGTCCGTGGGGCGATCGAGCTGCTCGAGCAGGTCGAGATCTGCGACCGCCAAGACGATGCGGTCGGAGACGCCGTGTTCCCGCGCGAGACGTTCGGTGTGGCGCACCGCTTCGATGTCCACATCAAAGGCGGTGACTTCATCGGCGCCAAGGAGGGCCGCGACCACGGCGAGAATGCCTGAGCCGCAGCCCGCGTCGATGACGCGCTGCCCGGGGACGAGCCGCTGCTGTAGGGCCTTGAGGCAGCCTCGCGTACTGCCGTGGCGGCCGGTGCCAAAGGCTCTACCGGGATCGACACGGAGCACGATGTCGTTGTCACGCACAGGCGCTTCGTGTCCCGCTGGGAGGATGACGACCCGGCCCACGCGAAACGGGCGCCAGCTGTCTCGCCACGAGGCGGCCCAGTCTCGATCGGCGATGCGCCGTACAGACGGGCGCAGGTCGGCGAGTTCGTCGCAGCCAGAACGCTGCGCGAGATCGGCGAAACGTTGCCGGAGTTCTGCAGCCGCAGCGTCTTCACTCTCCGCAAAGCGGGACTGGCTTTGACGCCAGGCTCGGGCGGTGATAACGCCGTTTACGGTTTCTAGGCCGACGCTCTGGCCTCCGGCCCATGCCGCGAGTTCGTCGGCGACCAGTTCGCCCCAGCCGGGCGGCACCTGAAGAGTGACCTCAGTCCAGTGATCAGGGTGCATGGTTTGGCTCACGGGGCTCTGAGAAAGAGGGCGGCCAGCTCGCAGCAAAGCTCACGGGGCGCTGAAAATCGTGCCGGTGAGCACGGCACCCCTGGGGGGCCGTGCCTTCCAGTCTGGCACATCCTCACGGACGCGCCAGGTTTCCAAGGGGCTCTGGTGACTAAACTGCCAGCTGTCCACCCGGGGGACCTTTGGGTCCAGCCTTATCGACAGCGAGAGGATCGGTTCATGAGTCCACGTTTATCTTCGAAATCAGCCCGGTGGAGAGTCCCCTTGGCGGGGGCAGTCATTCTTGGACTGGGCGCGGTGCCCGCTTTCAGCCTGCCTGGATTGTGGGAGGCCACGGCTCCTGTCATCGCTCATCTCCACCCGGCCTTGGTGCACTTTCCCATTGGTCTGCTGGTCTTGGCGGCTGTGCTTGATCTCACGGCGGCGTTGTTTGGGCGCAAGACTCGCTCGCCGGCAGCTCGGGCTTGCCTGCTCTGGGGCACCTTGGGTGCTGCCGCGGCCGCGGGCTCTGGCTGGATCTACGCGGACCTCGAGCCTCCAAGCCGGCTTCTCGAAGAGACGCTCAGGAACCACCGCTGGGTGGGCATCGCGGCCCTGAGCACGGCGGCTCTCTCGTGGTTGCTCTACCTGATGAGCAGGGGCGGAGAACGTTCGGGGCCACGGCGTCTCTCGCGCGTGGTGCTCTTCGCCTGCCTGGTGTTGGTTTCGCTCGGCGGCCACTTGGGCGGAGACATGGTGTATGGCGAGGCTTATCTGGAGAAGCCCGTTGAAGATCTGCTGGCCTACTTGAGCGGCTCTGACGACGGTGAGCAAGACGTGCAGCGGATGGGTGCGGGCGCAGCGGCGGGCGAGAGCCTCGCAGATCCCCAGGCTGGTTCTTCAGCTACGGGCGTTTCCTCGGCAGACGGTGCAGACGGTGCAGACGGACTGGGCGAAGACGAGCTAATGGATGCTCTGGCGGCGAACGCTGGGGAGCTGCTCTTCACGTCCACGGTGCTGCCCATTTTTGAAGCTCGCTGCTTCGACTGCCACGGACCTAAGAAACAGAAGGGCGGATTACGGCTCGATCTCGCCGATGGAGGGCTCTTCGGAGACGAGGAGGGGACCTGGTCTATGGTTGAGCCTGGTTCACCCGAGGCCTCCACACTGATTCAGCGCCTGACTCTGCCTGCGGACGACTTGGACATTATGCCTGCAGAAGGTGAGCCACTCACCGCTGAAGAGATCGATGCGGTGAGCCGCTGGGTGAGCGCCGGGGCGTCTTGGCCTCAGAGCTAACGGGATCCCCGATTTGAGGGGGACGAACGGCTGCTGCTAGTGCCCGTTCACACGCCGGGCTACGGCTGCTGCTAGTGCCCGTCTACACGCCGGGCCAGGATGCGGTATCCCTTGCCCCTGATGTTCTCGATGAGCGGCTCGCCGAGTTTGTCGAGCTTGCGCCTCAGGCGGCCCACGTGGACGTCCAGCACGTTGGTTCCTGGGTCGAAGTCGAGCTCCCAAATCTGGCTCAAGAGAGTTTCCCGGGAGACCAGCTCGCCCTTAGCTCGTACCAGCTGAAACAGCAGATCAAACTCCCGCGGGCTCAGCTCAAGCTTCTGATCGCCGCGTTGCACCTGGCGCCGGGCCACGTCCACGCAGAGCTCGCCGTATTCAATGGGGGCCATGGACTCTCGCCGGCGTAAGACCGCACGAATGCGAGCGCGCAACTCGGCGATCTGAAACGGCTTGACGATGTAGTCGTCAGCGCCGAGTCCCAGGCCTGCAACCTTGTCCTGGAGCGTGGCTAAGCCGGTGACGAAAATGACGGGGATCTGGCTACCCGCTTCTCGGAGGTCGTTGAGCAACTCGAGGCCCGTGACCCCTGGCATGTTGACCTCGAGGACGATCAGGTCAAAGTGCCCGGCCGGAGCTTGCCCAAGGATGCGTAAGGCCTCAGGAGCGGCGGATGCGGTGGTGACCTCCATACCGTCACCGTCCCGCTGCAACCCGCGCTCGACTACCGCGAGTACGGCTTCGTCATCGTCTACAATCAAGAGCTTCATGGTCCCCCCATAATAAACGCTTAGGGCAGAATGCGCAGACACGAACTCGCAACAGGATGCCCTCCGAGGGGACTATCTAGACTGTCATTTTCGATGGCATCTGGCCAAGACTAGAGTATGGTCCGTGTGTGGCCCTCGAAGAGAAGCTTTCCCGGCCTCTCTCCGATGCAGAGGGGTTGCCCACGAAATACAGTTTTGAGATGCAGGATCGAACGGTGACGCTCTCGACATTCGTCGAAGATGCGCGCAGCGGACTCTTCCCTTCTTCCCCAGTTCTCTTCCGCAACGGTCGGTTCTGCATCTCTTTTGTTTCTTCGCTCTTAGACCGGAGAGGCCGCCGAGAACTCTTGGTGGCGACAAGGTTAGCGCCCTGGCGGAGAGACAAACCTATGTTGAACGCACCGATTGTGGCGGCCATGCGTGCTTTCGTGCTTGCCCCGAGGATTGCTGCGTCTCACTGACGCCAGCACTTCCCGCTCAAGAATGAACTGGGCCGCCTCAGGGCTTGGCCCCGGCACGCCCCACGCTGCAGTGACTGACGGCTGATGGTTCAAGAGACCTCTCGGTCTGATGTGCCGGGCGTGTCCTTGGATTTTCGTTTTCAGCGTCGCTGTAGTGGTAGGGGAAGGACTCCAGCGGCGGGGAGTCTGCCTCTCCACGATTCGCTATAGGCGGGTTTGGTTCTGAGCAGGACGCAGTGAAGAGACAAGGACATTGAACGCAGCAGACAAGCGCAAACAACGCCGCCAGCACATTCGCGGCGTGAAGAAGCAACGGACCTGGCAGGAGCTCAAGGGGCTCAAGAAAGAAGGTAAGCAGCGGGCGGTAGAGCGCAAAGCTCTTCCCGCTCGTCAACACGATTGGACGGAAGGCAACAGCGAGGAGTTGTCCAGCCGAGAGACCATGGGCAAGCGGCGTGGGCGCACCAAGACGCCGGCTGGGGCTGCCGACGACAAGGCGTCGCCCGCTGACATTGAAGGGTGCGCTGCCACTGCGAAAGGCCTCGTGGTCGAGGTGCTGCGGGGGGCGGCTCGGGTGCGGTGTGGTGAGCAAGAGCTGTTGGTGGAGACTCTCGTTCACCGTCAGGATTTGCCCGAGCTGGTCGTCGGTGATCGGGCTGTGCTGGAGCTCTTAGGTGACGGCAGGGCGCGCCTGGTGGATGTGCTCGGCCGAGAAACCTGGCTCTCTCGTCCGGACCCCTCCTGCCCAGAGCGTGAACGAGTGATCGTGGCGAACGTAGACAGGGCTGTGGTTGTGGCGTCGGTGATGTCCCCACAGGTCAAACCGGGGCTGGTCGATCGCTCTCTAGTGGCCCTGGCCCGCGGGGGCATTGAGCCCGTGGTGGTGATCAATAAGGCCGACCGTTTGCCGGACGCAGGTGCCCGCAAAGAGGTGGAGGCTTTGTTCGCCCACCAGGTTGCGGCCGGTGTCCCGGTGCTGTGGCTCTCGGCGGAGACCGGCGGAGACCGGCGAGGGGCTGGAGGGGCTGGAGGGGCTGGAGGGGCTGGAGGGGCTGGAGGGGCTGCGGCCACTGATCGCCCAGCGCTGCTGCGTGTTCGTAGGACAAAGCGGCGTGGGCAAATCCTCGCTGCTGAACTGCCTCGACCCAGGAAGCGAGCCGAGTACAGGGGCAGAGCGGGCTTTGGATGGCAAGGGCCGGCACACGACGACGGGCAGTCGCCTGGTGACCTTGGACCAAGGCACCCGTTGGATCGACACACCAGGGATCCGCGCGTTTGGGCTTTGGGCTGACGATCGGGACGACCTTGCGGCGGCGTTTCCCGATCTTCTGGCCTTGGCCGAGCATTGCCGCCTTCGGGATTGCTGCCACGACCAAGAGCCTCAGTGAGCAGTGCAAGCTGCCGTGACAGATGGACTGCTGCAAGAAGCTCGGCTGAAGGCTTGGCTGCGAGTCATCGCCTCCCTGGAGTGAAGCGGCGGTCAAGGTCGCCGCCCCCGAAGGCCGAAGAAAGGGGCGGCGGCCCACCCAGGGTTTCGAAGCCAATCGAGGAGTAGACTGCTGAGCAGCGCAAGCCGCCCCTGATTTTGTCCCCGTTGGAAGGTCTGCATCGCACCGTGACTCAGCACTTCGATCGTCCCCAGTTCATTGAGTCGTCGACCAGCGGTCCGCGGCAACAACTCGACGGCCCTGGGGTGACCCTGGTGTTGGGCGGCGGGGGCTTCAAGGGCATGTCACACATTGGGGTGTTCGCTGCTCTAGAGGCTGCTAAAATCCCTATTGAGCGCATTGTGGGGACGAGCGCTGGGGCATTGATTGGTGCCTCGTACGCCCACTCAGGCCGGGCAGAGGATGTCTTTGAGCGGGTCAATCGCTTCGTGGCTAGCGAGGCTTTTCAGCGCAAGGGTTTCGTGAGCTTCGGCACGCCCAGTGGCAACTCTGGGGTGAGCGGGCTCATGTCCCGGGTGCTCTCGGGGATAAAGCGCCAAGTGGCTCTCGAACGGATGTTCCGTCGTTCAAGCGCCTTCGGTGGGGCCTCTCTTCGCTTTGTGGTCCGCAGCCTCGTGCCCAACGTGGCCATCGAGGACATGGCGGTGCCCTTGTCCATCGCCGCTCTCGACCTGAGCGCCGGTGAAGAGGTCTTGCTCACGTCAGGGCCGGCCTGCAGCGCTGTGGCAGCTAGCAGCTCCGTGCCGGGGTTCTTTCCGCCTGTGGAGCGTGATGGCCGGCGTCTAGTCGATACGGGCATCGTGAACAACTTGCCGACCCGGGCTGCTCGAGCCTCGGGTGCCACGCGCATTGTGGCCGTCGATCTGTCGGCCAGCCTTGAGGCCGATGCTGGGGCCGCTGCCGGTGCCGATATTGGTATGGACGTACTCCTTAGAGCGCAAGATATTAGTACGATGCACGCCAATCGCCGCTGGGGAGGCCTCGCGGACGTGACCATCTTCCCCAACCTGGACGGGCGAAACTGGCTCGATGCCAGCAACCCTGCGGAGGTCATTGATGCCGGTGCTGAGGCCACGCGACGGGCCCTCCCGGACATCGTCGCCCTGTTGGCTGCTGCCCGGTAGGAAAGGGCTCGGTTTGCGAGGGTGTGCTCGCTTGACCAGCACGCGGGATTCTGGGAGGCTGGAGCGGCTTTTTCCCGGCTAGGATCGTGTCAGAACATGGCTCCCGCACTCCACGTCATCGTGCTCGCCGCAGGCGAAGGCAAGCGCCTGCGCAGTCACTGTCCGAAGGTCTTAATGCCCCTTTGGGGGCGACCTTCGCTGAGCTACCCCCTCGACGCTGTGGCTCCCCTTGCGCCCGAACGAACGGTCGTCGTGGGCGGGGTCCGCCTGCACGAGGTGCGCCAGGCCTTGGCTGATCGAGAGGGGCTGATCTTCGCCCACCAAGACCAGCCCCTGGGGACTGGTCACGCGGTCTTGGCCGGCCGCGAGGCCTTGGCCGGAGCCACAGGCTCGCTGCTGGTGCTCTACGGCGATGGCCCGTTGGTCACCACCGAGTTGCTCACAGCTCTCGTCAACGAGCACAACAGCAACGATTCGACCCTGACGATTCTGACCGTCGATCTCGACGATCCCACCGGCTACGGCCGCATCCTGCGGGATGACGACGGCACGGTGACGGCGATTGTTGAGGAGAAGGACGCTAGCGCGAATCAGCGGGCCCTTTGTGAAGTCAATGCTGGCCTATGGATCCTGGACATCGATCCGGGATTGGAGCGCCTAGCCGGGGTCACCGCCGAGAACTCCCAGGGCGAGATCTACCTCACCGACCTGGCCGCGCTCACCGTGGCTGCTGGCCAAACGGTCACGGCGCTGAACTGGCATGCCCCCGAAGACGTGCTGGGCTTCAACGATCAAAGCGATCTGGCTGAGGTGCGGGGTTTGCTGCGCCGGCGCATCTTGAACCAGCATCTGGAAGCGGGCGTCGAGATTGTCGATCCCGAGACGACCTACATCGATGCAGACGTGACCATTGCTCCAGGGGCGCGCATTTTGCCCTGCACCATGATCGAGGGCCACGTGTCCATCGCCACCGGCTGCGATGTGGGCCCCTTCGCCCACTTGCGCCAGGGGACGGTGCTCGACGAGGGCGCCAAGGTGGGCAACTTCACCGAAACAAAGAACAGTCGCCTGGGCCCGGGCTGCAAAGCCGGCCATCTCAGCTATTTGGGCGACGCGGACATTGGCGCTGGCACGAATATCGGCGCGGGCACGATCACGGCCAACTACGACGGCCAGCACAAGCACAAGACGCGCATCGGCGAAAAGGCCTTCGTGGGCAGTGGCACCGTGCTGGTGGCGCCCGCCGATGTGGGCGACGGTGCCATGACAGGGGCGGGGGCTGTGGTCACTCGTGGCCAGGTCATTGCGCCCGGTGCTGTGTGGGTCGGCGTGCCGGCCCGCCCGTTACGCTCTTCTAGCGATCCTTCTGATCCCTCTTCTTCCACCGCAGCCTTGAGCAAACCCTCAGGACTTACTGACCCATCATGATGAATATCTACAGTGGTCTTGGCTTGTTGGCAGGTACGGGGCACCCAGCGCTGGCGGATGCGATCTCCAAGGTCTTGGAGCAACCGCTCTGCAAGGCTTTGGTGGGGCGCTTCCCAGACGGCGAAGTGAACATCAAGCTTTCTGAGGATGTGCGCGGCAAAGACGTGTTCATTCTCCAGCCCACCTGCCCACCGGTGAACGAGAACCTCGTCGAGCTGCTGGCGCTGATTGACTGCTGCCGCCGCTCGTCAGTGGGGCGCATCACTGCGGTGATCCCCTACTTCGGCTACGCGCGGAAAGACCGCAAAGACGAAGGGCGCGTGCCGATTACGGCGAAGTTGGTGGCTGATTGCCTAGTGACCGCCGGGATCGACCGGGTGATCACCATGGATCTCCATGCCCCGCAGATTCAGGGCTTCTTCAACGTGCCCGTTGACCACCTCTATGCCAAGCCGGTGTTTAAGTCCCGCTTCGAGCACTTCGATCGGGAACAGACCACGATCGTGGCTCCTGACGCCGGTGGCATCAAGATGGTCCGGGCCTACAGCACGATGCTAGGCATGCCTTTCGGCATGATCGACAAGCGCCGTATGGGCCCAGACTCGATTGTGGCCGAGAACCTGATTGGCTCCGTCGAGGGCCAAGATGTCATCTTGCTGGACGATATGATCGCCACCGGTGGCACGATCACCGATGCTGTGCGCTTGTGCCGGGAGCACGGGGCGCAGAAGATCACCATCGCTGCCACCCACGGTGTGTTTGCTGGCCCGGCTCTTGAGCGACTTGTCGCCTCGAAGGTTGACAAGGTCATCGTGACCGACAGTGTGTGTCCTCACACCGAATACCCAGACATTATCGAAGTTCTTTCCGTGGCGCCGCTGCTGGCCGAGGCCATCCATCGCATCCACGTCTGCCGCTCCGTGAGCTCGTTGTTCGTCGACTGACGTCGAGCATCACGGGCCGATCCCTGAGAAGACCATGAGTACCGAAGACAACATTCTGAAGACCGAAGCTCGCACGTCCGTTGGCTCCCTTGCTTCCCGCAAGGATCGAGACAATGGACGTATCCCCGTGAACATTTTTGGCCACGGGAAGCCCAACTACTCCGCGACCGTGGATGCACACGCTCTCGAGATGGCTCTGTCCACCGCCGATCAGGTCTTCCCCATGGAGGTGGAGGGTGCTGTGGAATCGTGTTTGGTGAAGGAGGTGCAGTACGACACCTTCGGCCAATACGTGTTGCACGTGGACTTGGCCCGCATTGACCTGAGCGAACTGGTCGACGTTGAGGTGGCTCTTGACTTCCTCGGAAACGCCAAGGGCGTCACTGAGGGTGGGATGCAGCTGATTCATCACCGCACCCTGTCCATTCAGTGCCCTGCTGGGTCGATCCCTGATTCGATCCCGGTCATCATCGACGATCTGGAGATCAACCAGATCCTCCACGCTGGTGAGATCGAGTTGCCGAAGGGCGTGAAGCTTGACGTCGCTCACATGAGCACCGACGAGCCTATCGTGGGTGTGAGCCCGGCCAAGGCGCAGGTCGAAGAAGAAGAGGCTGCACCTGCTGAGGGTGAAGGCGACGGCGAGAAGGCCGACGACAAGAAGGACGGCGCGTAACTCTTGTCAGCACCGAAGGCCCGGCTGGTCTTGGGCCTTGGTAATCCGGGGGCCGAGTACGATGGCACCCGGCACAACGTCGGCTTTGACGTGCTCGATCGAGTTGCCGAGCGCCTGGGGCGCCCGTTCCTGACAAAGGGACGGGCGCTCGTGGCGTCGACCCGGCTGCCTCAGGGCGCCCGCGACCCCTCCTCCACAGAGGGCGGGGCGGGGGAGGTCCAGATCTTGCTGGCCAAACCCACGACGTTCATGAATCGCTCGGGGCGAGCGGCCCGGGATCTGCTTGATGAGCAGGACGGGCCCGTCGAAGTGCTCGTCATCTGTGACGATTTCAACCTGCCCCTGGGCAAGCTGCGCTGTCGGCGCAAAGGCTCTGCGGGTGGGCAAAAAGGCCTCGCATCGATCATTGAACTCACCGGGGGGGGTGATCTCCCGCGGTTGCGGGTGGGCATCGGTGATCCCGGACGGGTTCCGGTGGTTGAGTACGTCCTGCGGCCCTTCAAGCGGGGGGAGCAAGCCACCGTCGACGAGATGCTCGATCGGGCGGCAGTGGCTGTGAGTGACTGGCTGAGCCACGGCGATTTCGACCGATTGATGCGCGACGCGAACTCGGTCGAGCCCTAACGCGACCTTGCAGCCAGAGAGCAAGGGGCTTGGATCGATTCTGATCTTGACCCTGTCTTGTGGCTCGCGGGGCCCTCGGGTACGGTGTCCCGTTCGCTGTCCCGGTCCTTAAGCTGTTGTCTGACACACCTCGTTCAGACTTGCCTGGGGGACCCGCTGGGGGCGCCTCGAATGTTCGTGGCTTCCCCTCACACCTCTACTCTAGTCCGAGGGACGAGATATGAAGTTTTACGAGGGTATGTTTATCCTGCACAACCGTGATCCCGGGCCGTTGCCTGGGGCCGAAGAGCTGCCCGAAGGCACCGAGCCGCCCAAGCCGGCCACCCCAGAAGAGGTGGTCACGGCGATGATTGAAAAGGCCGGCGGCAAGATCGAGCACACGATGATCTGGGCCAACCGTAAGCTCAGCTACCCTATCGCTGGCAATCAGACCGGTAGCTACGTGATTTGCTACTACGGTGCCGAATCTGGGGTGAACGATGTGTTGAACCGTGAGGTTCACCTGTCCGATCGCTGCTTGCGCTCCATGTCCATCGCCATTGATGCGATCCCCGCCGAAGCTGATATGCCCGAGCCTCTGGCCGAGCCGAACAGCCGTGGCACCCGGCGCTCCGACATCGACCTGCCCATGGTGCTGAAAGAAGGCGAGAAGCAGAAGAAGCTCTGGGAGCTGATCGACTACAAGCACCCCTTCGTTTTGCGCCGCATGATCTCCGCTCAGGGCAAGCTGTTCTCCCGGGTGCGTAGCAATCTTGAGGCGAAGAGTCAGCGCAAGTTGCGCCGGGCCGTTCATCGCGCCCGCAACATGGCCCTGCTTCCGTTCGTCGGTCGCTGAATAGAAAGGTCGAGACGACATGAAGCTCTTGTTGCTTGAATCCGTTCCCGGTCTTGGTCGCCCTGGTGATCAGGTCTCCGTGAAAGACGGTTACGCTCGTAACTTCCTGCTACCCAAACGCCACGCTGTCCGTCTCACCGACGACAGCCTGCGCATGCTGGGTTCGCTGAACCGCAAGGCCGATGAAGAAGAACGGGCCATGATCTCCTCCATGGAGGAGTTGGCTCAGAAGATCAAGGGGACCGTAGTAAACGTCGAAGCTCGGGCTACCGACGAGGGACACCTCTTCGGCTCGGTCACCGAGAAAGACATTCACTTGGCTCTGGTCGCCGCTGGCTGGGATGTGGAACAGCGCATGGTGCGCATGGAGTTCCACCTCAAGGAGGCTGGTGAGACTGAGGTCTCCATGCATCTTTACGGTGAGATCGTCGTCCTTATCAAGGTCAACGTTGTGCCCCTCGACATGGATGGCATGGTCATTGACCTGTCTGATCCCGGCGGCCTCGAAGAGGACGACGGAGATGACGAGGATGGTGATGCTGGTGACGGTGATGCCGTTGCTAGCCATGCTGAAGAGGCACCTGCTGCTGCTGACGCATGACAGACGGATCGGCCATTGCTGGCCGGTTCGCCGTAGCACTGGCAGGAACCTTGCTCGCTCTCTTACTGGGCGAAGGGTTGCTGTCACTCTCTACCGGGCGCTCGTTACGTGAACTCGTAACGGGCGCTTCGGTCGTTGATGAGCCCTCTCTTGAGTGGCGGGCGCAGCGAGACGCGGACCGTATCGTGGCTTCGGTGCAGAGTACGGGGCTGTATCGCGTCCACGAAGACCCCATGGTGGGCTACACCATGCGGGCTGAGGCCGAACTCTTCATTGGTGACGGCGAGATGGTCACAGATAGTTTGGGCATGCGCGTGCGTCCAGAAACGCAGCCGTCCACGGGCCCAGACGTTGATCCCCTGGAGATCATTGTTCTTGGCGACTCGGTAGCCTTCGGGCTGGGAGTGGATGACGACGAGACCCTGGCCCACCAACTGGAGCTGTTGCTGAACGGAGCGCTCCCGCCGGGAAGCCGCCCGGTGATCTGTCGCACGGTAGCTGCTCCGGGCTGGAACCATCGCAACGCGGTGCATTTCTTACTCGACCACTTCGATCAGTACGACCCGGACATCGTGCTGTACCTGCCCATCAGTAACGATCTCGCGAATACCTACAGCGTTTACGCCACGGGCCACCGCAGAGATGCCCTCGACTATGGTTCGGCAGACCCTTTGTTGGCCGTGAGCCTCGACCGGAGTCTGTCCGGGAGGTTGGCGGCAGCGCGCAGGCTGAAGCGTTCGGGCAGGCCCTACACGATGTTTAGGGAAGGCTTCGGCCCGTTGGCGATCATTGCCGACATCTCACCGGAGTCCTCGAGGCGCTATGCCGAGAACGCTCAGTCGATTGACTTACTCCATGAACAGCTGACGCGCCGTGGTGCCCAGTTGATGCTGTTGCAGTGGGGACAGGAGGCCTATTTTTGGCATCTCCTGAGGCGCGTCGCTGAGAGTGGTCTGAAGGTCCCCGTGCTGGAACTCTTTCGCCACATCCCAACAGAGTTCACCTTAGGGTCTGATCCGCACAGCAACGCGACGACTCTTGGCGTGGTGGCTCAGTGGTGCGCAGAGGCTCTCGCAGAAGAGGGCTGGGTTGAAGGACTCGAAGATCTGTCCGTTGAGGCCGTGCCCGAGGCGTATGCCGAAGCTCGAGCACCCGACAAGGGGCCTGATGATTGGCGGCGAGAGAGTGACTCGGCCCGCAAGAGTGGCGTGGACGCCTTGCGGCCGGGCGTGAACCTCGACAGCGGGCAAGGGCTCTTTCAGGTGTACGGTGGCTGGAATGCGGACGGCTCAGTGCGCCGCCACTTGCTGCTGATGCTGCCCCCCGGAGATGGTCTCTTACGGCTCTCCCTTGGGGCGCTTCCGGGGCGGGAGGATCTCTTGCCGCAGACCGTGCAGGTCTTCGTGAATGGGTCTTCTGTGGGGCAGGTCGTG
>JBLIMM010000062.1:0-17146 GCA_047638635.1 Pseudohongiellaceae bacterium | reverse complement strand
GCGCCCCCAGCGCGCCGCCCCCCCGGGGGCAACCGCTCCACGGGACGCAGCACCCCGAGGAAGACAAGCAGTCCGCCCCCTACTCGTGCCGCAACGCCTCAATGGGATCCATGGCAGCCGCACGCCGAGCTGGATAAAGCCCGAACACGACGCCGGTCAAACAAGAGATCCCCAGGGACAGCATCACAGAGAACGGAGTCACGATGGCATCCCACTCCGTGAAGCTACGCACGAGGTACACGCCGAACAGTCCCAGGCAAACACCGAGCAAGCCGCCCACGACAGAGAGGGTCACAGTCTCCACCAAGAACTGCCAGGTGATGTCCGCACCCGTGGCACCGAGGGCCCGGCGAATGCCGATCTCTTGGGTGCGCTCGGTGATCGACGCCAGCATGATGTTCAAGATGCCGATGCCGCCCACGAGCAACGAGATGCCCGCGATGATCGGCAGCACGATGTTGAAGACCTTCTGAGTGCGCTGACGAGACTGCAGCAACTCAAGGGGCACAACCACTTCGTAGTCCCGCTTGTCGTGAAACTTCTCCAAGATCGTTTTGATGGCCCGCGCCGCAGTGATCACCCGCGACTCATCGTCGATGGCGCAGACAATCTGGTGCAACTCCACCCGTGTCGCTTCCGTGCTACCAGCGCGCTGCTTCACCTCTGACAAACCGAAGCGGTCGACCACCGTGCGATAGGGCACGTAGACCTCCAGCGAACGATCGTCGATTCCCAAGCTCGCCTTGTTGGGGCTCTGAAACTCGTTGTCCGGAAGCACGCCCACCACACGGAAGTACTGCTTGCCGATCTTCAGGTCGAGCTTGAGCGGGTCGCCAATGTAACGAGCTTCTTTCAACAAACGCTCGCGGATCACGGCCACGCGATGACGGCGATCGCCGTCCACTGCGCTCAGAGAACGGCCCATGAACGGGACGAGGTTCAACCTCTCAAAGTAGTCCGTCGTGACACCACGGACCTTCGCTTCGATACGCCGGCTCTTGAACCAGATCCACTTATCCACGTCGTGCACAGGCAAGACCTGCTCGACCATGGTCAAGGTCTCGAGAATCTGCTTTGAGTCCCGCAGGGTCAGGCCGTACTCCAGTGTGGAGCCGCCCTCTTCGTCTTGGACGTCCGCTTCGTCCGGCGGCTTCTTGGCATTGATGATGATGTTCGTAATCCCCAGCTCACTGATCTGGCTGAGGATCGCCTGACGAGCGCCTTCGCCCGTGGACATCATCGACATCACCGAAGCCACGCCGAAGATAATGCCCAGAGCGGTGAGGAACGAACGGAGGGTGTGGCGGCTCAGGTTGCGCAGCGCCTCTGTGACCAGCTCGATCAGATACGTCACGAAGAGGTGTCCGTAGCAGGGGCAACAGTGGGCGCTCGTATGCCAGCCAAGCTGTTACGAACAACCGACGGGTCGACGCTCCCCTCGGCCACGTCAGATTCGATCAAGCCGTCGCGCAACAACACTCGCCGAGGAGCGGCCGCAGCAATCTCTGGGTCGTGGGTGATGACCACCACCGTGCGCCCCGCGCCATGGAGCTCTCGGAACAAGTCCATGATCTCGGCTGACGTAGTGCTGTCCAAGTTGCCCGTGGGCTCGTCCGCCAAAATCAGCGCGGGGTTGTTACTCAATGCACGAGCCACTGCCACACGCTGACGCTCACCGCCGGACAGCTGAGCAGGAATGTGATCAAGACGGTGATCTAGTCCCACCCGCTCCAAGACCTCACGGCAACGCTTCCGCCGCTCTGCCCGGCCCATGCGCGCATAGAACAACGGCAGCTCAACGTTCTCGTGCACGGTCAGGTGCGAAATCAGATGGAACGACTGAAAGACGAAGCCAATGCGAATGTTACGAATGCGCGACAGCTCACGGTCGTTGAACTGGGCGACATCTTCGCCGCTCAACAAATAAGCGCCGCTGGTCGGCCGATCGAGGCACCCCAGAAGATTAAGCAACGTGGACTTACCCGAACCTGACGGTCCAATGATCGCCACGTACTCTCCCTCGAGAATCGAAAGGTCAATGCCTTTCAAGACCCGCAGAGACGCTTCACCCATGCCATAGATTTTCTCAATGGCGCGTAGCTCGAGGACAGGTTCAGGGCTCGGCAAGATCAGGCTCTTTCGTTGGCGTGGGTCAGTTCGCGTAGATCAGCGAAGCCAAACTTACTCAGCTGCCGGAGCACTGGGCTCTGAGCCAGCGGACGACGAGTCGCCTTTCTCAGCATTCCCCCCGCCGTCACCGTCTTCACCCTGCTCATCTTCTTCGGTTTCGATCGTCGATGTGGGCAAGTTCGGGTTGTAGAGCAGCACCTTCTGACCGTGCTCCAAGCCGCTCAAGATCTCGATGTAGGAGTCGTTACTCAAACCCGGGTCGATCTCAACAGCCTTGGGATCGCCGCCTTCTCCTACGGTCCACGCCAAGTGCTTGCCCTCTTGCAAGAACACGCACTGCAGCGGGATGAAGAGCACGTCCTCCTTCTCTTCGATGAAGACTTCAGCCTTGGCGCTCACTCCCGGCTTCAACTCGATCTTGAGAGACTCGCTGTCGATGGTCACTTCTACATCGAACTTCTTCACCTCGGGATCGTTGTCCCACTGGTTGTCGCCTGAGGCGATGGTGGCGATTCGTGTCACCTTGCCCGCTAGCACCAGCCCCGGGTAGCTATCCAAAGTCACCGACACGCGCTGGTCCTCAGCGAGCTTGCTGATGTCCGCCTCGTGAACCCGCAGTTTGACCTGCATCACGCGCAAGTCGGGCAAAGTCATCACCGTCGTGTTGCCCCAAATCTCGCCGCCCACGCGAATGCTCTCACGTCGCCAAGGCCGCTGCGGGTCACCGTAGATCACGATGCCTGGGATCGGCGCAACCAGGACCATCTTCTCGATTTGCTCAATGAGCTCGTCCCGCTGCTTCTCCAGTTTCTCGAGGCGCTTCTGGTACTGAACGATCGCGACTTCTTTGTTGTTAAGAGACGACTTGGTGCGCTTCTGAGTCGACGACACACTGCGTTCAGCCTCGGCAAAAGCGGCCGTGCGTTCCCGCATGGTCATGGGCTTTGTGAACTCGTTGAAGATCTCGAGGTCACGCTTCGCTGCTTCCAGCTGCACCACCGAGCGGTTAAAGGCGAGATCGTCCTCTTCGTAATCAAGCTTGTTGATGAACTCGCGTTCGAACAGCGTCTTGCTGTCTTCAAGCTTCTTCTGAGCTTTGGTGTTGTTCGTCTTCGCTTCGGAAATGGAGATCTCAAGGTTACGCAGCTCTTTTGGGGCATCACCCTTCTTGTAGCGCTCCAGCTGCTTTTCAGCCTTCTCAAAGGCCACCTCTGAATTTTCAATGTCCGACTGATTCTGCAGCTCTTGGATCTCCTTGTCGGTCAGCGCAGTGTCCAGGCTGGCTTGAGCCTGCACGATGTCCAGTTCTCGCTGCTCCAACTGCTCTTCTTGGCTGGTAGGGTCGAGCTTGCACAGCACCTCGCCCTCTTCCACGGTCGTACCTTCTTCGATCAGCCAAGTGATCTTGGCATCACCACGAATATCGGCGTCGACCTTCGAAGAATCCTTGGCGACCAACGAACCGTTCTCGATCAAAGTGACCTTGAGCGGACCACGCTTTGCAGCCACCAACCCCTCGGGCGGAATCACCGTTCGAGCCACCTGATCTTCTAGCAGCTCTGGCAAGTACTCGGTGACAGCGAAGCCCCCACCCAGCAAGATGAGAATCAGCACAAACGGTTTCATAGGCGCCAGCTTCCGTCGTGTTCGATGAACAGCAAGCCCAGATCTCGATAGAGACGAAGGCGACCGATGTAGTGACTGACCTGCACTTGAATCAGGCCATTACGCGCGTTGATCAACGACTGCCGCGCGTCGAGTAGATCGCGGTTGTCAGCCTCACCGGCTTCATAGCGAATCTGAGTGACCACCACCGCGCGATCGTCCTGAGTGATCTGCAGCCCGGCCAGTGCGATTTGCTTTTCGAGCCGAGACAACTCGCGCAATGAATTGCGCACGTCCCTCTCGGTATTCTCCAGCAGCAGTTCGAAATTTCGCTGAGCCCGGTCGTTGCTAATCATGGTGCTGCGATAGGCATTCCGCTCGGGCAGCCGCTGCAACGGAATCTCGACTCTCAAAGCCGCGCTCGAGTTCCACTCGGTGGGACCAAGACGGCCGAGCTCTCTGCTGGTGTCGCCCCGCCCGTATCCCACGGCGAGATCCACGTCGGGCAACAAGCGATTTTTGGCAATGCGCAACTGACGCCGAGTGTCCTCGACTTGCTCTCTGGACGTCTGCAAATCCAAGCGGTTGTGCAAGGCCACCTCCACCGCCGATTCAGCATCTAGAGCTACAGTCTCGAAGGGCGGATACTCTTCGCCGATGGTGATCGCGCTCGCCTCTGGCAGGCCCAAGCGAATGCGAAAAGCATCGAGAGAAAAGTCAAAGTCGGTGCGAGCCACCAGCAGCCGAGTCTCGGCATCGACTTCACGACGACGAGCGAGAAAGACATCCTCGTCTTTGGCCCGGTCGACGCTTCGCAAAGCCTCTGACTTCTCACGGTCAAACACAGCCTGGTCGAAGTTGCGCTCGTCATTGCTCAGCTGGGTCTTATCCCGAATCAGATCAAAATACTGAGCGATGATCCCGATGGCATGATCTTGGCGGAACAGCTCGAAGTCCCGGGTGGCATACAAGATGCTCCGCTCAGCTTGGGTCAACGACTCGTAAGCCACCGCTTCGCCCGCGCCTCGCGCCAAGGGCTGGGTCAAGCTGAAGTCCACACCAGTGGTCCAGCTCCGCGATGCCCCAGGGCTACCGTTCCAGTTCGTCCCAAAGTCAGCGGACGCACTCACCGTGCCGCCCGTCCGCAGGAGTTGGCTGATGCGAAAGTCAGCTCCAGCGGACGACGATCCCGAGCCATTCTCAGAGTCGGCCCAGCCCGTATTGAGGCTCGAGTCCAGCTGGGGACCAAAGCCGAAACGAGTGCCGGTCAAACTCAATCCGGACAGGTACAGGTTCTCTTCGGCGGTGATGTACTCCCGGGCCGAGGAAAAGGCCGCCAGCAAGGCGCTCTCCAGCGAGATCAGCAGGGGTTGCGGGCCAAGCTCTGCCGGCTTGTCTTGAGCGGCCCCACCGCTGTCTGTCTCGGCTAGCTCTTCGGGCACAGCTGCCTCGGGCTGCTTGATCCAGTCGGCCCGATCTTCGAGGGCAGTGCGCTCCGCAGAGGCCAAGACGTTCGCCACCTGATTGTCCGCCTCGTCGACCCAGGGCGTTGAGCTGCAACCCACCGTGGTCACGAGCGCAATCCAAGCTGTCCAAGCTGTCCAAGCTGTACAGGCTGTACAGGCCGTCCAAGCTGCACAGGCTACAGCGAGACGATTCCCCGATGGTCGACTGACTGTGGACAGAGTGCTGCTCCCTCGAAGAGATCCAAATCCGACCTGCGCTGATAGGGGCGCCAGTCTAGCGGTGGCCACCAAGCCAAGGTGTCACCGAGGTGTAACCGGTGTGTTGCCCGCCCAAAACTGACTGTCCCTCTGTACTGATCACGCCGCTATCACGCTGAAACAAAGTCGGTGACTGAACTGTGGCGTGCGTCAGCGGAGTTATGCGGTCTCTACTTCACCAGCAACATCACGCCCGACCATCACCCCCCGAGTGTCGATGACTAAGCGCGCTTTGGCCGCCACCAAACCGTAGTCGACGGCGGCGTGATCAGTGGCCACCACGACCACGTCGTACAAAGGCAACGTCGTCCCGTCGAGGGCCACGCTGGCCATGGGTGGGATCGTAGCGTGGCGCACCGGGTGAGTTTTCGGCACCCACGGGTCGTGGTAGTCGACCGTGGCACCAAGGGCCAGCAGCTCTTCGATGATCACGAAGCTCGGCGACTCACGGACGTCGTCGACATTCGCCTTGTAAGCCAACCCCAGCACAAGCACTCGGGCACCGCTCACCTCAACCATCCGGCGCAGCAGCGCCATACATGTGCGCTCCACCACGTATTTCGGCATGGCGCGATTGACCTCGCCCGCCAGCTCAATGAAGCGCGTTGGCATCCCCATCGCACGGGCTTTGTGGGCCAAGTAAAAAGGGTCAATGGGCAGGCAATGCCCACCAAGCCCAGGCCCGGGACGAAACGCCGAGAAGCCAAAAGGCTTCGTAGCCGCCGCATCGATGACCTCGTGGATATCGATATCCATCGCCACCATCAACGTCTTCATCTCGTTGACCATGGCGATATTCACCGCCCGATAGATGTTCTCCAGCAACTTGGCGGCCTCGGCCACTTCGGCGGACGAGCAGCTGATCACTGTCTCCACCGCCGCGCCGTACAGCGCCCGAGCCAGCTCTGCAGAGACATCGTCGATGCCCCCTACCAATCTCGGAATCTGCGCCGTGGTCAGATCCCGCCGCCCAGGGTCCTCACGCTCGGGAGCGTAGGCCAAGAAGAACTCCTCGCCGCAACTCAGGCCGGAGGTTTCTAGAATCGGCAGCAACACATCCCGAGTGGTTCCTGGATAGGTGGTCGACTCCAGCACCACGAGCTGGCCTGGGCGCAGCCGCGCTGCCACCGCCTCGGCAGTCCCGGTGACGTAGCTCAAATCCGGCTCACGATGGGCATCCAAGGGCGTGGGCACGCAGATCACCAGGGCCTCGGGCTCACCTAAGCGCGCCATGTCCGCCGTGGGTGCGAAGCGTCCCCCGGCCATGAGCCCCGCAGCAAAATCGGGCCCCAGATGCTTCAGGTAATCGCGCCCCGCGAGCAGTTGCTCGACCTTTGAGGCGTCCACATCAAAGCCCAGGACCGAAAACCCTGCTTCAGCCATGGCCGCCGCAATGGGCAAGCCGATGTAGCCCAGGCCCAAAATCCCGACCGTGGCTCGGCGAGAGCTGAGTTTCTCGGCGAGAGTGGCTGCGAGTTCATTCATCCGGAATCCAGCATGCCACGACCAGCAAGCATGCCCCGCTCCCAGCGCCCAGACAGGTAGAGCAAGGTCATCCCCAGCCCCTTGAAGAGCGCGCTGGCCACGATGGCCCACCACACACCCTCAAGCCCCCAATCGAGCTCCACGGCAAAAAGCCAGGCCAACGGCACCCGCAGCACATTCCCGGGGATCGACACACAGGCCGCCAGCATGGCCGAGCCCGCCCCGGCCATGGCATCCCCGTAGACCATCTCAGCAGCTTGGGGGATTTGGCAGCAGGCCATGATGGTGATGTACCCCGAAGCGATGCCCAACGTCGTCGGATCATCAGTAAAAAAGCCCACCAGAACCTCTGGCCAGAAGAAGAATGCCGTGGTGGTCACGGCCATCACCCCGGCGCACATCGCTGCGCCCACGTGCCCCGCCGCCCGAGCTCGGGCCAGGTTTCCCGCACCCACGGCGTGAGCAGCCACGGTCCCCGAAGCCACGCCGAAGCCCAGCACCACCATGAACGAGACGCCTTCGACCCCGCGAAAGCCGATGCCGTAGGCCCCCAAGGCATCCTGGCCAAAGCGCGAGATGATCTGGGTCAGTACCACTCCCACGGTCGCGTAGAGCAACGTCGAACTCCCCGCGGGGAGGCCAACGCGCAAGATCTCGCCGACCACTTTGGGCCGCAACCGATAGCTGGGCAGGCTCACCAGCGAGCGCATCTGATGACGGCGGACCAAGAGGAAGAAGCCCAGCACCGCAGAACACATTCGTGAGCACCCCGTCGCTGTGGCTGCTCCCACCACGCCCCAGCCCCCGAAGCTCAACTGACCCTCCCAAGGCAAGCTAAAGGGCATCATCTGCTCACCCCAGCTCAAACCAGCCGGGCCACTGACGATCTCGTGGGGTAAGACCAGCAGCCAGTTGAGCAGGGTATTCACCCCGACAGCCATCACCTGCAAGCGAAACGGGGTCCGCGTGTCCCCGAGCCCCTGAAAACAGAACTCGAAAAGCGGCGAAGCGAAGAGGAACGGGAAGAACAGCAGCAGCCGGCGCATGTACGCCGCCCCCAGCTCAACCGTCGAGCCTGTGCCCCCCATGAGGCCCAGAATGTCCTCCATGAAGACGTACTCAGCCACCCCGAGGGGGATCAGCACCATGCCCGCCAGCCGAATACCCTGGGCTAAGGCTTGCTCGGCTCCCTTTAAGTTTCCCGCGCCGAATCGCCGGGCCAGCAGCGACTGAGTCCCCCGGGCCACGGTGAGAATAAAGCCGAAATTGGCCACCGACACAATCATGAACAGACCAAGCGCATTGGCCGATTCAGGGCCCACCTGGGCCAAGAACCACGTGTCGTTCACGTGGTAGAAGTTCTGCAGCAGGAAGGCCAAAACCGCCGGCACGGCCAGGCTGCGAATGGCCCGAGTCAGGGGCAGGTCGTTGGTGTCCTTCAAGGGGACCTCAGGATCCTCGGGTAGCAGAGGATTGTAGACAGAAGCTCGTCCGGGGAGAATGCTCCCATGTCAGCACGCATCGCCATTGCCGGAGGAGGACCGACGGGTCTGATGATGGCCCGGCTCCTGGCCGCCGACGGGCACCACGTGACGGTCTTTGAGGCCGGCCACGAAATCGGCGGCCTCTGCCGCAGCCGCGAGGTCGACGGGTACACCTTCGACTTGGCCGGTGGGCATATCCTGTTCACCAAAGACGAGCGGGTCGCTCGTTTCTGGGACGAGCTGTTCGCCGACGAGCCTGCCCACGTGAGTACGCGCAAGACGCGCATCCTTCACGACCCGGACCACTGGGTGAGCTACCCCTTCGAGAACGCCCTGGGCGAGCTGCCCCTCGAGCACAACATCGCTTGCACCGAGGGAGTCCTGCGGGCCCATATCGATCGGCAGAATGGCGCCATCGAGCCAAAAGACTTCCGAGCATGGATCCGCTGGAAGATGGGCGAAGGCATCGCCAAGCATTTCATGGACCCCTACAACGAGAAGATCTGGAAGGCCGACTTGGCCTCCATGGGGACCAGCTGGATCGCTGGCCGAGTACCCGACGCGCCTCTAGAAGACGTGTTACGGGCCTCTCTGGGCTCGACCACCGAGGGTTACACCCACCAATCGGTGTTCCGCTATCCGCTGAACGGCGGCTTCGCGGACATGCACAAGCGCATCGCCCGGCCCATCGCAGACAGCATCGTCACCGGACACCGGGTGCGGCACATCGAGCAGACCAAGGGCGACGGCTGGCTGGTGGACGGCGAACGCTTCGACAAGGTGGTCTCCACAATCCCCCTGCACGTGCTCCCCGACGTCATCGCAGGCATGGACCCGGACGCCGCTGCCGCAGCCCGCAATCTCAAATATCGCGGCGTGGCCAGCTACTTGGTCGGCCTTGACCACGACGAAGTGCCCGACTACAGCTGGGTGTATCTGCCCCACAAGCAGCTCGGCCCCACCAACCGCATCACCTACCTGTCGAATTACAGCCCCAACAACGCCCCCACGGGGAAGAGCTCGGTCATGGCCGAGGTCACCTACGCGGGCACTCCCCCGGCCATCGACAAGGCTGGACGCAAAGAGCTGGCGGCGAGCTTGGCTCGGGCTGGCGTCCTCGACGAGAGCTCGGTCACGGTCACCGACGCGGCCCTGAACAAGGTGGCCTACATTCTTTATGACCTCGATTTCGAGGCCAAACGGCAGCGCGTGGTCTCCTGGTGCGACGGCCAGCGTGGCTTTCACGCCGTGGGGCGCTTCGGCCGCTACGAGTACCACAACTCAGACCAGTGCCTCGGTCGGGCCATCGACCTCCACAGCGCCATGGCTGCCGATCTAGCCGCTGGGCGCTGACCGTGGCTCAACCGCCAGCCAGCAGGCAGGTGGCTCTGGTCATCCCCACCTTCAACGGGGGGCCGCGCTGGCTCAACGTGCTCGCCGCCTGGGGCCAGCAAGACGGTTGGGACGAGATTGCGCTGTACTGCCCCGATTCGGGGAGCAGCGACGGCACCCCAGACGCTGCCCGAGCTGCCGGAGCCTCGGTGCAAGCCATCGACCAGCGCACCTTCAGCCACGGAGGCACGCGCAACGACGCCGTCGCCGCCACCCACTCTGAGTTCGTCATCCTGTCCGTACAGGACGCGCTGCCCCTGACGACGACTCTGGCCCGAGACCTCGTCGCGCCCCTCCTAGCAGATCCGGGCCTCAGCGCCTCCTACGGCCGCCAGCAGCCCTTGCCCGGCTGCCACCCAGTGCTCACCTCCCGTATCGGCGAGTGGGCCGGAGGCGAAGAACCCCAAGTACAGCAGCTCGGCGAGCTGGCCTGGGAGCAGCTCGAGCCCATGGAGCGCCTGGGGCTCATTCGCTACGACCATGTCATCGCCTGCGTGCGCCGCTCTGCCTGGGAGCGCCAGCCCTTCGCCCCGGTGTCCTTTGGTGAGGACGTGGACTGGGCCGCCAGGGTCATTCGCGACGGTGGCCGCATTGCCTTCGTCCCCGATGCCACCGTGGAACACAGCCACAATCGTCCCGCCTGGGACGAGGCCCGGCGCATCTATTGCGACCATCGCAACCTGAAACGGCTTGTGGGCTTAACCACCGTCCCCCGAATGGCCGATCTGAGGGTCAATATCCCGGCGGCCAAGGCTCACTACCGTGGCCTCATTGCAGCGGCCACCGGGGCAGACGCAGCCACTCTCCAGGCATGGACGCAATGGTCGGACAAACTCGCCACTCTCGAAAACTGGGCTCAGTACCTGGGCGCGAACTTCGCCAGGCGGCTTTGGTTTCGCCCCGTGGATCGCTGGCTGCGTCGAGGCATCTGAAAGCTCCGTCGCTCCTGCCCTTGCCAGTGGGGCGGCCTCTGGCGAGGATGGCCGTCCTATGACCCGATTCATGATGCGATTCCCCCCCCTACGATCGCTCGCCCTGGGCGCCCTGGTGTGTCTTGCCTCGGCCTGCGGTGACAGCGATCACGCGCACAGCGACGCTCCCCCCAGTGTCACCGGCTTCTCGCGCCCGAGCACCATCGTGCTCATCTCTCTGGACACCTTGCGCCCCGATCGCCTCGGCGTCTACGGCGGACGTCCGGAGGTCTCGCCGGTGCTCGATGCCTTGGCCCAAGAGTCTGTGGTCTTCGACACAGCTCTGGCTCCCGCCCCGTGGACCCTGCCGTCGCACATGACCATGCTCACGGGCCTCGACCCCATTGCCCACGGCGTGCGCAACGACAACGCGAAACTCTCCCCCAACGCGACGACCCTGGCCACCCGGCTCGCAGACGCGGGTTACTCCACGGGCGCCTTCACCGACGGGGGCTTCGTCAGTGGACGCTACGGATTTGATCGGGGCTTCGACACCTTCGACGACAAGCGCTCCGCGGACGGGCCGAACGGTTTCCCTCGGCTGATGCCCGACGCCCTCGACTGGCTGACAAACCAAGGCAGCGACGATGTGTTCCTGTTCTTGCACACCTTCGACGCGCACACGCCCTACGACGAAGTGTCCCCCGAGATTCTCGAACGCTTTCGCAGCCGCCCCGTAGAGGCCGACCCTCGCGACGCTGAGATGCACAACCTTGGCTTCCTGCACAAGCAAGCCAAGATGGGCGTGAAAAGCTATCCGCGCCTGGGCGACTTGCTCAACGACTACGACGCGGGCATTCACGAAGCCGACCTCTACTTGGGACAGCTGTTCGACACGCTGCGCAACGAGGGCCGCTGGGACGACGCGCTCATCATCGTCACCTCCGATCACGGCGAGTCGTTCCTTGATCACGGCCTGCACGTGGGCCACGGCTTGTTGCTCAACGACAGCGAGTTGCTCGTGCCACTGATCATGCGCCTCCCTGGTGGCGAGGGCGCGGGGCAGCGCTTTGACGAACTCGTCGGCCTGGTCGACATCCCCCGCACAGTGCTCGAGCTCACGGGCGTGAAGGGCGACCAAGATCTCCAGGGCGAGAGCTTGCTAGGCCTCGTGAAGGGATTCGCCCGCTCGGTGGATTCGCTTCTCGGCTGGTCCCAGAACATGCGCTCGTTCACCTGGGTCAGCGATGACTACAAGTACATCTCCCCGGTGGGCCTGCCGCCGATGATGATCGCACAACGGCACTTAGGCCCCACCACGCCCCCAGGCTACTTCCCCGTTGTCGACGACATGAGCTACGACCTGGGCGGCGAAGAACTCAGCTACGACTCGGCTCGAGACCCCCTGGGCTTGCTCGACGTCATGCCCGCTTCGGAACAACTCTTCGACCGACGTGCCGACTCAGACGAGCGACACAATCTCGCTGAGTCCCGTGCGGAGAAGACCCGCGAAATCAGCCTCATCGCACGAGCCCACTACGGCAGGTCGGAGCAGCTCAACAAGAAGTTCCCCACGGGCGACGTCAGCCAAGACCGGGCCACGATCTCCGTCCTGCAATCTCTCGGATACTTGGGCAGCGGTGATCAGTCAGAACTCCAGGGGACGTCGCGCGCCTTTCGAGACTGGGCCCTGACTAAACGGGAAATCCCTGACGTTCAGCTGCTCTTGCGAACAGATAGACGAGTGCACGAGCTGCGCTTGGAGCTCGCTGGCGAAACACCCAGCACCGGCGACCACGCCGACTTCGGCAACCGCTTGCAGGCCGCCGCCATCGACTACAACGACTGGGCCAAGAGTCACCCAAAATTTATCGCTCGAACCTACTGGCGCCTGATGGAAATCATTCGCTTGGCCGAGCAAGCCGAGGTCACCTTCAGCGCTCCCCCATGGCTGGTGAAAACCCAACAAGAAGACTCGTGATTCGGCACCGCATTCCGCTTGCCGCGCCCTTGGCGATGATGCTGGCACTGCTTCTCCCTTGCTGTGCTGACGCAGTTGATCCACACGCAGCCAAGCGCATCTTGTTGCTCGGTGGGAACCTCTTCGCCGAGGGCGATCGCTGCGCCCAGGTGCTCAACGACATGGTCGCTGTCAGTGGCGTTTTGGGCGACGCACACTTCGAAGTCCTTGCCGCTCCTGGCGCCTCGCCCGAAGAGTTGATTGATCTGCTACGCGGTGCGCCAGACGCACGTGCTGTGATCGCGATCGTCGGCGATCTTTCCGTGCTTCGTGGGGTCGACACCAACAAACAGTTCCCCCAGCACAAAAAGCTCAGCAGCCGCGTCGTGAACAACAAGCAGCTCGACCACGCCTTGACTGCGCTACAGACAGTGGCCAACGAGCGAGGTATGGATTGGGTCCTCGCAACCCATCCTCTGGGCCTGCAAGGACGCATCGAAGTTCCAGAGCTGGTCGCGGTTGCCGAACACCTCCGCGACCGCGGTGCCACACTTGACCTCGCGACGGCGTTCGCGGCGCGGGAGCGAGAGCTGCTCTTCACCAACGACGTGGACGTGCTTGACGAATACGGGCACGACGCATTGGCAGAGACAATCCTCCTTGCGCTACTGGACGACGACGCGCCCATGCGTGCAGAGCAGCCGGGCCAAACTTCAGCCCGCCGCGAACTCTCTGCACTTCTCGCATGGGCCTCGGGCGACGACGCTCGCTTCCGCTGGAGCGCTCACCGTGCCCTACAAGAGCCCGCCGTCGACGCTGCCCAAGCCACCCGCCAAGCGGCCATCTCTACCGCCATCTCGGGTCTCACACCTCAGACACGCCGACTGTGGCAGCAAATCGACAGCACTTCGGCCGCCGCTGAAATCCCTGGCCTCGCCGCCGGTCGACTCCTCTCTGCGGGAAACCCACAGGGGCACGCCAGCGATGTCCCCACGACTCAGGGCCTTGCAGCCCTCGCCGCGGCCATGAAAAGCTCCCTCGGAAACGGCGACAGGCAGGGTGGTAATCGTTCCAGCGCTGTATTGGCAGCAGCGGACGATTGGGTCGCAGCGAGTCCCCAGCATGCGAGTGCATGGCTCGGTCTTGAGTTCGCCGTACGCATCAGTCGCCAGAGAAAGAGCCCGGCTAAGCTTGCGGCGATTCACTTGCAGGCCTACCAGCACATTGTCGCTCCCGAGCGATGGGAACAACTCAGTCAGAGCTGGCCTGAAAATTTGAGCGCTCTCCCGGCCCTGGCAATCCTGGAGCGGACGTTCCTCGCACAACTTCCGGCAGGGCCAAGCCTCCACGCCACGCGACGAGCCAGTCGCCAAGGCAAGAATGCACGCAGCTTGGCCCTCTTCGACAAAGCCACTCGCCTTCTCGCGCTCCCTGAGAACTGGGTCAGCGAACGAGTACGAATAGCGGCCCTGGCACGGTCAGCGCGCTAAAGAAGCAGCTCGCCACACGCCCGCCAGAAATGGGCAGTTACCCGCCGATACGGTTCATCTGCCCGTGGCCAAGCCCCGCATGCTCCGGTGGCTTACAACGGCGCAAGTAATCCAGCGCCTCGATCAGGCCACTCTCGATGTTTCCGCTGCGCACCAAATCGCGCACGTCGACCTCGCCCCCTTCAAACAAACACGAGCGCAAGACCCCTTCAGACGTGAGCCGAATGCGATTGCATGTAGCGCAGAACGGCAGCGAGATCGCCGCGATGATGCCCACCCGCTGACCTGTGCTTTGCAGTACATAGTTCTCTGCGGGACCCTGCACCTTGCTCTCACGCTCTCGGGGGATTAACTCGCCGACCTCTTCAATACGCCGGCGAATCTCCGCGACAGGAACGCGCTCAGCCTGAGCGCCGTAACTATTCGACTGCATGGGCATGAACTCGATGAAGCGCAGCTCTAGGTTGAGCCCGTGCGCCCAGGCCAACAAGTCAGAGATCTCATCGTCGTTCACCCCCCCCATCACCACCACGTTGACCTTGGTTCTTTCAAAGCCGACCGCCTGGGCTGCTTCGATGCCAGCCAGAGTATCGGCCAGGCCATCCCGTCGTGACAGTTTGACGAATCGATCGGGCCGCAAGGTGTCGAGGCTGATGTTCAAGCGGTCGAGCCCTGAGTTGCGCAACGCTTCGGCATGACGTTGCAGCAACATGCCGTTCGTGGTCATCACCACTTCGAGCCCGTGATCCAGAGACTTCAGCCGGGCAACGAACTCAGCAAGCCCCTTGCGTAAGAGAGGCTCCCCGCCTGTGAGCCGAATTTTGCGGATGCCATGCCCGACGAGCACCGACACCACCGCTTCGATCTCATCGAACGACAACAGATGATCGGGAGCCAGGAAGTCCTGATCCTCGGGCATGCAATAGCGGCAACGCAAGTTGCAGCGATCGGTCACGGAGACCCGCAAGTAGGTGATCTCGCGGGGGTCGTTCGCAGGGTCATACACCGAAGTGATCGGTGCATTCGGTTTGTAGGGGTCGACGTGAATCACAGCCTTCACACACTCCTGGAGTTGTGCGGCAGTCTACCAGCCAGCACGCACTCCTGCCCGGCATGCGGGGCCGACGAAGTCATCATTTTTGGCGAGCCAGCCCAGCCGAGCTGAGACCACCACCAAAGCGACCGTCGACCCCGGAGATCCGAATATCAGAGGAAGTCTTTCAGCGTCTCCTTGGCCATGCGCCCTTTCAGCTTGGACATGGCCTTCACCTGCATCTGTCGGATCCGCTCTCGGGACACATTCATCGACTGTCCGATCTGCTCCAAAGTCCGACGAGGCGTCCCACTGAGACCAAAGCGCTCGATCAAGACCTGGCGCTCTTGCTCGCTCAAGCGCGTGGTCACGAAGACCTCTTCAAGACGTTCAGCTAGGGCACGGTTCTCTCCAGCAGAGAGGCTCTCATCAGACTCATCCGCCTCAAGCTGAGCTGCGAATGACTGCTGCTCTTCATCGCCCAGCGGCGCGTCGAGGGAGAACCACGCGCGGTCGGTTGCCATCAAGCGCACGGCCGCCTGGGTAGAGGTGTCAAAGAGAGTCGACACGTCCTTCAAGTCCACATCTTTGTGGTTCCGCGGCAGCTTGCCCTCTCGGCGCAGGCGACGCATCTTTTGCTGGATGTAGTTCGGGACCCGCACGATGCCACGGTTTGCGGTGATCAGTCGCTCAACGGCCTGACGCACCCAGAAGGCCGCGTAGGTCTGAAAGCGAACGCCCTTGCGCCAGTCGTACTTCTCCACGGCACGGATCAGCGACGCGTTGCCCTCTTGGATCAGGTCCATCATCGGCAAACCGTAGGTCCGGTAGGCCGAAGCCATGCCAATCACCAAGTACAGGTTGCGCTCCACGAAGTGCGAGCGCAGACGGTTGTATTGCGCCACCACATCCCGGGCCAAGATGTCGTCGCCAGCACAAGGCAGAGAGGACAGGATCTCGTCCACCTCCACGGCCGACAAGTCATCCTGCAACTCGAGCTCGCCCCGCAGAACGGAGCAGTTGAGACCCCGCTCCAAGATGCGATCACGGCTTTCATCGGGCAGCTTGGAGCCATCGACGATGAGGCCCATCCGCGCCCTGGTGAACTCAAGCCTCCGAGCGAGCAAGTGCTCCTGCCCTCGGCTCATCCGCGGGGCTGACCGGGCCTGATCGTTGTAGAGGCCCAAATCGTCCTCGGACCAGCGGCGTTTCGTGGTTGCACCCCGATTAATGGTGACCGCCAGCACGTCCTCGGGATCCCAAGAATCCACGATGCGAACCCCCTCTAGGGACTTCAGCAGGGCGGACATGGCGTCATCCGTGGCACAAGCCTCCACCAGGAGCTGGTCGAGCAAGTCGTAGCCAAGGGTGCCCGCAGCCAGAGCCTGGCGCAAAACGCGCTTCTTCTCTGCGGGGCTGAAGGGAACGAGTTCGGGCTGCTTCATCATTCACTCCTCTGAGAGGGGTTCAAAAAAGGCGATCGCGGGGGCAATCGTCGAGGCCATGTGATGCATGCCTCCGCCGTACTGACGTGGGCACTCGGGCAGACCGTGCAGTCGGCCCTCTCACTAACGCGCAAAGCGCAGCCTTGTTCCTTTAGATGTTTCTTCCCGACCGAAAGTAACCATGTGATTGCTAGCGGCCACACGGAGGCCACGAATCACACGCTTCACCCGCCCCAGTCCCGGGGCAAAGACTCACATCAGGCCTTTAACTCGCCATTATTTGAAGGACGAGGTGGTAGACACCCAGCAGAAAGTAAAAGGCGAAACCAACCCCGAGGGCCGTGCGGGCTGCCTTGAAGTTCTTGTGCAGCATGACGAACATCAGACAGGCACCGGAAAGCACGCCCTTCATCAGCACAAAGAACGTCGGACCTTGGTCTATCATCCATTGAGCGACAGGGTTCATCTCCCTACCGCCTTTCCCCAG
>JBLIMM010000061.1:0-17360 GCA_047638635.1 Pseudohongiellaceae bacterium | reverse complement strand
GCTACATCACCACCGACATGGTGGATTGGTTTCTGAGCTGGCAGTCGCAGCAACAGCGGCCCTGGCTCGCGGTGTTGTCCTTCAATGCGCCGCATTCGCCGTGGCATACCCCGCCTCAAGGCCTGTACAGCACCGACCTGACCATGGCTGCTCCTGTAGATGTGGACCCCCGCCCTTATTACAAGGCAGATCTAGAGGCGCTCGACTACGAGTTGGGTCGTGCGCTATCGGGTCTGGGTGCTGATCTCGAAAACACGATCGTGATCTTCCTGGGGGACAACGGCACCCCTTTTCCTGTTCCCGTGCCGCCCTTTGATCCGATGAAAGCCAAGACAAAGATGTACGAGGGCGGTGTCCATGTGCCGATGATCGTCACAGGTCCACAAGTGGGGCAGCCGGGCCAAAAATCCACAGCGCTGGTGAACGTCACGGATGTTTTCGCGACTGTTGCCGAATGGGCAGGTGTTGATCTCGCCAGTGCGTTGCCTGCTGGCACGCAACTCGACTCGGTGAGTTTCGCGCCGTTCGTGACGAACCCGCAGCTACCCTCTGCACGGGAGGTGCTGTACTCAGAGGTGTTCTCCCCCAATGGGCTGGCACCTTACGCAAACTGGAAGCAGGCCATTCGCAATGACCGCTACAAGGTCATTCGCTTCGGTCCAAAGAGCGAGGAGTTCTACGACCTGCTGGCCGATCCTTTCGAGGATGCCGACCTACTGCAAGGCGTCCTCAACCACACTCAGCTGATGGAGTATGAGCAGCTGATTCTGGCCTTGGACAAGCTCACCCAGGACTTCGAGAGGCCTGCCCTCAGCGGTCAAGCGGGGCTGAGTGGCCCAACGCCTCAACCCTTGGACGCTCCACCCAAGGACTAGCCCAGCGACTGTGCAGGTTGCGGAACTTACCGGCTCAGCGCAGGTTCGGAACCTCGAGACCTTCTGGCACGGTGTCGAACAAGAACTGGGCTCGCTCGCAGGTGCGCGCCTCGGGGTTGAAGATCAAGGCTGAGTCGTGGGGCCGGCTGTAGACGTGTAGAGTCATCATCTTGTCGGTGGTGCTGGAGGCGTTGGCAACGCGATGAATGGGGCGCTCGCGATCGACCACGCAAACGGTGCCGCATTCTTCGACCACTGTCTCGCCCATCTCTTCGACCTCGACCCCTTGCCCTACGCCGAACTCGTCGATTTCGATAGAGCTGAGGTCGGGGATGGAGGCGCCGCCGGGAAGCCGATAACTGGTCTCGCGAAGGGCGCCGCTGACCAGCCGCATCCAACCCAGATTGCCGTTGTGGTTGTGGATCTTCGTGACCTGCCCCGGCTGCCAGCAAAGCAGGATCACGTCGAAGAAGTCGCAGCGGTGGATCAAGTTGCGGGCGTACTTGTCCTCGCGCCAGGTGATGAAGGGGCGCAGAGAGTCTTCGTCGAGCGGGGAATCGCCCAGCCGTTCGGAGACGCTGTCGCAACAGATTTCATCGGAGGGCAGCGCCGTAAGGCGCTCGACAATGTCAGTGACGGTGATGGGAGAGACCACTTGTGTAAGGTCCGCTTGGGGTATTCTTGCTGGGCGCGTCAGTATACGCGCAGATACCGTCCTTGGGCAGCCTCACCAGTGGGAGCACAAAGAGCGTCATGGGTGTGAGCTTCGAGCAGCTACGAGAGGTTTGCCAACGGCCTGTGGCTAGCAGCAATGACGTGTCTGGTCTGCTCTTTGGCGATCGTTTGTCTCTTCCGCTGACGAAGCTGTTCATCGATCGCGAGCTTTCGCCCAATCTGGCCACGGTGGGCATGCTGGTCTGCGGGATCGTTGGCTCAGCGCTTCAGCTGATCTCGCCAGGGGCGGCCGTGGCGGGGGCTGTGATCCTCGTGATGTACTATCTGCTCGATTGCGTGGATGGCGAGGTGGCTCGCTGGCGGAAGGTTGAGCACGCCCGCTGGGGCTACTACGAGTACATCTTTCACTTCATCGTGAAGCCGTTGGTGTTTGCCTCCGTGGGGCTAACTTGCTGGCTGGAAACGGGCAGCGTTTGGATGCTGGGTGCCGCATTTAGCGCATCCGTGGCAACGCTCTGGCTCAAGCTCTTCTTTGCCGTGCCGAGCCTGGTTTTTGTGAACAGTGTGTTGCCAGCAGGGTCGTCTGGCGACCGTCCCTATGGGCATTACCTTGACGATGCGGTGCAGCGAGCTGCTGAGCTGAGTCAGTCTGAGAACGTCAAGGAGACGGTGCGGGCAGAGTCAGGGGTCTTTCGGCTGGGCTTCGATCTCGTGACCGCGCGCTCTCTCAGCACCAACTTTGATGTGGGGCTGGCGTTGCTCGTGGTGCTGAGCGCTCTCGACTGGGCCCTTCCTGGGGCGGATCTCTTCGGTCTGTCTGGTTGTTCCTTTCGAGTGCTTTGGCTCTGCTACTACGGCGTGATTCTGCCCTTGGATTTCATCGACTACGTGCGTAGCTACGTGGGACAGCGGCGCTTCGACAAGACGATGGTGCGCCTGCTGGCCTTCGCCCATGGTTTCGCTCTCGAGGGCGAGAAGAGAGCGCGAGAGGTCGGGCCTCCACCTCTTGCAGCAGCAAACCACGAGGCGCAGAACGGAGCGGCCACGGAGTCGCTGAACTAGCGGGCTGACTGCTGCACGGCTCTGCGTTGCCAGCGGGTTACGGACCGAGGTGAGTCGCTCTGCGCTCACCTACCGGCCGCTGTGACCCGGATGACGCACCAAGAACGGGCCCATGGCCAGGGTGTCCAGCTGCCCTAGCAGAAAGGCCCGCACGGCATCAGCAGGGGAGCAAACAATGGGCTCTTCGTGCATGTTGAAGCTGGTGTTGATCAGGCAGGGGATGCCCGACAGTGCTTCGTAGGCCGACACAATGTCGTAGTAGCCGGGGTTCGCTTCCCGGCGTAAGAGTTGCGGTCGGGCGGTGCCGTCCACGTGTACGGCGGCTGGACAATGTTCGACCATCCACGGAGTGCAGTCGCAGGTGATGGTCATGAACTCAGCGGCGTGCTCCGCACCTTGCAGCCCGCGGTAGCAGCGATCCCGGGCTTCCCACAAGGTCACGGGTGCGAAGGGCATGAACTCCGTGCGGCCCAGACGTTGGTTGAGCCAGCTGTTCACCGACGGCTCTCGGGCGTGGTAGAGAATCGAGCGGTTTCCCAGGGAGCGCGGCCCGTATTCCATGGCGCCGTCGAAACGTGCGACCACTTGTCCGGCGTGGATGGCTGCGGCTACAGCAGCGGCCATGTCTGCGGGTTCTTCGGCGGTCAGATCAGCGGCGTCCAGGGCGGATTTCATGGCTGCCCGGTCGAAGGTTGGGCCGAGGTAGGCGGTCTTCATCGGTGCACCGGGGCCGCCGGTCCACGAGATGTGCTGTGCGATACCTGCGGCGCAGCCCCCGTCACCCATGTTCGGATAAACGAAGGTCTGAGACACCGACGGTAGCGCGTGCAGACGTTGGTTCAGTTTCACGTTGGCCGCCACGCCCCCCGCGAGAACCAGGTGCTCGCAGCCTGTCTTACGGGCCCAAGATTCGACCAAGTTGCAGGCGGTCACCTCGAGGGCTTGCTGCCATGCCGCGGCCACGTCGATCATGGGGAAGCGTTCGGCCAGATGGCGTGAAAAGAACACGTTGAGATTCTGGCTCATGCGCAACTGGCCGTCGTGGGTGCGCAGACGCTGCTGCAAGATGGGGGCTAGCCTCGCGGGATCGCCGTAAGCCGCCAGGCCGACCACCTTGCCCGCGTGCCGATCGGGGTGAAACCCGAGGGACGAGGTGACCATTTCGTAGAAGCTGCCCAGGGAGTAAGGGAACGGCAGCCCGGCCAAACGCTCGATCTTGCCCCCGTCCCCGAGGCTGATTGACCCGGCCAAGCCGCTGCCGTAGCCGTCGAAAGTGACGATCAGGGCTCGTTCGAAGCCACTGCCGTAGTAGGCCCCTGCGGCGTGACTGAGGTGATGCTCGCTCCGCCGAAGGGGGGCTTCGATGCGGTGGTTTGCGAGCCCTGCTTGGAGCTCGCTCGACCAGTGTTTGTGGGCAGCAATGGCCTGGGAGAGCCAGCGTTTGTTGGCTCGCTCACTCGCTTGTTTTGACCAGAATGGGTGAGTTCCCAAGGCGCGATAGGCCATGGCTTTGAGCGGGCCCTTCGCCATGGTCTGCTCGGGGTCGCTCAAGCCGGAGATAGCCTCTCGTGGACCGTTGGCCCGTTGCGCAGCGAGCAGCGCGGTCCTGGCTTGGTCGATCGATTGTCTCAGCGCGTGAGGGTCGCCGTCTTCGCGCTCGCCATCCCGGGACGCTTGGCTCAGGGCCTCGGTCATCAGCCGGGCTTCGTCCTCCCAATCGAGAAAGGGGTAGGCCACCCCATCGATTTCGGCCGCGCTTGTGCCCGTGGCTTGCAGAGCTGCTTCGAGAGCCGCGTGCGGAAACCCAGCGTGCTGCTTGACTCGGCTGAAGCGCTCTTCAGCGGCAGCGAACAAGACCCGCCCATCTTCAACAAGGGCGACTGTCGCGTCCTTGTCGAGGGGGGATATACCAAGGATCTTCAAGTGTCTTACAGCCCTCTATCAGTGGGTGCGGATGACAACTCTTGGTGGAGTGCGAGGGGCGTGGTGGAGCGGCCCGCAAAGTCTCCGAGGAACCACTCGAAGTACTGGGAAAGCCTCTGGAGGAAGTCCTCGGCGTCCGCTTCGCTGCGCACGTAGCTGGTCGATCCTGGGAGCAGCGTGGGCGAGTGAAACGAGAAGTTGAACACGCGGCAGCCCTGGGAGTAGAGATGCGTCGTGAGGCGGCGCATGTCCGACACGGTCTGACCTTCGGGGGACAAGCGCAAGCGTTCTGCGAGCCCCGTGCGAGCGAGGACTCCCGGTAAGTGTGCCCAGGACAAGCTCGGCTTGCTGGCGGCCTTGAACAGGGCCGGAGCCCAACGGCCGCTGGCACCCACAAACGCCCCGGTGACCGGCAAGCTCAAGAGCTTCGTCTCTCCCGAGCCGTGCCAAGTGGGGTGATTCGACTCCCGGGAGTAGTCGGGGCCGTCCTCGGAGCTGTAATCGAACGGCGGGCACACGCTCATGTCGACCAGGTAGCCCTGTTCTCTGAGCAGCTCTCGGGTGGCAGGGCCCAAGCCGTAGCGCCCCGCCTGGTAGACCTGGGGGCGCGTTCCGAGAGCGAGGGAGATAGCCTCGGTGAGCTGGGACAACTTGGCAGCTTCGAGCTCACGAGGGAGGTTGCCCGGGAACGAGAGGCGCCGCTCAAGGGGCTCGTCGTGGGGCGGGGTGACCCAAGGGTGGAGGTGTGCTCCGGCCACCATGCGGCCGGACGAAACTAGCTCTTCGATGATGGCAGCGGAGGCTCCCTGGGCGGCGACGGGATAGGTGCACACGCCCACGGGAACGATGCCGAAGCGCTGAAAAACATCGATGGCGCCTTGGAGTCGGGTGAGATGAGATGTTTCTGTGGCTTGGCGATCGAAGTCTTCGTCCCAGTCAAATTCTTCTTCGATATCGATCAACACCACCAGCTGGGGTGAGGTCTCGGGGTCGAAGAGAATGGGCTGTTTCTGGGACGGCACGGAAAGTCTCAGGCAGGCTTGGGTTGGCTGTTCGTGAGCGGCCCGTCGCGTTGCCCACCCAATAGGTATATCGCGACCAAGCGCCCGTGCCCCGTCTCGGGGTATATTGCATGGGCTCTTCCCTCTGCCGCCGATTCGGGTGGCGCAATTTCTGCCCCCCGATTGGCACCTCGCGCCATGGCTCTACCCGCCGACCTGTTTCAGTTCACTGAGCGCCCTGGCGTCGACCCGACCCTCGATCTCGAGGCGGAAATCCTGCGGCTCAAGGGCGAGCGGAACGCCATCATCCTGGCCCATTACTACCAGGACGAAGAGATTCAGGACATCGCTGACTACGTGGGCGACAGCCTGGGGTTGTCACAGCGGGCGGCAGAAACTGACGCTGAGGTGATCGCCTTCTGTGGCGTCCACTTCATGGCTGAGACGGCAAAGATCTTGAACCCGGGCAAGGTGGTCTTACTGCCCGATCTCGATGCTGGGTGTAGTCTGGCAGATCGTTGCCAACCAGATATGTTTGCGGAGTGGCTGAAGAACTACCCGGATCATGTGGTGGTCAGCTACATCAACACCACGGCGGCGATCAAAGCTCAAAGCGACATCATCTGCACGTCGAGCAATGCGGTGCGGGTGGTCGAGTCGATCCCCGCAGACAAGAAAGTGGTCTTCGCCCCGGACAGGCACCTTGCCCGTTGGGTCGAGAAGAACACCGGCCGCGAGCTCGTGAAATGGCCCGGCTTCTGCGTGGTGCACGAGCAGTTTTCTGCGCGCAAACTCATCGCGCTCAAGGGCAGTCATCCGGGGGCCGAGCTCATTGCCCACCCCGAGTGCGAAGACGCGGTGCTGTCCATCGCTGACTTCATCGGTTCGACCACAGGCCTGATCAAGCACGTGGAGACCTCTGACAAGAGCACCTTCATCGTGGCCACTGAGATGGGCGTGCTCCACCAGATGCAGCGGGCTCGCCCAGAGGCCACGCTCATTGGCGCTCCCCCGGACAGCGGCTGTGAGTGCGCTGTGTGCCCCTACATGCGCCTGAACACCCTCGAAAAGCTGTACCTAGCTCTGCGAGACATGAAGCCTCAGATCAACCTCGATGAAGACATCCGCAAGCGGGCGCTGGTCCCGGTGGAGCGCATGCTGGCTCTGGGGTAGGTCGCTGCCCTAACGATCAGGGCTTCGCCACTCCGATGACACCGATGGCCGCGCGGCTCCCTGCGTTGCCTGTGGGCTGCCCGCCGTCGTCGGCCATGGCGTGAACTACGACGCCTCGGCCGATTACGGGGTTGTTGAGGCCGGCGAGGCTCATGTTCTTGACGGTGATGGAAGAGCTGGCACGTCCTGTCGCGTCGGCTTCCAAGTTGCCCAGATCGCCAGCGTGGCGACCGGCTGTCACGGGCAGGCCGTGATCGTGTTGTTCAGGGTTGTAGTGTCCGCCGAGGCTCTTGCCATCGGTGGAACGTAGGTCGCCAAACTCATGAACATGCACGGCGTGGGTGGCACCTTGGCCAAGTCCGGACACATCGAAGTCAACCTGCACACCATCGCTGACGGCCGTGAAAGTCACCGTGCCATTGGCGGTGCTGCCGGCTGTGGGCTGAAGCACGGCAACCAGGCCGGTGAGCTCAGCGAAGGCGCTCGTCTCAGGGGCGTGCGAGCTGTTGCAGGCGACGAGTGACGGCAGGACGAGCAGGGCGAGCGTGAGGGTCGGGAGCTTCATCGGGGTTCTCGGGTGGGTGTGGTGTGAACGGGCGCGGGAGCAACACTGTAAGGACTGCTCCGGCGGCAGTCGTTGACGCTAGCATGGCAAGTGGTCAGGGCATCGCAGGATCGGGGCCGCGCAGGGGAAGCTGGCGTGGCTGAGGTTGTGGGTTGAGCAGCCGGAGATTGATGTGCCCTGAGCGGGGGCTTTGCCTATCCTTCAAATCCAACCATGAGCACGCATCCACCCACAGGCCTCATCTCAGGGGCCGACGGCACGCCCCGTTGCTACTGGGCGGACAGCACTGCGGACTACCGCCGCTACCACGACTCCGAGTGGGGCTTCCCCGTTGATGACGATCGGCGGTTGTACGAGAAGATCTGCCTCGAGGGCTTTCAGGCGGGCTTGAGCTGGCTGACCATTCTGCGCAAGCGCGAGAACTTCCGTCAGGCCTTCGCGAACTTCGAGGTGGAGCGGGTGGCTCGTTTCAACTCGCGGAGCATCGAACGCTTACTCAAGGACGCAGGTATCGTCCGCCATCGCGGCAAGATCGAGTCCACGATCAACAATGCCCGCCGTGCCCTTGAGATCGTCGCTGAGTTTGGCTCCCTGGCGGCGTATTTTTGGCGCTGGGAACCACCGGCTTCTGAGCGTCCCCAGCAGATGACACATGCTGAGTTGATCAAGCTCGCAAAGACCCCCACGTCCATTGCGTTGAGCAAAGATCTGAAGAAGCGTGGGTGGAGCTTTGTGGGACCGACCACGGCTTACGCCTTCATGCAGGCCATGGGACTGGTCAACGATCACCTCGAAGGCTGTCATTGCCGCGAAACTGTCAGCGCACGACGTGCCGAGTTCGCAGTACCGCAGTAGCAGTTTGGCAAGAGGCTGAGGCCCCTGCTTAGCAGCCACGGAGTTTCGGTGAGCTGCAATGTCGAATGTTGCCCACTGGCGAGCGAGCCAGGGCGAGCGTTCTTGCCATGCAGCGAGACGTCACGGGGTCAGCAGCGGGCGGAGGATGTGCGGGGGCGTCATGAAGTTGCCCGACCAGAGCTTTTGGCAGGCCGGGTGACTGAGCCGAACGCGATTCGGCGAGAGGCGAATGCCCGTGTATCCTGCTCGTCCCACTTGCGAGCGCCCAGCGCCGTTTCGATCAGGCTGGTCAGAACGGTTCTCTTGTGTTCGATTCACGAGGACAGACATCCAGATGGTTCATCGCCTGTTGTTGCTTCTGTGCTGCCTTGTTCTGAGTGCTTGCGGCGATGAGTTACCCGTGGCTGCCCCGGTAGGTGAGTCGCCTGTGGCTGCGCTGGCTGAGCTGGATGCGCTTGCCGAGCATCCCCGTGCTCGATCTGTGGTCTTGTTCACCATTGATACTCTGCGCGCCGACCGCATCGCCATGTACCGTTCCGACGCACCGTCGAGTCCGGCCACGGAGCGCTTAGGGGCACAGTCTCTGGTCTTTGACCGGGCCTATAGCCAGGCCAGCAATACCAGTCCGGCGGTTGCTAGTTTTCTTACAGGCTTGTTGCCGCCTCGCCATGGGGTGATGAACCAGACTGAGAAGCTGCATGACCACGTGATCAGTTTGCCGGTCATGGTACAGCAGGCTGGTCTGCGTACAGGGTCGTTCGTCGCCAACCTCTGCAAGCTGCAGTCGGTGAAACCGAGCGTCTTTAACGAAGGCTGGGACGTGCGCTTTTGTGGCATGGACAGCAATCGACCCCAGCGCGATTGGGGCGCGGCGGTCGTCGACGCGGGGCTCGAGTTCATCCGCCAGGCGGAAGCAGATGGTGTGCCTTACTTCGCCTGGATCCACCTCATGGATCCACATAGTGAGTACAGCCCTGGGCCCGCCGACTGGGATGACAAGGCAGACCCGCTCTCCAACAAGTTCGACCAGCTGCAGTTTCTGTCGGGATTCGAGGAGACCCTAGAGGCGCCACCGGAGCATGTGCTGCAGCGATTGAACGCCCTCTACGATGCGGAGGTCAGCGGCTCGTCTCGACTGCTCGGCCGTTTCCTGAACGCTTTTGACGAGTTTCCCCGAAGTGACGAGTCGGCCTTGATCTTCTCCGCTGACCACGGCGAAGAATTGTACGAGACATGGCATCGCATTGGGCACGGACTCTCCATGACCGAAGGCGTATTGCACGTGCCCTTGGCGGTTCGCGCGCCGGGGCTTCAGCCGGGCCGTAGTGATGCACTGACCGAGACCTTGGCAATCACGCCGACGGTCTTGGCCCTTCTCGGCCTCGAAGCGCCGTACGCACTCGATGGACAGAGCGTACTCAGCGGACACGGGGTTCCGGCGGCGCGGTCTTTTGAGAGCGGCTTCTCGATGACTTTGCGCACGGACGATCATCGCTATTGGAGGCGGCTGGTGACGACGGCGCCCACTCGTGAAGTGGCAGCGTGGCGTCTCTTAGCACCGTGGTTTCAGCAGCCAGAGTGTCTCGCCACTTTCGAGAGCCTCTGGGATCACCAACCTCAGTGGCTCGACATGAGGGCGCCTCAACAACAATCCCTCGCGGACGAGTTGCGAGCGCAAGGGCAGCAGGTTGTGGACATGGTGATCGCTCAGCTACCCCAGGAGGAAGTCGACGACCCAGACTTCTTGGAACAGCTGCGACAACTGGGATACATCGGCGAAGCGCAGAGATGACTCAGCGGGTTGCGGGCCGCTGAGGGTTGTTTCCCACGGCGGCAAGCAGTTTTCGCCCGAGAGGTTTCGCGAACTCGCCTGTTTTTTCGACAAGCGAGTTGCGCTCTAGTTTGAGTGGCGGGTGTGTCCTGTCTCTATGGCCTCGTCTTACGCCAGGGCCAGACTCCACCTCTTCGAAGGGCGAATCCATGGGTATCGCTCTGTCTCGTCTGTCTCTCCTTGCCTTCGTTGCCGTTGCCCCTTTGGCGATCCCATGCTCAGCCCAGGCTAGTGGGCTTCTGGACGATGAGCAGATCGGTGTCAACTTCCCTAGCGCTTTCATCATGTTCGGGGGCGGTCGCTCGGAGAACATTGACATCGGCGATTGCGACAACGATGGCGACTTCGACGTGATCGTTGCGAACGGCGGGGACGGCGCGAATCAAGCGAACGAGATCCAGATCAACAATGGCGGTATCCAGGGCATGCCTGGAACTTTTGCCAACGGTACCAGCACACGCTTTGCTGGTGTGCCCAACGACCGCAGCAGAGACCTCGAGTTCGCAGACTTCGATGGGGATTGAGACCTCGATATCTATTTATCCAATAGCGGTTCGACCGCTGAGGGTGGTCAGCCGAGCCGTGCCTATATCAATCAGGGGGGGCGGCCGTTTGGTTCGATTGGCTTTTACACGGAGGATACGAACACGTTTTGGAAGTCTCTGATCTCCGTTCCTACTGCAGATCAGGTCATCGGTGGCAACAGCGGGGCCTGGCGCGACTACTCCTGTGATTGCGACTTCGGCGACCTCGATCTAGACGGCGACATCGACCTCTTTCACAGTAGCTATGGCCCGAACATCGACGGGACTCGGGACAGCCGCGTCTTCATGAACGACGGCGACGGGCGCTTCGACGAATGCTGGCCTTGGGTCAACGTAGGCGCGGACATCAAACTGCACACCCTCGACATTGACCTTGTCGACTTGGATAGCGACTTCGATCTCGACGTCTTCGCTTCGATCCGTAACAGCCAGGCCCGGGTCTACCGCAACAACCTGCAGGCTGACGGTAGTTTCCCTTCCAACGCTTTCAGCGACATCACGCAAACTGCTCTGCTCAACACCGGTGCGACCTTGTCCGGTACGTGCAACTACGAGATGGAATTCGGTGACGTGGACGGCGATTTCGATGTGTACGCCAAGAACTACGCGGGCTTCCAGGATCGAATCCTGCGCAACAACGGCAACCTCACGTTCGATATGTTTGACTGGATTCAGAACGATCCGAATCAGGATGAGAACGAGTGTGACTTCCTCGACTTCGATAATGACGGCGACCTGGACGTGTTCATGGCCAACTTCTCGGGCACGAACAACCTCTTCGTCAGTGGCTTAGCCCAGGGGATGTCAGGGGTGGATCTCTATCATCGGGCGGGAGTTGCCGGTGGTCTGTATCCCCACCCGGAGACGCCGACGTCCGGTAATGGCGGGACGACTCTCGACGGTGAGTGCGCCGACATGGATGGCGATGGGGACACCGACATCTTGCTGTCCAACGATGGCAACCAGCAGAACCGCTACTGAGAGAACGTGCTGGGTGTGCCTGACACCCACGCTCCCACAGCTCACCTTCTGACCATTCAAGGCGACAAGGCCAACGGCACTGATACGCCGATTCGCGTTCAGCTTCGTGATAACGACAACTACTACGTCATTGGCTACTACGACGTCGACTTGTTCTACACGGTCGACACTGGCGTTGAGAACCGCATCCGCATGGTGAGCCAGGGCAGCCAGCAGTTTCAGGCCACTATTCCTGGTGGTATCAACGGAACGATCAGCTACTACGTGTCGGGGAGCGATGGGACGGGGAACACGTTCACGGCATTCAGCGGATCTCCCATCGTCTACACGCAGACGTCATCGGGTACGCCCGTTGTCGAGAACCTCGACGACGGTACCCCCGGCGTGAACGGCAATCCGTACTTGGAGGGCAAGGGCTCTTTTGTTGCTGGCTCAACGGTCAGTTTTCCACTGAGAGAGGCCTCTCCGTTCTCGCTGGCTGTGTTGTTTGCGTCCATTGCGTCGGTGCCGACTCCCTTCAAAGGCGGACTGCTGTACACCACTCCTATTGCGGTGGAAGTCTCGCTACAGACGAGTGCCAGTTCTGGGTGCAATATCGTAGTCGTTTGGCCTGTTAGCCTGCCAATTGGCGCGGAGATTTGGATCCAGTACGGAATCCTAGACCGCTCGTCGATCTACAACGGAACGCTGTCCAACGCGGTGCACATCACCCAACCGTAAGTTCAGACCGACGGTTGGCCGACAAGGCGAAGATGTTGCGGCGGCTGGGGGTGGGGCGGTCAGGAGACATGGACAGTCGTCTCCGCTTCCCCTCGCCTGGGCCCTCTCCCCGCTCACCCCCGCAGCCGCACCTGCCGCTCTTCGATGAGCCGCAACTCCACCACGATCTCATGTCGCCTGTGCCCCAGCGCTCGCAGGGTGCGACTGACTCTGGTGCGGGCGATCCCGGCGCTGCGGTGGCTCTTGTCGATGCGGCACTGCACCACCCAGTCGCTGATCATGTCGTCGAGGAAGTAGTCGGCGAAGGTGGCCAGCTGGCTCACTTCGAGAGTGAGTTCGGCGTGATGCCGAGCCTGCACATCTGTGAGTTCCATGGCGAAGCGGGACAGGGCGCGGTTGGCCGAGGATGCGTGTCGCTGTGCGCCGTTCAGGTGCTCGAACTTCACCCAGTTACTGGCCAGGCCGAGCATGTCGAGCTTGCCCAGGGCTTGGGCCTTGGCCAGGCAATCGTGCAAGCCTGCGAGGGCGGCCTTGGCTACTTGGCCGGCCCAGAGCGCTTCGTCGAGCTCGCGCAGAAAGTCCGTGAGCACGCCGTGGCGTTCGGCTGTGTGCATCAGCGCGCTGAGCTGATCTACGGCCTCGGCGGGGTGCTCCGCTAGCAGGCGTGTCTTTGCCCCTAGCAGCTCGATGTATGGGGCGCGCGGGTCGGCCAGGCTGTCCAGGCGACGGCCAAGCAGCTGCACGTTGGCGGTCACCGCTGCGTGCTCGCTCTCTACCTGCTCAAGCCGCGCCTTTGCTGCTAGCCACTCGAGGGTCTCTTTGTCTCGACAAGCATCGAGGTTGTCCAGCAGCCTAGCCATCAAGCCGGTGAAGGTCAGCCCCTCGATGTCGTCGACGTCCTGTCGCTCGGCGGCCACCCTGCATTTCAGCTTGGTGATCTTTCCGTGGATCTCAGCCAAGAGCCGCCGGGACGACTCTAGCTGGCCGCTCACGCGCTCGTACTGAGCTAAGTCCGCGCGAAGCCAAGCGAGCCGGCGGTCCAGGTTGTCGAGCGCTAACGCATTGGCTGCTGCGTCAGCTTCGTCCCCTGGTACCCGCCCTTGGCTCATGGCCCGACGTCGCTCAGTCCATGCCGAGCTTGGTGCGACCTTCAGGGGAGATCATCTCTGGGCTCCATGGCGGATCCCAGACGATGCTGATTTCTACGTCGCTCACCCCTTCGATGGCGTTGATCTTCTGCTCGCACTCGATGGGGATGTCTTTGGCGGCGGGGCAGCTGGGGGAGGTCAGGCTCATGGTCACCTTGACCACAGATTCGTCGGTGATCTCAAGGCCGTAGACCAGCCCGAAGTTGACGATGTCCACGGGAACTTCGGGGTCGCAAACCGTGCCCAGGGCGTCCATTACTGGTTGGCGCAGGGGATGTTCTTCGGCGGTCATGGGGTGGGGCTCTGAGGGGCGGTTGAAAGTGATCTGTAAGGCAGTTGAGTGGCGCAAAGTGATGGGCACCGCAGGGGCAGATTCTACTCTTCCGAGTCGCTGCTGATCGTGGCGAAACTTCGAGTGCTCAGCTGGTCTCGGGGTCACCTGCTCTGACGGGACTGCGCTCGCCTAGCCTGTCGCCTTGTTCGACCCCGGTTTCGGGGCTACGCTCTCATCGACTTCTGCATGTTTATTAGACGGCTCCCAAGTGCTGGGTGCAGCAGGCAGAACCCTCGCCCACTGCACGCCTCCGAGCCTCTCATGCCTCAAAGCGCGACCTTCCTCGAGCGACTTCATGAGCGGGTGATCCTCGGTGACGGGGGCATGGGCAGCGAGATCTACGGCCGCGGCATCTTCATCAATCGCTGCTACGACGAGCTAAACATCGTCAATCCCAAGCTGGTGCAGGCCATTCATGGCGATTTCATCAGCGCAGGTAGCGAGCTGATTGAGGCCAACACCTATGGCGCCAACCGGCCCAAGCTCACGGGGCACGGGCTCGAATCGCGCATGACCGACATTCTTGCCGGGGGCATCACCCTGGCTCAAGAAGTGGCCGGCGCCGACATCTGGGTGGCTGGCAGCATTGGCCCCCTGGGCCCGGTGACCAAAGAAACGGGGATGAGCGACGAAGAGCAGTGCGCTGCTTACGGCGAGGTGGCTGAGATTCTCTCGAACGCCGGGGCCGACCTGCTTTTTCTCGACACCTTCATTTCGGTGGCGGACATGCGCCGGGCCATCGAAGCCTGCAAGCGGGTCAGCGACCTGCCCGTGGTAGCCAGCTTTAGCTTTCACCGCGGCTTCGTCATGGGCAGTCATGACTTCATCGTGGCTCCCGAAGATGTGGCCACAGTGGCCGAGGGGGCCGGGGCCGACGCGGTCGGTGCCAACTGCGGCGACGGACCTCACTCCACCCTCGATGTGGTCGAAGCGCTGACGGCTTCGAGCAAGATCCCCGTGGCGGCTATGCCCAACGTGGGTGGGCCTGCGCTCATCGAAGGGCGCACGGTTTACCTGTCATCGCCCGAGTACATGGCTGAGTACAGCCGGCGCTTCGTCCAGGCAGGGGCCGGGCTCATTGGTGGCTGCTGCGGCGTGAGTCCCACCCAGATTCGCGAAGTGCGTTCGTTCTTGTCGTCGATCCAGCCCCGCACCAGCAACGTGGTGGTGCACGGGGATGCCGACGACCCGGGCGTTGAGCCGCTGTCCATCGCTGAGCGCAGCGGCTGGGGCAAGAACCTGGGCGAGCACTTTCAGATCAGCGTCGAGCTCGATCCGCCCAAGGGGCTCGACCCCACCCGATCGATTGAGAAGGCTCGCTTCCTCCACGACCACGGCATCGACGCGGTGAACATTGCCGATGGTCCGCGGGCCATGGCGCGCATGAACCCGTCGTCCCTGGCGGTGCTGGTCAAGCAGGCCGTGGGCATGGAGACGATCATTCACTACTGCTGCCGGGACAGAAACGTCCTGGGCATGCAGATGGATCTCATCGGTGCTCACTGCCTGGGCTTGCGCAACCTGATGCTGATCACCGGCGACCCGCCAAAGATGGGCAACTTCCCTGATGCCACGGCTGTTTTCGACGTGGACTCCATCGGGCTGGTGAGCTTCGCCGACCGGCTGAACCACGGCTTCGATTTGTCCGGGCAACGTCTGGGCAAAGAGGACGCCACTGAGTTTGTTATCGGCGTGGGCTGTAACCCGGGCGCCGTCGATCTCGAGCTAGAAGCCGAGCGCTTCCGGCTCAAGATCGAAGCGGGCGCCGAGTTCGTCTTCAGCCAGCCCATCTATGACGCTGCCCGTCTGGAACGCTTTCTTGAGCTGACTGACGACCTGCCGCCGATCCCGTTCTTTGTGGGGATCCTGCCCTTGGCTTCGCTCAAGAACGCTGAGTTCCTCACACGCGAAGTGCCCGGCATGGCAGTCCCGGACACCATCTTGAGTCAGCTCCGTGACGCCCGCACTCGAGATGACCAGCGAGCTGTTGGTATCCGTGTGGCCACCGAGAGTCTCGAAGCAGCAGCGAGCCACAAGCGCATCAAGGGCAGCTACATCTTCCCGCCCTTCGGTCGCTACGAAGCGATTCTTCAAGTACTGAAGGACGCCGGCGTCCGCAGCTAACGAGGGTTCAGGGCACAAAAAAAAACGCGCGCTCAACCCGTACTGGGTCGAACACGCGCTGGAACCTGCCGCAAGACTGCTGCGGCGGGTCGGTCAGCCGTCGGTGCCGATGGCTTCGACCGGGCACTGCTCCATGGCCTCGATGCAGAGGGCAATCTCTTCGTCGGTCGTGGGTTGGGTGTGCACGTAGTCGTGATCGCCGTCTTCGCTCTCTTTGTAGAACGCCGGTGCGACGTCGGAACACAGGTGACACAGAATGCACTGGGTGTCGACGTAGAAGGGGCCAGGAACGTTGTCTGCGTACTTGTCGTTGACGTCAGCCATCGGGTTGCTTTCAAGATGCGGTGAGAGGCGCCGCCCCAAGCCTTCTCGTGAGTGCTTGCAAGGGGAACGGTTCGGGGATGATATTCACAATGCCCAAGCGGGTCCACACGTCTATCGGACAGACTGCTGTGCACACTTCAAGGGAGTCTGGGGTCAGGCTTTGGATGAGCGGCGGGGTGGAGGGTCATACGGGCAGCCAACTCGCTCACGCCGTGGGCCAAGATCTGCAGCTCTTGCAGCTCATTGCCCAGGATACTCCTAGCATGGTCGAGGGCTGGCGCAGTGAATCCTGGGCCGAAAACCGTCCAGCATTCGTCGTCGAGTTCGAGCCGCTGTCCATCCAGGAGGGCATAAACCTGGCGAAAGCGCTCCAGGGCAGGGTTGTCCAGATCAGCTTCGGGGAGCAAGGCCTCCCCTTCGAGCCAAATCGATTCTCCCTCCATGCCGAACAGCACCCGGGCGTGAGCTGGCCGCACTTCGACAACGAAGCCCCTACGGTCGCTGAGATCCCGGGCAGCGTTGGCTCGACTGCGCCGACAGCGGACCCCCTGCCCCGGCTGAAAACCGGCGCGGTTTTGCTGTCGCTCTGTCCCGGGGAAACGGGCCATGGGGAGATCTCAGGTGAGCCACCAAACTGGTGGCTACTTGGGGCTTCAGCTAGGCGCTATGGGTTTGACGCGCAAGGCCAGCAAGCCACCGATCATCAGGGCAACACCAATGGCGGGATAGAGAATGCCGACGACCCAGGCCTTAGTGTTCGCGTCGTAATCGCCGTTGCGAAGGGCCAGGCCGGCGCCAATCATGATCGCAACGAGCAGGTACATGAGCGGGCTGAAGATGGTCCAAGGGGGTGCGCTCTCGCCTTTGCTGACGATTTGCGTCACTGCCCGGCGAGCACCCTTTTTGAGGGCGCTGAAGCCCTTACCGATGCCAATGACAATGCTGGCGGCCAGGGCAATCCAAGAGTCGTTGCCGCTGAGGCCAACGATGTCGGGGTTGTCGATCAGGCCGGTGTAGGGTAGGCCGCGGTAGATGAGCATGATGCCTACGGCGAACCAAAGGACACAGACGAGACCACGGCGGGCGGCGATACTCATAAAGACTTCCTGGGGGCGTTTCCTGTGCTTTACAGGATGAAGCTGAAGATGGTCGCGGCAGCGAGCCCGAGTAAGACGGCGGGCGTCCAAGCAGCCAAGGTGCTTTTCGGGTGATCGGGATCATGAC
>JBLIMM010000060.1:0-17370 GCA_047638635.1 Pseudohongiellaceae bacterium | reverse complement strand
CTGGTGGAGAGCGGGGCGCTCGCATGGGGGGCGCTGGGCCCTGCAGGCGGGCTTGATGCTGGGAGCGGCGTGCGCCTCTCTGCCTCAGCTGGACTGGGGAGCGGGGCGTCGTCCGGCGCCGGACCAAGGGCTCACCGTGCTCGGTTACAACGTCCATCACAACGCAGCAGGGGCTGAGCAGCTGGCGGCCATGGCAGCTGCTCAGGGTGTGGATATTCTCTGCCTGCAAGAAGTACGCCAAGGGGAACGGCCGGCATTTGTAAACGCCCTGTCGAACTACACCCTGTTCTGGGCGGACGAGAACGCTCGCATTGAGCATGGGAACTCCGGCCCGATTTCGTCGGTGATCGCCATTGCGAACGATGTGCTGGGTAAGGACGAGGTTGTGGTGGAGACCGCGATCACGGGTTACCGCACCTTTGCTGTACGGGCTCAGGACAGCTCCCGCAGCCCTGCCCATTTGGGGGATCGATCACATCCTCGGGGCGGGGCCAGTGCACTTCTACAGCTACGAAACGCTCGACCTTGGGCTGAGCGATCACTTGGCGCAGCTGGCGACGTTCTCGGTGGGCGCGCTCGGCGTCGGCTTAGCTGAGGGTGAGTCGTTCTGTCAGCTGGAAGCGGTGGCGTGCTGGATGCATCACTGCGTGTTCGAGCATGGCGTCGATGCAGTAGGTCACTCCCCAACGGGAGGCGTGGCTACTGTTGAGCATCTCATCCGTGACCTTGGCAAGGGGGCCCCGCCACCCCGCGAGAACGTGCTCTAAGTAGCGCTCGGCCTCGTCACCGATGTGCTCGACGGCTGGGCAAGCTTCGATAGCTGGCTCGGGGAGCTGCAGCACCTCGCAGCACCAAACCATGTAGCCCCGGGCGCAGGCGAGCACGTGATAAGCCACGTGGTCCAGTGACGCGTAGTCGGGGTCGTCGTCCTTGGGGAGCACGATCTTGGCGGCTCGAGCTTGGCGCCAAGTGGCGTTACAGTCTCTGAGTTCGCGATCATGCAGCAGGATGAGTGCCCGGGCACCACGGGAGCTGTGGTCGTCGAGAAGAGCCATGATGTGTCCTGCCAAGAGAGTCGCCGAACGGTTGGCGAATGTTCGCACAGTGGCTGGCACGAGCACCACAGGCTGCTAGTCTGAGCGGATGGTGATGGTTCCTAGAAAACATCGGCGCTGGCAAGGCTCTGTGGTTTGGCTGCTGTGCTGTGTGGTTTCCGTGGCCTGCTCGGAGAGGGCCGCAGACACGGGCTCAGCTCCAGGGGCATCTCCAGGGTCAGCTCGCTCGCCAGCAGCTTCAGCAGAGCGTCCCCGCAACGCGATCATCCTTTTGCTCGACACTTTGCGGGCCGACCGGCTCGGTTGCTACGGGCACGAGCGCAACACGTCTCCCGTGCTCGACAGCCTGGCAGAACGAGGGGTGTGCTTCGAGCAGGCCTTTAGCCCCGCCCCTTGGACATTGCCTGCCACAGGGTCGCTGTTGAGCGGGATGCCTCCTGAGCGGTGTTTTGACGAGGCCTCAAAACTGTCCCGTTCCTTGATCAGTTCATTCTCGGCCGCTGGATGGAGTACGGCAGCGTTTACGGAGGCCGCTTTCGTTTCGTCCTATTTCGGCATGGACCGGGGCTTCGATCAATTTGTCGAGGCGGGGGCCATGCGTACGGTGATCGAAGGTGAGACGGTAGCTGGGGGGCAAGAGGGCGCGGGCATCGTGACCACCATGGCTGCGGCAAAGCGCTGGCTTGAGCTGCAAGCCACGGGGGAACAGACAGAGCCCTTTGTGTTGCTCGTGCACAGCTACGAAGTGCACATGCCCTACAACCGCAAGCGCTGGTCGAAGCAGCTGCCTTCGGGGCGCTTTGGCGAGCGGCTAGAGATGTCTGACCTGCGTAAGATGCAGAAGGGCGCTCTGGTCCCCACAGCTGAAGAGCTGGCTTATGTCGCTGCGTTGTACGACGGAGGAGTACGTTTTGCGGACAAGCAAGTGGGGGAGCTGCTCGCTGCCCTCGACGAGCTTGGTTTGGCAGACGACACGCTGATCGTGGTGACCTCTGATCACGGCGAAGAGCTGGGCGCACATCACCCGTCGTTCCTGGCTGATCACGGGCATTCGCTCAAAGACGACTTGTTGAACGTGCCTTTGCTGATCATGGATCCCACAACGAGCTGGCCCGTGTCTCGGGTGCCCTGGCAGGTACGCCTCATGGACGTCTTGCCCACGGTGGCTGGCTTGTTGGGGGTGCCCCTGCCCGACGATGTGGTGGGCCGCAGTCTTGTGCCCTTGATGGCCCACGACAGCGCAGGATCTCATCGCCCGCTTTTCGCAGGACACACCAAGGCTGGCCCTCCCCGGCGGGCCTTGCGCGATGGTTCTCACAAGTTGATTGTCCGCCGAGAAGGAGCGACTCCTCTGGGGACAGAGCCGTCGCCGCCTTTGCCCTCGCGGCAGCTCTACGATCTGCTGCTGGACCCCGGCGAGCTGCAGAACGTTGAGTCGTCCCACGGCGAGGATGTCGAGAGGCTAGAGCGGCTGCTGGCTGCGTGGGAGCAACAGTTTTCAGAGGGTGCGGGGACCTTGCGCCCTGAGGCCCTTGACGACGAAGTGATGAGGCAGCTCCAGGCCCTGGGCTACGTGCGTTAACGTGCAACCGTGCGCGGCGCACAGCCCCCGTGGGGAGTTGCCCTGATGACTGCGAAGTTCAGCCAAAGAGTGAGAGTGAGTTACGACGCTCTGATCCACAAGCGGGATGGCCAGTGCTCGGAGGCAGTCGCTGATCGTGCGCGAGTACAGGGCTCCGAAAGAGCTGATCCTGCGGGTCTTGCTGGACGTGTCCTCCGACATGGCCTGGCAGCCTTGCTCTCTGAGGGCTATGCCCACGCAGCAGAACTGGTGTCGGCGTTGTCGCTCGTAGCTTGCCGGTCGGGGCTACCGCTGCGCCTGTTGGCCTATGACCGTCGGGTCGAACGGGATGTCACCGTGCGCAATCAGGGCGGACATCAGCGACTGCTCATCGAGCTGGCAGAGCTGCCCCGGCGTACGCTGGTGAACAATGCTCTTGGGCGGGCTCAAGCAGGCGAGCTGGAGCGACGGGCGCAAGAGGTCGAACAGCGCTTGCTGTGGCGCTGGCGAGGCTTCGATGACCAGGGAGCTGCCTTGGCCGAAGCCTCTGGTGACGAGGCTTGCGCAGAGCCTCTCGCGGACCTGTCCATCCCAGACTTGGTCGAGCTGGCGGGGCATTGCCCCCAATGCGGCAGCGCAACTTTTGATGATGAGTCAGCGTGCCCGAGCTGCACCGTGAACTTGGGTGGGGGTGAGTTGAGCCCCCGCGCGGCGTGCCTGGCGGGGTTGCTCGTCGCAGCCTTGTCCAAGTCGCACGGGCGGGAAACCCTGGTGCTGATTTCGTCCGCACAAGGGGGCGAAGCTGAGGAGCAGCTGTGCCGTTTGCTGGAGTTGTTGGTGCAGCGGTGTGGCACTGTGCATGTGGTCGTGCCTGAGCTGTCAGCCTTGTCCGGCTGGCGTCCGCGTTACACGGGTTCGATTGCCGAGACAGACGGAGATACGCCGATCTTGGCGGACATGGAACGCCTGGCTGCGGTGCAGCGTGGGGAGCTCTTTGCCCACCGCTTGGCCCGGGCCGGCGTGTCTGTGCACCGTCTCCAAGACCGTGACTCGATCGACGAGGTCGTGGCTCGCCTGCTGTTGGACGAGGTGTTGGTGCCCTGAGAACACTCTCGCAGTACGGGATTCTCTTTGTGGCTTGCTAGGCTGGCAGGCTTCGTCCACCCCCGGAACCCAACGCCATGTCTGCCGAGCTGTGCTTTTTGTCTGCCATGGAGCTCGCTAGGCGGATTCGTGACCGGGAGCTTTCTCCCATCGAGGTCGTTGACGCTTACCTCGCGCGGATTAGCGAACGCAACGTCGAGCTGAATGCCTACATCACCCGTCTCGATGACCAGGCCCGGGCGGCAGCGCGCCAGGCGGAGCAGGCGCTGCTACGGGGGGCCGATGTGGGCCCGCTTCACGGCGTACCCGTGGCCATCAAAGATCTGTTCGACCCGCTTGCAGGTGTGCGAAACACCTACGGCTGCAAGGTGTTCTCCCAGAACATCGCAGCCGACAACGCGATCTACGTGCAGCGCTTGCTCGATGCCGGGGCGATCATTCTGGGCAAGACCAACACCCCTGAGTTCGGGCACAAGGGCGTGACGGACAACCTGCTCTTCGGCCCCACGTCGACCCCGTTCGACGTTACGCGCAATGCTGGCGGTAGCTCTGGCGGGTCTGCAGCGGCAGTGGCGGACGGCATGGCAGCCCTGGCGCAAGGCAGCGATGCGGGCGGGTCTATACGTATTCCAGCAGCCCATTGCGGCGTGGTGGGCTTCAAGGCCACGGTGGGACGGGTGGCGGCGGCTTACCGTCCCGACGCTTTCTTGGCCACTCCGTTTCTGCACGCCGGGCCGATCACGCGGACGGTGGCGGATGCAGCGTTGATGTCGTCAGTGATCTGCGGTCCCCACCAGCGAGATCCGCTGAGCTTGCCTGACGATGGCATCGATTGGCTGGGATCCACCGCTCGGTCAGTGGAGCGCGTGTCCGTAGCCTACAGCTGCGATTTGGGGGACTTTCCCGTGGAGCCAGCCGTTCGTGCGGTGGTCGACGAAGCGGTCGCTGCCCTGGGGACAACAGGCGTGTCTGTGGAGTCGCTAGAGCTCTCACTGGGCGCACCCCACGATGAGTTGACCGAGCTCTGGATGCGCGAAATGGCCGTGCTGTACGCCGCCACCGCCACCAACCTGGCCGCAGCGGGTGTGCATCTTCTCCGCGATCATCGTGACGATCTGTGCCCCGACTTCGTCGCCTTGATCGAGCGGGGCACGACCATGAGTGCGGTCTCCGCCAAGAGTGACGACGTCTTGCGCACCATGGTGTTCGATGCCGTGCAGGACGTTTTCGCCAGGCACGATCTGCTGATCACCGCGACGGTCGGTGTGGTGCCGTTCGCCAATCACAGCGACGGCCAAACCGTCGGTCCGTCCGTAGTGGATGGTCGCCCCGTGGACCCACTTCTCGGTTGGTGCCTCACCCATCCGTTCAACTTCACCGGCCACCCTGCGATTTCCGTCCCCGCAGGACTGACCGCGGACGGCTTGCCAGTAGGGCTGCAAATTGTGGGCCGCCGCTTCGAGGACGCCACCGTCTTGGCGGTGGCGGCTGCGTTGGAGCGCGCCCGCCCGTGGGTGCAACAGCTGCCAGGTTGCGGGGCGAGCCTGGGCACGAAGAAAACGTGAGCTGAGCTGATCGTCTGGTAGGGCCCGCGGCTCCATGGGGCACAGTCATGCCGCCGTTTGGGAGGGCCTCTTTGCCCAAGTCTTTGCGGCCCATCACGTGGAGTCTCCAAGATGACGCGCTGAGAGAGAGCAGCCCTCCGAAGCGATCGCGCCGGGTGAACGTCGAATGGGCATGCTCTCTTCAGTGGAGATCGACTCGTGAAACGCATCCTTCTGGCAGCGCTCCTTGGTGGCCTCGTGAGCTTTTTCTGAGGCTTCGCCTCCCATGTTCTTCTGAGTCTGGGAGAGGACGCATTCGACGGGCTGCCGCACAGCGACGCAACCCTCGCCAGCCTCGAGGGGCTCCCGGAGGGCACCTACATGTTCCCCTGGGTGGAACCCGAATTGTTCGCCGACCCTGAGAGCCCTGAGGCCCTGGCTTTCACAGCTGCCTACGAAGCAGGGCCCACCGGCCTCGTGATCTACCAGCCCACGGGAGGCAAACTCATGGAAGCAAAGAACATGGGCCTCGAGTTCGCGACGGGTGTCTTGATCTGCGCTCTGATGGCCTTCGTCTGCAGCCGTAGTCGCTGCGGTTTCGCTGGACGTTGGGGACTCTGCATCACCATGGGGCTGATCACCTTCCTCGGCATGCCCGTCTCACTCTGGAACTGGTACTGCTTCGCGGCAGCCTTCATGATCGAAGGTGCGTTCTACGACACGGTGGTGACGTCTGTGCTCATGGGCTTGGCCATCGCTGCGGTGGTCCGCCCAGATGACGCGACGGCCTAGCTCTGCAAGCGAGCTCTACGAACGAGGGTCGCAGGGCTAGCCGCTGCAATACGCTGTGAGGTTGCTGTGGGTGTTCTTGGACATGTGGGCCTCGCCCTACGGCAAGCTCACCCGCCGCGCCCCGGGCGCCACGGTGTGCTCCGTCAGCTCACCGTTCGGCCAGCGCACGGTGAGCTGATGAACACGCTTTGCAGCAGCCTCAAGATCGAGTCCCACACCAAAGAACAGGGTGGGGGAGGACTGCCCCAGGTAACCCGCGCCCGCTTGCACTTCGATGGTCTGTGTGGGCAAGCCCTCGCCGCGCAGGGTCACCCGCGCGCCCACCGCGTTGGGGTTGCCGGGCTTGCCGGACAAGCGCACAGTGAGGTTGGTGCCTGTGTTCGCTCGGGCCGGATGCCGGGTGAGCAGGCGCATGGGGCCGTTGTTCATGCCCACGGCCAGGTCGCTCCAGCCGTCTCCGTCTAGGTCTCCCAGGGCCAGGCCCTTGCCATCTCCGGGGAGCAGTAATCCGCTCACGTCGGGGCGCAAGGGTTGCAGGTCGCGGCCATCGCCCAGGAGCACCAAGCCGAGCCCGCCGTCTCTGCGACCAGCCACAGGATGAGGTGAGAAGGAATTGCTCACCCAGACCAGGTCGGGGTGTCCGTCGCCGTTGAGCTCAGTGAAGGCGGCGCCGAAGCCCGGGGAGATTTGAGCCTGGCGGGGTAGGGCTTCTGCGGTGAAGTGTCCCGCGCCGTCGTTTCGCAGCAGGACCGACTCGGCCGTGTTCGCGGTGAGCTTTTCCGCCAAGGCGAGGTTCTCGTCACCGAAGATCTGGGACAAGTCCGCCTGTCCCCACGCCGAGAAGGATGGGAAGTCTTCAGCGAGGAAAGGCATGGCTGACAGCACGTCGTTACGGGTGCGCACGGGAACCCATCGGCCGTCTTCTCGGTGAGCTTCGATCAAGTGACTCTCGCCCGTGCCGTCCAGGTCTCCGGAGTAAAGCACCACGGGAGCCTCGGGGCTGGGCTGCCGCTCGGTATTCAGGCCCAGGTTGCCCACCACAACATCGAGGTCACCGTCATGATCGATGTCCGCGCTGGAGAGGCTGCTCCACCAGCCGAGGTGCGCGGAGAGGCCCGCCTCTTCTGTGACGTCTGTCAGCCGCCCGTTGTCGTTGTGCCACAAGCGCACCGGGCCCCAGTCGTGAGCCACGAGAAGGTCCGCCCAACCGTCGTCGTCTACGTCGGTGAAGAGGGCTGCGGTCACTCTGCCAAAGGACGTGAGCCCGGGGGCCAGCTCTTCAGGAGCGTCCACAAAACCGCCGCCCTCGCAGAGCAAGAGCGCACTGCTGCCTCCCTCGGGATAGTTTCCGGGGACAGAGCGAGTGCCCACAAAGAGGTCGAGGTCGCCGTCGTGATCGATGTCTGCCGCCACGGGACAAAGCCCGCTGTCTTTGTGTCCGGGGAGTAGGGTTTTGCCGCCCTTGGAGAAGTTCCCCGCACCGTCGTTGAGGTACAGCCGGTCGCGCAACGAGCTGCTCTTGGGACGACATTCAATGCCGCCGCTCACTAGGTACAGGTCGAGGTCGCCATCTCTGTCCGCGTCTAAGAAGAGCGCGCCCGTGTCTTCGTAATAGTCGTCGTTGTCGAAGACCTGCTGAAGACTGGGGATCATGCGCCCGCTGCCGTTGAGCAGAAACAGCTGCCCTGCTTGGCCTCCGGGTCCGCCCAGAAAGAGATCGTCGACGCCGTCACCGTTGACATCGCCCATGGCCACACAGGGCCCCAACTGAGACAGCCGTTCTGGGAGCAAGGGCTGGCGAGCGTAATCGTCGTAAGGCGCCTCGCGGCTCACCGGGCCATTGAACCCTCGCAGCAGCGGCGCGTCGGTGTAACGGCCGAAGGGAGCAGTGAGCGTTGCCACGGTCATGTCGATGACGGGAGCGCTGGCCGCTGCAATGTTTGCCGTGCCGGGCTGGTGAATGCGCAGGCAGGCATCTATTGGGAGATCGCTCAGCACTTGTTCCGCGCCGCCGGGCCAACGGACGGCTAGGCGCTCGATGACCGTGTGATCGCCCAGGCCGAAGTGCAGCCGCGGCTCGGCGCCGGACATGTAGCCACGAGACAAGGTCAGCTGGCGCACTTGCCTACGGACTTGGCCTGCCGGGCCCAGGGTGGTGAGCTGCACGCGGGCGCCCAAACCAAAGCGGTTGGCTCCGTGCCCGCGCAACTCAATGGCTACGGAGTGCCCGTCGTTCGATCGATTTTCAAAGAGACTCGCAGGGGACTCGAAGTTGTTGGCGATGATGTCCAGGTCGCCGTCTCGATCCAGGTCGGCCAAGGTCGCGCCGAAGGTCGTGGTGGATTCACCCAAGCCCCACTCTGGCCCTACAGAGGTAAAGCGCAGCTCGCCGTCGTTGCGAAAGAGCAGGTTGGCTTCGGAGAGGGGCGCTTGGTCGATCCAGTAGTCGCCCATGATTGAGCTGTGCTGGTTGGCCTCGGCGCGCAGATCGTAGTTGAAGTAATCTCGGCTCATGCCGTTGCTGATGAACAGGTCGAGACGCCCGTCGTTGTCGAGATCGCCGAAGACGGTGGACCAGGTCCAGTCGCTGCGGGCCACACCGGCGAGGTAGGCAGCTTCGCCAAAGCGTCCGGTGCCCGTATTCACATAAAGGGCGTTGCGCATGTACTGGCGGGGCATGGACGATTCGAGAAACCAACGCTCGTTGGAGAGATCGGTCATGGTCACTGCGCGGCGGTAGTGGCTGGTGGAGGCCATGTCCGAGGCGATGAAATCCAGGAGCCCGTCGTTGTTGATGTCCCCTGCGTCGGAGCCCATGGAGAACCATGGGGTGTGGGGCAGCATGGCGGCGGCTTGCTCACGGAAGGTGCCGTCGCCCTGGTTGATCCAGAGTTGGTCGGGACCGAAGAAATCGTTGGCCACGTAGAGGTCGGGCAAGCCGTTGTCGTCTGGGTCCCACCAAGTGGCAGAGAGTCCGTAGTGGTTGCCCACCAGCCCAGCCGATTCACTCACGTCGCTGAACGTGCCGTCCCCGTTGTTGCGGTAGAGGTGGTCGTACTGTCCCGCAGAAATGAGCACCGACTGGCCGTCCGGGCGAGCGAGCACATCGAACTGCTCAGCGAGATCGTCAGGAATGACCATGCGGCCGTTTTCTACGGGGACGTCGTAGTCGGGTTCTTCAGCCGTGGCGAAACGATTGGTGAGTAAGTACCCGTCCAGGTCGCCGTCCAAGTCGTAGTCGCAGAAGGCCATCATCAGAGCGGCCCCTACGAAATCGAGCCCCGCCGCCGCGGCTCCCTCAGTGAACTTCCCCGTACCGTCGTTCCAGTAGAGCCGGTTGGGAGTGTCGTAGCCGCACACATACAGGTCGAGATCGCCGTCGTTGTCCAGGTCGCCGAAGGACGCGCCTCCTCCCCAGCGGGCGCTTTCTAGTCCAGCCTCTGGGGACATGTCGGCGAAGCGCAGGTCGCCCAGGTTGCGGTAGAGCCGACTGCCGCCGTAGGGCGTGGTGAACAGCAGCTCCGGGAGGTCATCGCCGTCGATGTCTCCCACAGCCACGCCACCCCCGGCCATGGAGTTGCCCAGCACGTGCAAGTATTTGGTCTCAGGGCGCCACTGATGCTGAAAGTCGATGCCGCTGAGGGCGCTGTCGATTTGCTGAAACCGCGGCCCGTCGTTGGTGCCGCTGCGCTGTTGCAGTGGCAGCACTTCGACCAGCTTGGACGCGTCGCTCGACTGTTGAGCCGCGCTGTGAGTGCTGAGTGCGATGATGCCGCAGACAGAGAGCGAGGCTAGCAGCCTGTGGGTAAAGTGTCGCACGCCGAGCACACCTCGATGGCGCCAGCTCAGCGTTGCCGACTCCTCGACGAAGCTACTGATTTGCCTACGGTTCGTCGCCTTGATCTGACGCCATCGAGGCGCACTCGCCATTACGGCACTTTCCCCACAGGCTGCTAGGGTTGCCGCCCAGGTTCTGTTCAAGGATGTTCTGGCAGGGCGAGAGAGAGTCGTCATGGGCGCGGCACTTCTGGGTGGTTCGTTAGCGAGTGCCCGCTCGTCTCGAGTGGAAGAGGTCGTAGGGCACCCAGCGAGTGTTGTATTCGGTGCGCCAGGCATCCTCATCTTCGTCGCTTCGGCCCTTGCGGGTGTCCACGGAGAGGGGCCAGACGTGACCGCCCCCGGCGTTGTTGGGGTCGGCTTCTTTGTTGTAACCCACCGAGCGCCACAAGAGTGTGCGGGTCGTGCCGGCTGGGCGAGGTGGCAGGTCAGCGGCGGGGATGCTCAGGCGCAACTCATCGCCGCTATTGAGCACCACGAGGCGCCCGTCTTCAGCGGTGATTAGCTCGAGCACGTCGCCGTAGCGTGTGCACCAACCTTCGAGAGCACCGCGCCACTGAGGCTGCTGAGACACCAGCGCATAGTCGGGGAGCTTCGGCTGAGTGGGGGCGCGAACGATGAGTTCTGAGAAGCCTCGCCAGCGCAACTGGGCGACGTCTGGGAGGACTTGGTGGACGGCGCTGCTGGGCAGCTGAATCCGCTCAAACAAGGCGGCGCGATCCCAGCGGAGCTCGAACGTGGTGTTCAGGCGGAGAGCGTTCGTGCCAGGAGGCAGCAGGCCGTCGAGTTCGCAAACGATGGTCTTGGCCTTGCCAGCGGGTAGGCCGACCACGACGTCGATGTCGTGCCAGCGCCCCTGCTCATCGCGAGCTTGCAGTACGGGAACGATCACCGGGATGTCGTCCCGCTGAGAGATGGCTATGTTTGAACTGGCCGTGCCGTAGTTGATCCATCCCGTGAGAGCGAGGGCCAGGGGACGGTCGTTGGGCAAGGGCCCGAAGTCGAGGGTCAGGGCCATGGGCTCGCAGACACCGCGAAGGGGGGCTGGATGCACGGCACCGGGGGCACCGTGGACCCCGTCGATTTCTCTGAACGCTGCGGTGCGGTCGAGGCCGTCATCGCCGGTTGCCGAAAGTAGCTCGCGCCGCTGGCCCAGCGCCATCACGGTGCTCTGCGGGAACGGCGGTCCGCGCAAACGATCGCTGGAAGCCACTTCTGTGCCCACGGGGTGATCGACAATGAGCAGAGCTGCTGCGTCGTAGTAGGTGGCTTCGCGCAACTCGTTCGTCACGCGCACATCCCAAGCGGACCCTTCGGGGACGAAGGTCTCGCTATCGCCAACCACAATGATCTCTCGGGGATTCACCGGGTTGGTTTGGGTGCGGGACAGGGGCAAGTCGGTGGCGCCCCCGCCGATCATGTCGCCGATGAAGCGCCGCTGCTCGCCGTCCCAAAAGTAGAGGAAGGGGCACGAACCCGTATCGGGCTTCTCGATGACCACCATCGAAAGCGGCTCGTCGGTCACTGTGACGTCGGTGCGCGCGTCGACCACGCCGTTAGGCCAGACCACGAGCACGCTGTCCAAGTGGCGCAGCTCTCCGAGGCCGATCTCGATGGGTTGCTCTTGCTGCACGGTCCGGGAGGCGAAGAAGGTGCCGTCTCGGACTTCGATGCGAGTGCCCACGGCGCCGGAACTTCCCACCAGAGAGATCAGCCGCAGCTTAAGCAGAGTGCCTGCGTTGCTCTCGTTGCGGAGCACGGTGAGCTTGTCGTCGCCGCTGCGCAGCATGAGATCGCAGTCACCATCCCCGTCGACATCGGCGGCAATCATGGCGTCGCTGGGTGGGGCGCTCACCGTGGTGAGACCGCAGGCTGCTGTGACATCGACCCATGGATCGCGCCCGTTGTTGCGCAGCAAGATCAGCCGGCCCTGGCTTGGGTTCTCGGCGTGGGTGCCGCTCAAGGCCAAGTCGAGCCAGCCGTCCGCGTCCATATCGATCAGTGCCGCAGCAGTCGGGCGGAAGTCACCCAGAGCTTGAGCGGCCAGAGGCACGCCAGCGAACACCAACTGCACCGAGTGACTGCTGATGAGAACAGCATCTGGGGCGCCGTCGTTGTCCAGATCGTCGGCCAGAATGAGCTGGGCTTGGGGCCATGATCCTGGCGGGTCGGCGAGCAGGGCAAACTGCCCTGCTCGTTGGTTGTCGATGCGTAGGGTGGGGCCAGTGCCCGTCGCCACGGCCAGGTCGACGGCGCCGTTGTCGTTGAAGTCCAGGGCGACGAGCTGTACCGCCGGGGTTGAGATCTCAGGGACTTCTGCTGAAGGGAAGAAGCTGCCGTCGCTGGCGTTGACGAAGAGTTGCAAGCCTTCGCTTCCCACGATGGCCAGGTCGAGATCCCCGTCGTGCTCGTGGTCCACGAAGAGCGCGGCAGTGGCCGAGAGGTCACCCAGGTCAGCTTGATCGGTGATGTCGTGGAGTTCGCCCTGCTCGTCTTGGGTGAGCAGCCAGCATTGCTCAGGTCCGGCAATGAACACGTCGGAGAGCCGCGTTGGCAGCACGCCCGCTTGCAGGGAGTCAGGGGTGGAGTCGCAGACGTTGCCCACGGCGATGCCGCTGGCTTGGTCCACACCGGGGAGCGTCAGTGAGAGTCGGCGAACCTCAGCGGCACCTGCTGCAGGGATGGTGAGCCGCTCCAGGACACCGTCTGTCCGCGCTCTGAGCAGCTCGATTTGCCCAGACGGGGTCAGCGCAAAGGCTGCCAGCAAGGCTCCGTCGGTGTCATCGCCCAAGACTTCGCTTGTGGCATCCGTGAAGCTGACCTCGAACTGCTGCGCTGGAGCGGAGCGGCTCCCCGTGTCGGCGGCAGCTCCTGCGGACTCCGCTGCGGTGTAGCGGCAGGCTTCGAGAGAGACCGGGGTTTTGTAGGCATCGCCGTACATGGCCCGCAGACGAGAGAACTCACGATTAGCTGCGCGAAAGCCGTCGGTGTCCCGGGCGCGACGAGCGTTGGCTGCGATGCGGTACCAAGCGGCGCTGTGTGCGCGGTTCAGCCGCACGGTCTCGCGGAGCTGTTCAGCGGCGAGTTCACTGCTGCCAAGACTTGCGGCGCAACTAGCCAGCTGAAAACGCAGAGCCGCGGTATGGGGATCTCCTGTCACGGCCTGCTCGAAGAGCGGCAGGGCTTGTTCGAGTTGTCCCAGGCGCGAGTAGCAGATGGCTTGCAAGTAGACCGTGGCGAGGGAGTCAGCGTCGAGTTCGGCTGCAACGGCGAGATGTTGCAGGGCCGCTTCGGCATCACCGGCCGCGAGCAAGGCCCGGCCCAAGTTCCTTCGATTGGGTGCACTGCTTGGTGCCAGTTCGGCGGCTGTGTTGAGCGTCTGAAGCGCATCAGAAACACGACCTGTGGCCAGCTGAGCTGTGCCGCGAATGAACGTGGCCAGCACTTCCCGTTCGTCGATGGCTTGGACGAGCTTGACTGTGCGGTCGAGACCCGCCACCTCGTATTCTTGCTCCGAGCCGTCAGGCCAGCGGACGGCCAAGCTGTCGACTTGGGTCTCTTTACCAAGCCCAAAGGTGGCGACCGTTTCGCTCTGGGAGAGATAGCTGCGGGTGGGCGAGATGTGTTGGCGCATGGTCTTGTCGCCCACTTTGACGGTGACCACGGCGCCCAATGCGGTGGGATTGCCCGGGCGCCCCGCCAGTACACAACGCAACCAATGATGCCCGCTGGACTGGTCGTTACGTAGCACGAGAGGGCGCTCGCCCACTCGGGTGAGGGCGAGATCGAGATCGCCGTCTCCGTCGATGTCGGCAGTGGCTGCGCCCCGGCCCACGATAGGCGTGGCCAAGTCGCCAACCTGTGCGGCGCTACTCAGTCGAAAGGGTGGCCGAGTTCCAGGACCAGCGTTCCAATAGAGCTGGGGAGCCTGGCGCCATGTTTGCTGTCCCGGCGCAGAGTCAATCGTGGGCTCAAGGTGCCCGTTCACTTGCAAGAGATCGAGCTGGCCATCCAGGTCGACGTCGAAGAGCAGCAGCCCAAAGGTCAGCGCGGGGCGGCTGCTGGCGGCTAAGCCCAGCACCACGCTGTCGTCAAACAAGAACCCGTCCCCGGGAACGCCGACGTAGGCGGAGCTCGCTTCGTCGGCGAAGTTACCCACGAACAGCCCGAACTCATCGCCCGCGGAGAAGAAACCTGCGTCCACGCCCATGGCGCCGGTGGGACTACCGAAGGCGTCGTAAGCCACGCCCATGGATTGCCCTTGTTCGTCGAAGTGGCCCTTGCCGTCGTTGATGAAGAGCAGATTGCGGGTGGTGTCGTTGGCGGCGAAGACGTCGGTGTCCCCGTCGTCGTCGATGTCGAGGAACAGCCAGGCCAAGGTCTTGTGGGCGAACTGGCTGCCGTCTGACCCGGTGATGTGGAGGCCAGACTCAGCGCTCACTTCGTCGAAGACGCCGTCGCCGCGGTTGCGGTAGAGCTGGGGCCCTTGACCTTCGAAGGCCATGGGTGGGGCGTAGGCACGACCGGGGATGCCGGTGAGCTTTCGGTCGCCGTCCAGGTCGATCTCCCGAGACCAGTTCACGTAGTTGCCTACGAGCAAGTCGAGGTCGCCGTCTCCGTCGAGGTCGGAGAACCCTGCGGCCGTGCTCCAGTGAGAGTCGTCCCCGGCCACGCCTGCACCGTCGGTGATGTTGGTGAAGTAGCCGCCCCCGTTGCGGTAGAGCTGGTTGGGACCGAGCGCGGTGATATACAGGTCGCTATCCCCGTCTCCGTCGATGTCGCCCACTGCGGCGCCCATGCCGTAGAGTTCGGTCTCCAGCCCGGCGGCCACGGTCTCGTCGATGAAGTGGCCGGTTCCGTCGTTGCCGTAGAGGGCCAAGCTGGAAGGCTGCTGGCTCTTGGGGGCGTCGCTGGGCCAGAGGGTTCCGCCGACAAAGAGCAGGTCTTGGTCGCCGTCATTGTCGTAGTCGAGAAAGGCCACGCCGCCGCCCATGGTCTCGGGCAATAGTTTGTCACCGACCGCGCCGGTGAGAGGCACGAAGGTCACTCCCGCTGCGTTGGTGACGTCGGTGAACGGGAGGGTTGGTCCGGGGTGGGTTGCGTTGTGCTGCTGAGCCGTGGTCGTCGTGGCGAGAACGAGGAGCAGGGCGCTGCTCAAGAGCTGAGGCAGGGGCGAGTTGCGGCGTAGGAGCAACAGGCGCGCGGTGACGGTCAAGGGGAACCCCGAAGCGGAGAATCAGTGGGCTGAGCCGTCCGTGGGGTGGTCGGCTCAGCCCGAGCCTACCATGCTGAGCCGAGCCTCCCGATGCCCTATAGAGGCCGCTTGAGGGGGCGGGGCGAGCCTTACGACTGGGGCGGCTGCAGGGCGCCGAGGCGACTCTTGAGCATGGCCTTGAGAGCGCCCAATTCCACCGGCTTCACGAGGTATTCGTCCATTCCTGCCGCGATGCACTGCTCACGATAGCCCTGCATGGCATTGGCAGTCATGGCGATGATCGGCACAGACGGTTCTCCCGTGACGCCGGCACGAATACGCCGGGTCGCCTCGAGCCCATCCATGATCGGCATATTGCAGTCCATCAAGACGAGGTCAAATGTCTCGCGAGAGAGAATCTCAAGGGCTTCTTGACCATGGGATGCCACAGCCGCGTCGTAGCCCAGGATGCGCAACATATGAAGTGCCACCTTTTGGTTCGTTGGGTTGTCCTCGACGAGGAGCAGCCGGGCTTGAGTCTGAGTCTCTTTGTCTGAGTTGTCTTTGTCTGAGTTGTCTGGGCAGGGTGCATGCTGGGGGCGTGACGGCGTGTTTGTGATGGAGAGAGTCGCGGGGTTTTGCGAGAGGGCATGAGCGACGGCCAAGGCCAAAGGAGCTCGTCGAAGCGGCTTGGCCAGAACTCGCGAGACCCGCTCGCCGCAGGTTTCCTCCACAGAGCTGCGGGTCGACCAAGTGCTGCTCACTAGCAGGGGCAAGCCGCTCAAGGCTGGGTCCTTCTTGAGTTCTTCCAGCAGGCCTAAGGGGCCATCGCGATGGGGGCCGCTGGCGTCGATCAGCAGGACATCTACCGGTTGACCATCGCTGAACGCCTGGCGCAGCTGTAACAGTGCGTCGGGGACGTTTGTTGCCAAGAGTGGCTGTCCGCCGAGGGAGCGAATGGCATTGGCCGCCGCGAGACCGGCAGGCGTGCAGGTGTCGACCACTAGCACCTTGGCGTCGAGGGTGCTGGTTGTGTGGCTCGGCGTTTCGGTGTCGAGACACCCGTTCCCAGAGGAACACTCTTCGCAGTCTTTGAGTTGGATAGAAAAGCTGAAGGCCGAGCCCACACCGACTTCGCTCGTGAGCTCAAGGGTGCCGCCCATGTGCTCCACGATTCGCTTGCAGATGGCGAGCCCAAGGCCTGAGCCACGGTACCGTCGAGTGGTGGAAGTGTCCGCTTGCGTGAAGGCGTCAAACAGGCTGGCTTGACGATCTTGGGGGATGCCGATGCCTGTGTCGGACACAGCAAGGGTGACTGCCCCGTGGCAAGCTGCCCCGGGTGAGTAACTCACGGCCACGCGCACCTCGCCCGACTTTGTAAAATTGATCGAGTTGCCCACGAGATTGAGCAGCACTTGTCGCAAGCGACCGGAGTCTCCCACCAAAGTGGCGGGCAAGTTTGGGGAGATGTCGAGGACGAGTTCTAGGTCTTTGTTTTGAGCTCGCTCAGCCAAGACTACGCCCATGTCTTCGACAGTGGTGGCCACGTCGAAGGGGACCTGTTCCAGGACCATCTGTCCCGCCTCGATCTTGGAGAAATCGAGGATGTCGTTGATCAGGCTGAGCAAGGCGTTGCCTGAATGGCACACCGTTTCTGCGAACTCACGTTGATCGGGGGTGAGCGCTGTGTTGAGTAGCAGCTCGTTCATCCTGATGACACCGTTCATGGGTGTGCGAATCTCGTGGCTCATGGTGGCCAGGAAGCTGCTCTTTGTCCGGCTGGCTGCCTCCGCGCTCTCCGCCGCCTCACGGAGCTGCTCTTCGAGCCGCCTGGCTTCGGTCATGTCCCGAAAGAGGAGAACGGCCCCGGCGAGGTTGCCTCGTTCTCCCATGGGGTTGAGCACGAAGGACACGGGCAGGCCGGGGCGGCCCTGGGAGGTGAGCGTGGCGCTTTCGCAACGGACAGTTTTAAGCGCGCTCATGTCGCCCATATGGATGGACCGCTCTGGTTCCTCGTCGAGGCTGGCTCGCAGGGTGATGTGCTCGAAGAGCAGCGAGCCCATGGCTTGCTCCTGAGGCCAGCGGAGCAGCTCGGCGGCTCGGGGGGTCATCAGCTGCAGGCGGCCGTCTGCGTCCACCGCGCAGAGTCCATCGCCCACCGCGCTGACCACCGAGCGCAGTTTGTCTCGCTTTTGGGACAGTTGGGTTGCGGAGGAAATGCGCAGAGTCTCGTTGAGCTCTTGCATTTCCGTCGAAGCGATATCCATGGACCGCTCAAGGGTG
>JBLIMM010000059.1:0-17415 GCA_047638635.1 Pseudohongiellaceae bacterium | reverse complement strand
CGAACGAGAGGGCCTGCTCGAAGGGCACGCGAGCCGTTTGTCAGAGCATCGTTTGGCCAGCCGCGAGACTTCCATTCGGCGGGACGAGTTGCACCAGAAGGTGCTCGAAGAACTCGAGATCGACTTGGCCGAAAGTGAAGCTCCCGACGCAGAGGCCGAGCCCACCGACTGGGACGCGGTCTCTGCTGAAATCGACGTGCTCCGTGAACGCCTGGGACGCATGGTCAACGTGAATCTCGCAGCGGTGGAGGAACTCGCCGATGTGGAAGAACGACTGTTGACCATGGTCACCCAGCGAGACGACCTTGTCGGTGCCCGGCAGTCGCTGTCCGAGACGATCAACAAGCTCAACAAGGACTCCCGGGAGCGCTTTGTGGAGGCCTTCGCTGAAGTGCGCGAGCACTTCCGTGGCATCTTCCGCAAGCTGTTCAGAGGCGGTAAGGCTGATATCTCGCTCGAAGAGGGCGTGGATGTTCTTGAGGCTGGCATCAACATCATCGCCGCGCCTCCCGGCAAGGATGCCAGGAACATCACCCTGCTCTCGGGTGGCGAGCGCACGCTCACTGCTGTGGGCTTGCTGTTCGCGTTGTTCCGCTCCCGTCCCAGCCCTGTGTGTCTCCTCGATGAGGTGGACGCAGCTTTGGACGAAACCAACATCGATCGTTTCTGCTCGGTACTCGAAGACTTCCTGGGTGAGACCCAGTTCTTGGTGGTCACCCACGCTCGTCGCACCATGAGTTACGCCGACCAAGTGTTCGGTGTGACCATGCAAGAGCACGGCGTCAGTAAGGTGCTGAGCCTGACCATCGACGAATACGAGAACCATGGAGCCTCCGGCAACGGTAGCAAGCGTCGCAAGGAGGTGAAATCGGCGAAGGGTTCGACGAAGGTCTCCAAGAGGTCGAAGAGCAGGACGAAAGCCCTGACAGCGAGCACCGAGGCAGGGGCGGCCGCTGAGGAACTCAGCAATGTGCTCGGCAACGACGTGGCTGACGTGGCAGCTGTGACTGACGAGGTCGCTGTGGCTGACGAGGTCGCTGTGGCTGACGTGGTCGCTGTGGCTGACGAGGTCGCTGTGGCTGACGTGGTCGCTGTGGCTGACGTGGTCGCTGTGGCTGACGTGGTCGCTGTGACTGACGTGGTCGCTGTGACTGACGAGGTCGCTGTGACTGACGTGGTCGCTGTGGCTGACGTGGCAGCGGTTGGGACGGATGCTGCCAGTACGGATAGCCCTTCAGCTGATGAGACTGGTGCTGCCCATACCCGGGCGAGCGTCGATGCTAGCGGAGTCGCTCGTGGCGCAGTCCGCAAAGCCCTCGAAGCCGAAGAGGCCGGAGGCTAGGCACACGACTCTGAGCATTCTCTTGCCCGGCCCTGTGTGTTGCGCACAGGGCGTGGACTGAGTGGCGGCCCAGAGGAGGGCGGGTCTCTGGGGGCTAGGGTGCAGACGGGGAGCAGAGAGAGCTGCCTGAAGAGGGCCGCGCTTCCTGGTCCGCGAGAGTCGCCGCTACTACGTCGGCACACCGAGGCGAGCTGGCCATTACTGCGAGGGAGTCGCAAGATGGGCAGCCGATCCCCCTGAGAAAGAGCTGAGCCATGGCGCCTCGAACTGAGTTCTGCGGTCTGGCGCTGGATTAGCGAGCTTGCTGGTGACACGCTGCCCGTTCTTGCCCACCAGCGGCGATGGCATCCCGTGATTTTGGCTCAGTTGGGCGGGTCAGGCACCTGGGTCGAGTGCGGTTTTCATGACAGAGTCTCGTAACACGTTTCGGAACCGCCTGGAGTGGTTGCTGGTCTGTGCCCTTGCGGGCCCGGTGCTCTTGATGCCACGGCGCCCGGCGTTGTGGGCCATGCGCTGCTTTGGTGACCTGTCTTACGTCCTGCTGGTGTCCCGGCGTCGACGGGCGAGTGAGCTGGTGCAGGAGCATCTCGGGGTGGACAAGCGTCGGGCTCGGACGATCGTGCGCGGCGCTTTTCGCACCATGGCGCTGAACCTCATCGAGCCGCTGCTGTTGCACCGTCAGCTGAAAACTAAATCGCTCGATGCGCTGGTGACGGTGGAGGGCATTGAGCACGCCTTGGCTCTGAAGGAGCAGGGCAAGGGCATGTTGCTTGCCACTGCTCACCTGGGAGCGTGGGAATGCTTGGCCCACGTGTGCCGTTTGTGCCTGGCGCCGGTGTGGGCCGTGGCGCGCCCTTTGGATAATCCGCTCCTTGAGAAGTTGGTCGTACAGTATCGCTTGGGCGGCTTGGCGGGCACGCTCGAGAAAGACGGCAGTGGCCTGCGCATGGCTCGGCTCTTCCGTAAGGGCGAGATCGTTATCTTGGTTCTCGACCAGAACGCCGGGCGTAAGAGCGTTTTGATGGATTTTCTGGGGACGCCATCGCGGCAGCACAAGGTGTCGGGGGCCATGGCAGTACGTTTCGGGGTGCCGGTTTTGCCGACCTACCTTTTGCGTGAACCGGACGGCCTGCGCTATCGCTTCGTCATCGAGCCGGCGATTGAACCGGACCCGTCGCTTGAGGGCGAAGAGGCAGAGCGAGATGTGGTCCGCCGTGTCTCAGAATCGTTGGAAGCTCGCGTGCAGAGCACGCCCGAGCAATGGCTTTGGCTGCACGACCGCTGGCGCAGTGCTCGGCATACGGCCATGGTGGAACAGCTGGCCCTGGGGCAGGCTGGCGAAGCTCAAGCCGCAAAGCGCGGGAACGTGGCTGTCCAAGAGGGTACAAACGAGGGCTGACTCTTCTCGCCCTGCGCGTTTGCTGCCTCTGAGTGTCTTGCCATGGAGTTCCCGCCCCTCGACTTGTCTCGCGTTCAGACCACCTCGGTCTCGGCGCGCGCGCACAAAGTCGACACGAAGATGTTCGCTCGCGCCATCGATCCTGGCGACCCCGGCGCTGACATTCTCGATTCACTGCCAGACCTTTTGGGCGCACGGTCTTTGCGGATGCTGGCTGCTGCCATTGTGAAGGCCCACCGCGACGGCGCCCCGGTGTTGCTGGGCTTTGGCGGCCACGTGGTCAAGACCGGCTTGTCCCCTTTGCTCATCGACATGATGGAGCGGGGTTTGATCAATGCCTTGGCGACCAATGGCTCTGGGGCCATCCACGACTTCGAGATCGCCGCCGTGGGCCACTCGTCAGAGGATGTGGGGCCGGGCCTCGCCGAGGGCAGCTGGGGCATGGTTCACGAAACGGCACAAGCGCTCAACGACGGAGCCCGGCTGGCTGCGGAGGCTGGCATCGGCCTGGGCGCAGCCATGGGGCGCAGGATCATCGAGGGCGAGTTGCCCAACACCGCGCTCAGTCTTGCGGCGGCGGCTCACCGCTGCGGCGTGCCCTTCACAGTGCACGTGGCCATTGGCACAGATACAGTGCACATGCACGGTAATGCCGATGGAGCCGCCATCGGCAAGGCGTCCATGGACGATTTTCACAAGCTCAGCGCTGTGGTAGCGAAGCTGTCGGGCGGGGTCTATATCAACCTAGGCTCAGCGGTCATCCTCCCCGAGGTGTTTGTGAAAGCGCTGAATCTGGCGCGCAACTTGGGAAACTCAGTGGAGGGATTTACCACGGCGAATCTCGACATGCTGCGCCACTACCGCCCACGGGTGAACGTACTAGAACGTCCCGGTGGACAGGCTTTTGAAATCACCGGTCACCATGAACTCAACTTGCCCTTACTGCGCTGGGCCGTCTTGAAGGAACTCGCATCATGAGTTCAGGATTATTGCCGTTGCTCTCGTCCACGAAGCACCCGCGTGTGCTGTTGGTGGGTGACATGATTCTTGACCGCTACCAGCACGGGAACACTCATCGCATTTCGCCAGAAGCGCCGATCCCCGTGTTGGCTGCGACTCATGAAGAGCTGCGCTTGGGAGGCTGCGGAAACGTGGCTGCGAACTTGGCGGCGCTAGGCGCCCAGGTCCGTTGCGTGGCGGTGGTGGGCGACGACGTGGGTGCGGCGCGCATCCGCGATTTGCTTGTGGAAGCGGGGTGTAGCGCGGACGACTTGGTGGTCGACTCCGAACGCCCGACGATCTGCAAGACACGCTTGGTCAGTCAGAATCAGCAGCTCTTACGCATCGACGAAGAGGTGATTGGCGCCCCCGTGAAAGCGACGGAGACTGCGCTCCTTGCGGCCATCGAAGGGGCTCTGCCCGACGTCGACATTGTGGTGGTCTCAGACTACGGCAAAGGGGTGCTCTGCTCGGCCGTGCTCGATCGTTTGCTGCGCGCTCCCGGTCGTCCCCGGGTCTTGGTGGACCCCAAAGGCAAAGACTATTCGATCTACCGTGGCGCGAGCATCATCACGCCCAACCGCTTAGAGGCCGAGACCGCAACAGGCTTGGTGCTCGACAGCAAGGAAGCGATTCGTGAAGCAGCGAACACTCTCTGCGCCGACCTGAGTCTTGATGCAGCGATCATCACTCTCGGCCCGCAGGGGATGTTCTGTCGCCTGGGTGATGGGTCTGACGAGTGGTCCATTCCCTCCCGTGCTCGTTCGGTGTACGACGTCACGGGCGCCGGCGACACCGTGATCTCGGTGCTGGCCTATACCTTGGCGCTGGGCGCTCAGATGGAGCAGGCCATGCGCCTGGCCACTGTGGCGGCGGGAGTCACGGTGCAACGCTTTGGCGTGGCGGCCATCACTGCGGTGGATATTCGCAGCGCTCTGGTAGAGGGTGGCTCTTCTCGTAGCAAGGTGCTTGAGCGTGCTGACTTGCTCCAGCAGCTGGCCTCTGAGCGTGCGCGCGGACGGCGTGTTGTCTTCACCAATGGCTGCTTCGATGTCCTCCATGTAGGACACTTGGCCTACCTGCAAGAGTCGCGCAGTTTCGGCGATCTACTGGTGGTCGGGGTCAACACCGACGCCAGTGTGAAGCGGTTGAAAGGCCCCGAGCGTCCCGTGAACACCGAAACAGATCGCATGGCCTTGCTCGCCGGCCTCGAGTGCGTGAGCTTCGTCACCGTGTTCGACGACGACACGCCGCTGGAGTTGATCGAAAGCCTGACCCCCGATGTGTTGGTGAAGGGCGCAGACTGGGCTGATAAGGGCGTGGTGGGGCGCGAGTGGGTTGAGCAGCACGGCGGCCACGTGGTTTTGGCGGATCTGAAGGACGGCTACTCCACCACCAACACCCTGGCCAGGGTTCGCAAGAGAGAGGGTGTTTGAGTGGGGCGCTCGCCCTGATGGACACGCCTGCGCCCGAGCGGCTGCTGGTGCGGTTGCCCAACTGGATCGGCGACGTGGTGATGGCGACCCCAGCCTTGGCCGCGTTGAGAAGGCACTGGCCCGCCACGCATATCACTGTGGGTGGTCCCGCTCATTGCCTGCCGCTGCTCTCCGGTAGCTCGCTTTTTGACAGCTTCTTGGAGTTACCCCGTCGCAATGTGGCGGGCTGGGCGGGGCTCTTAGCATCAAGTCGCTTGGTGGCCAGCGGGCACTTCAATCAGGGTGTTCTGCTGACGAACTCGTTCTCCTCCGCGCTCGTTCTGGCCCTCGCCCGAGTTCCCGCCCGTGCCGGTTACCGCGGTGGGGGACGTGGAGCACTGCTCACTGCGAGTTTGTCCCACCCTCGCGAACCAGGGCTGCATCGCTTGCCAACGCCCATGGTGGAGTACTACTTCAGGCTGCTTGAACATCTGGGCGTCCCGCGAGGTGACCACCACTATCAGCTGGAGACCACAGCCGAAGATGAGCTGCAGGCCGATGAGTGGCTTCAGCGTCAGGGACTCAGCGAGGCTCACCCACTGGTGGGCTTTCATCCCGGGTCGTCGTTTGGCCCCAGCAAGCTCTGGTACGCCGATCGCTTTGCTGCGGTGGCCGACGGCCTTGCCGCCAAGGCGGGAGCGAGGGTGGTCGTCTTTTGCGGGCCTGGCGAACGAGACTTGGCCCGGGAGATCGCCGCGGTCGCGAAGTCGTCGGTGGTGACCGCAGCAGACGACATGATGTCCCTGGCGACTCTCAAAGCGGTCATCCGCAGACTCGACTTGTTGATCAGCACCGACACGGGGCCGCGGCATTTCGGGCCCGCTTTCGATGTGCCCACCGTGGTGCTCATGGGCTCGACCGACCCCCGCTTTACTAACACCAATCTGAGCTGCAGCGACGTGCTACGCGAGCCGGTGTTCTGTAGCCCTTGCCAGAAGAAGGTCTGTCCCATCGATCATCGCTGCATGACGCAGCTGACCGTGGAGAGGGTGTTGGGACAGAGCCTCAAGCGAATCGTCGGAGCCACGGGCGGATCGTAGCCCGTGGCGCGACCTGCCGAACCCTGCGGTCACGAGCACGATGACAGCTCTTTGGACACAGTTCGCTAGCGTCCAGAGCTGTGCCGTGGCAAGGTGTCCAGCCTTATGTCTAGCACTCTTGAAGAAGCCTTTCCGGCCAAGCCTCCTGTTGTCGAGTTGACGACTTGGCCCTCCCCGCACCCCTTTGTACGCAAGGGTCTGGTGGCCAAGCGGCCAGAGAACCTGAGCGGCCCAGGCCTGGTTACCATGCATGCTCCCGACGGGGGCATCGTGGGCGACGCCATCTGGAATCCGCGCTCGGACATCGCTCTGCGCCGGTTGACCAGCGGGGATGTGCGCTTTGACCAACGCGCGTTGATCGACACTGTCGACCGGGCGGTGGCCCTGCGGGAGTCCTGGCCCGGGTTGAACGAAAGCGATGCTTGGCGGGTGGTTCACGCCGAAGCTGATGGTCTCTCAGGGCTCATCGTTGACCGCTACGGAGACGTGTTGTCGGTTCAGCTGCATAGCGCAGGCTGGCTGGCGATGATCGACCCGTTGCTAGAAGCCTTGCATGGACGTTTGGGTACGAGCTTCCACACGGTAGAGATGGCCGATCGGGTGGCGCGCCTAGAGGGCGTACGCCCAACGTCTTGGCGCAGCGACGGTTGCCCGAAGCGGCTGAAGATCAACGAATACGGCGTGCGCTTTCACGTAGACCTAGTGGGCGGGCACAAGACGGGTTTCTTCTGCGACCAGCGGGACAACCGTCACGACTTTGCCAGCCTCGTTGCGGGGGCTGACGTGGCCGATGTGTGTTGCTACACAGGCGGCTTCTCCACAACAGCGCAAGTCCTCGGAAACCCCGCATCGGTGACAGCGGTCGATCTCGATGAATCTGCTTTGGCCGTCGGCAAGGCCAACGCGAAACTCAATCAAGTGCGCGTGTCTTTCGTCCACGCTGATGCCTTTGACTGGTTGCGCCAGCTAGGTGCCGGTGAGCGTCGTTTTGATGCCATTGTTCTCGACCCGCCGAAGTTCATCGCCAGTCGCAGTGATGATCGACTGGGACGGGGCAAGTACCACGACCTCAATCGCTTGGCTATTCAGTTGCTGCGCCCAGGAGGGCTGCTGCTCAGTTGCTCTTGTTCTGGCCTGCTCCCGCGGGATGACTTGTTGGAGTTGGTGCGCACTGCGGCTCGGAAGGCCGGGCGTGAGGCGCGCTTGCTGCGCAGCACTGGTGCAGCCATCGATCACCCTGTGCACGTTGAGTGCCCTGAGTCCGAGTACCTCAAGGCGCTTTGGCTGCGGGTGGATTGATGCTGTCACGGCCTGCCACCCGGGCAGAGCTGCGCCAACTAGCCAGTTTCGCTCGGGCGCGTGACCGTCGTGGGGCTGGTGAATGCCTGGTCGAAGGGGCGACGCTTTTGGGCGAAGCACTGGACGCAGGTTTGCGGCCGAGGGTTGTCGCGGTCTCCGAACAGCTGGCAGCAGAGCAGCAGGAGTTGCTCGAGCGGGCCGCCGCCGCGGGTGCTGAGGTGCTGCTCGCGGAGGCAGAATCCCTGGCGCGAGCTGCTGATCGAGAGCGCGGACCAGCGCTCTTGGCTGCCGTCGACATGGCTGAGGCAGGAAACCTGAGCGACCTGCCCACATCTGGGGCGGCTTTAGTGGCTGTGCTGTGCGGTCTGCAAGACCCTGGCAATGTGGGCACTCTGCTGCGCTCAGCCCGGGCTTTCGGCGCCGCTCTCTGCGTGTGTCTGCCGGGGACTGCTGATGTCTGGGGCCCCAAGGTGATTCGCTCGTCTGCCGGGGCGGTCTTCAGCCTCCCCGTACTCGCTTTGCCGAGTCTCGACGAGCTGTTGGGCGCCAGCGATCTCACACCCGCTGCGGCCCTACCGCCCGTGGCTCGTGGCGTGCAGGGTGGGGCGGCTGAATCACCGGGCAGTTTGCTCCCACAGCTGCCGGACCGTTGCTTGCTGCTCCTGGGGCACGAGACCCGGGGCATCCAAGCGGCGGGGGCCGTCTCGTCGGTGACTGTCCCCCAAATGCCGGGGGTGGACAGCTTGAACGTGGCCATGGCCGGGTCGATCTTGATGGCCGACTGGTATCGGGCGAGGGCCCAGTGACCGACGCTGGGGGCCCCCTGCGTCCTGTGGCCGTCGCCGTGATTGTCCGTTGTGGGAAGGCCCTCGTGCAAACCCGCGGGGGCCCTGGCCGCTGGAATGGCTACTGGGAGTTTCCCGGTGGGGGCATTGAGCTGGGCGAAAGCGCAGAAGACGCCGTACAGCGAGAGTGCCTTGAAGAAGTGGCTCTGCCCATCCAGGTGCTGCGTTCCATTGAATGCCCCACTTGGAGTGCAGAGCAAGGCACCGTGGATATCCAGTTTCTACTCTGCTCTGTGGCAGAGAACTCTGAGGAACCGCAGCCCCGACTTGGTCAACAGCTGTCGTGGGTGGGAGCTGCTGAACTGCGCGAATGGCAGTTTTTGCCTGCCAACGCAGGAGTGATCAGTTGGCTGCTGCGATACCTCGCAGACCGATCGCCGGCGGGCTAAATCAACATCTACTGTTGCTGCTCAACTACTGTTGCTGCTCAACATAGAGGTCAACTCCGCCCAGGATCTGTCCATCGCGCAAGGAAATCTCACGTTTTGACCGAGTGGCGTAGACCAAGCGCACGAGAGGAGCCACGGGCTTGTCGTTGATCCGTTCGGGATTCACCGAGAGGCTATAGGTGCCTTCTCGCAGATTTTCGAAGTTGTACTCACCATTCTGATCGGTGGTCACCGAATCAGCGAAGCCACTCTTTTGATTGATCTGCACTTGGGTGTAGGCAAGGGGCAGACGGTTCTCGTTGAGTGCTCGGCCGCTGACCGTAGCGCCTGTGGACAGGCGTAACTCTAGATCGAGAATCTGAGCTTCGTCGAGGCCGACATCGTTTTGAATCAGCAGAGCGGACTCGGGATGCTTGACTGAGACCTGGTAGATGCCCGGGGGGATGTGCTTGATTTGGAAGCGGCCCTTGGCATTCGTTCGGATACGAATCTTCACCTCGGCGGAGGGAGCCAGAGCGGCGAAGATCTTCAGGATGGGGGAGTCGGCAAAGTTGTTGACGTTGACTGAAACGAGAGCTCGGTGCATCGGCTTGCCGTCCGTGCCGAAGACGGTGCCCCTGAGGGTGGCCCCCTCCAGCATGCTGATGCGCACTTCGACGATGTGGCCACCTCGCTCGACAACGACGGCTTCCGACTGCGACGAGGCGTAATCAGAGCTGCGGCCTTCGAAGGCGTAGCTCCCAGGCTCCAGGTTGTCGAAAACGAACTCGCCCTTGGAGTCGGTGAAGTGCCGCAGGTCGGCCATGAGCTGAGGATCGCTGCCGGGACGCGCCCGCATGAGCGCCACGGAGAAGTCTGTGATCGGGGCTCCACTGGAGTTGGTCACATAGCCCTTCACTTGGCCCCTCGATTGCATCACTACAAGAACGTTCGCGTCGGAGACCCGGACTTGGGGCACCGTCTTGGTGGAGAAGCCCTCTTTCTCCGAGCGGAGTTGGTAGGGGTACTCGGTGGACATGCCCTCAAGGAGGAAGTACCCGTTGTCGTCTGAGAAAGCGACTGAGTTGCCTTGGTACTCTCGCTTCAGAGCGTTGGCTTCGAGGCGTACTCCGGGAATCCCGGTGCCGTTTTCATCAACGACTCGGCCGCCAAGGGGCTGACCCGTCGCCAGGCGAAAGCTCAGCTCTTGGTCGCTGGGGCCAGCTTGCAAGGCCGAGCTGAGCATGTGGGTTTGGGATTCGAAGCCCACTGCTTCTACACGAACTTTGAGGCTAATCGTCGAGACGTGCAGGAAGGCGAAGCGCCCGTAGGCATCTGTAAAGACGATCTTCCAGGGACGCCGATTTGCTGGCTTGAGCCGCGCGTCTGAGACGGTGTCGTACAACTCGACCCGCGCCTCAGCAATGGGGTTTTCCGCCAAGGAGGTCACCACGCCTTGGATGACGGCACCCATCCCGAAGGCCAAGCGCAGGCCAGGGCTGAGCTGCCCGTCCCGGACGACGATGCCGGTGTGTTCTGCCAGGGCGAAGTCGGGATGCTCGCCCACGACCACGTAGTTGCGATCGACAGGGACGCCCTCCATAGAGAACTTGCCATCGATGTCGGTCACCGCGAAGTTGGGTAGGGGCTGTCGGGCCAGGCTGACGTTGGTCAGCGCGCTGCCCTTGTAGAGGCGAACCTCGGCTCCCGAGACCGGACGGCCTTCTGGATCCACGGCGATTCCCGCAAGAGCACCCACAGGCCCGCCGGGGTCGCTGACGGCCATGGGCAGGGCAGATCCGTTCGAGAGCTGGATCTGAGGCACCTTGATCTTGCTGCGGTCGGTATCGGTCGGTTCGGCTGCCGCAACGATCGTGGTGGGCGTCTCGCGCTGCTGTTCCGCCTGAACCACTTGCCCCTCAGGGAGCAGTTCTGGAGTCTCGGTGTCCTCCAACAACAAGAGAGCGCCGCCAGCGATGATGATCACGGCAGCGAACAAACCCAGAAGAATGGGCAGAGGCGAAGATTTTGATGAGCGAGAGGATCTCATGATTGCTTGGACGCCATCGGCGCGTTGATCTTCCAGCCTTGAGGGCAGCTCATTTTCTGAGCCAAAAGTACGTCGGGATCGGGGCGCTAGCCTAGCGGATCTGGCCCCTGTGAGCACGGCCTAGGAAGGCCGAGAAGAGTCGCTGGGGCAAGGCACAGCGCTCCGGCACAGCGGGCTCCAGACAGCGGGCTAGCCCTGTTGCCGCCAGCTGGCTAGGCAGTCCTCAAAATCGGCTGGAGGATCGCAGCGCACATCGAGACGTCGACGTCGCGCGGGGTGGGGCAGGCAGAGGCGCTCGGCATGGAGCAGAGTCCGCCGCGCATGGGGCCCGTCGGCGCGCTCTTGGGCCGAGGTCCGCCGACGACCGAACTTGCGATCGCCCACAAGGGGATAGCCGATGTGGGCCAAGTGCAGTCGAATCTGGTTGTGCCGACCGGTTTCAGGGAACACCCTCAACAGGGCGCCTTTGGGCCCAAACGTCTCCACGACCTCGTAGCGGGTCAGGGCTTCCCGGCCCCGGCGATCGATGATGGGCGTCGCACCGCGCTCAAGTATGGGCAAGTCAATGAGCCCCGTTCGCGATGGCGGGCGGCCATGGACCAACGCCAGGTACTCTTTGGTGACCTCGCGCTGCTTGAACAGATCCTCCAGGTCTTTGCGCCGATCTCGGTCGAGGCAAAGCAGCAAGACGCCGCTGGTTTCCTTGTCGAGGCGGTGGATAGGCGCCACCTTGTGCCCGTCACGGCGAAGGTCATCGAGGAGGCAGCGCCCCGGGTGCTTCGGCGCTGACACCGTGAGCACGCCGGCCGCTTTGTTGACGACGAGCAGGGTGGGGTCTTCGTGGAGGATGCTGTAGGTCTGACGGCTCATGGGGCGGGCATGGTAACTCGCCTTCTCGCGCCGGCGTAGGGCCGCAGCACTGAGCCTCCTTTGGACTCAGCGCTGCGGCTCTGTCGGGGCGTCTTAGACGTTGACTTCTGCCGCCGGCGAAACCTTGGTCACTGTCAGAGCCCCACCAGCCTCCCGGCCGATCCACACGGAGTCTCCTGCGGCGAAGTGGCCAGCGAGCAGCTCTCTCGCCATCAGATCGGCTACGTGCTTTTGGATGGCCCGCTTGAGCGGCCTGGCTCCGAAGGCCGGGTCGTAGCCCACTTCGGCGAGGTAGCTCAGAGCCTCGGCGTCCACCTGCAAGTCGATGCCGTTGAGGGCCACTTGCCGACGGAGCCCTTCCATTTGGATCGCCACGATGTCGTCCATGGCTTCCCGCTTGAGGGGCGCGAAAGCCACCACATCGTCGAGGCGGTTGAGAAACTCCGGGCGGAAGAAGCTCCGGGCCTCCTCCACGTCTTGCAGGTTACTGGTCATCAAGATGAGGGCATTGGTGAAGTCGACTGTGCGCCCCTTACCGTCGGTGAGTCGGCCGTCGTCGAGCACCTGCAGGAGCGCGCCGAAAACGTCGGGGTGAGCCTTCTCGACCTCGTCGAGGAGCAGCACGCAGTGGGGTCTGCGCCGCACGGCCTCGGTGAGAGCGCCGCCCTCGTCGTGACCGATGTACCCGGGGGGGGCGCCGATGAGCCTGGCCACCGAGTGCTTCTCCATGTACTCACTCATGTCGAGGCGCACCATGGCGCGATCGTCATCGAACAGGAACTCAGCCACGCTGCGAGCCAGTTCGGTCTTGCCAACGCCTGTGGGGCCAATGAACAAGAAGGCTCCCACGGGGCGGGTGAGCGAAGCCAGCCCTGCACGGCTGCGGCGGACCGCATCGCACACAGCGTTGACCGCAGCGTCCTGTCCGATGAGTCGACGATGAATGACGTCTTCCATAGCCAGCAGGCGATCCCGTTCCTTACTCAACAAACGTGTGACAGGGATGCCGGTCCAGCGAGCCACGACCTCGGCGATTTGTTCGGCGTCCACGTTGCGCGGCAGCAGAGCTCCTTGAGCGTGGAGCTCTTCGAGCGCTGCGGTGGCTTGGCTGGCGTTGCTTTCCGCTGCGGGCAACTCGCTGTAGCGAATCTCCGCGACTCGTTCGAGCCGCCCCTCGCGCTCTGCGATTTCAGATTCGCTCTGCAGCGCGGTGATGCGTTCCTGGTGGTCGCGTAGTGCAGCGATGGACGACCGTTCGTGTTCCCAAGCAAGACGCAGAGTCTCCGCTTGTTCGTCGAGTTCTGCACACTCCGCAGCGATGTCTGAGAGACGGCCGGTGTCGTGTTCTTGCTCTCCTGAAAGGGCTGTCTGCTCGATCTTCAACTGACGGAGGCGCCGCTCCAAGTCGTCGAGTTCGGCAGGCATGGTGTCGATGTTGATGCGCAATCCGCTGGCCGCTTCGTCGATGAGATCGATGGCCTTGTCCGGTAAGAAACGGTCGTGGATCGTGCGATCCGACAGGCGAGCCGCAGCAACCAGGGCCTCGTCGAGAATGCGCACGCCGTGGTGGATCTCGTAGGTCTCTTTGAGACCGCGCAAGATGGCGATGGTGTCGTCGACGGTGGGCTCTTCTACCTTCACCGGTTGGAAGCGACGTTCAAGAGCTGCGTCCTTCTCGATGTGCTGGCGGTACTCGGCAATGGTGGTGGCGCCCACACAGCGCAACTCACCTCGGGCCAGAGCTGGCTTGAGCATGTTCGCTGCATCCACAGCGCCTTCGGCTGCGCCCGCACCGACGAGTGTGTGCAGCTCATCGATGAAGAGGACCACCTGGCCCTGGCTCTCTTCGACCTCTTTCAGCACGCCCTTCAAGCGCTCTTCGAAGTCGCCTCTGAACTTGGCCCCCGCCAGGAGGCCGGCCAAGTCGAGGGCCAGCAAGCGAGTGTTGCGCAAGCTTTCGGGGACATCGCCAGCTGCAATGCGCCGAGCGAGTCCTTCGACGATGGCTGTCTTGCCTACGCCGGGTTCGCCGATGAGCACCGGGTTGTTCTTTGTGCGGCGGCAGAGCACTTGCACCACGCGGCGCACTTCTTCGTTCCGGCCGATGACCACGTCGAGCTTGCCGGCCCTGGCCAACTCGGTGAGATCGCGGGTGTATTTGTCGAGTGTCTCGTGGCTCGCCTCGGGTTCGTCGGTTTCCACCGTGCGTCCGGAGCGAACGCTCTCGAGAGCGGCAGCGAGGGCTTGGGCGTTGAGGCCGCGGTGATCGAGGGCGGCCAGCAGCGGGCCGCCGGCTGAGTTGGCCAAAGCTTGGAGCAGAACGTCCACAGAGACGTAGCTGTCCTTACGCTTGTGGGCTAGCTGGCTGGCCTTCTCCAGGAGCTTGGACAGCTCCACAGACAAGGCCGATTGGTCCTGTCCTGTGACTCGGGGGAGAGACTTCAGCAGCCCTTCTATGTCGGCTTGCAGAGCGGGGCGGTTGGCGCCCAGGTATTGCAGGATGGAGGTGACGAATCCATCGTCCGGGGCGAGCAGCGTGGCGGCTAGGTGGGTGGAAGTGACCTCCGGGTGTTGGCGCGCGGCGGCGAGGGCCACGGCATCGGTGAGCGCTTGCCGGGCACGGTTGGTGAAGGCGTCTGCAGTCATTTGGAAGCTCCATGCGGGGGATCTAGGGGACTCCTTTGCAACGTCCGTGCCAATTTTTGGCACGCAGCGATGGAGGCGCTGTGCCCCGATTTCGGCCGAAACTCCAGTGAGGCTGGGCTGGCGCGCCGAGTCGTGTGCCATTGTGGCGCCCCGTCGGCCATAGTGGCGCTTTTATTGCGCGCAAGCTTGCCACGGGAAGGAGTCCTGAGAGTTGAGCGACTGACTCTGGGGAGAGGATCGGCCTCTTGCTAGGATTTCAGGCCAAATCCCCCTGAGAGAGGCGCGTGTCCCATGCTGATCGAGTCGACCCTGATCGAATTTTGCGAGATGGCTGCTGGCCGCACAGCGACGCCTGGCGGCGGGTCCATTGCCGCCTGCTTGGGAGCCCTGGGTGCGGCCATGGGCCAGATGGCGGCGAAGTTCACCACGGGGCGCAAGGGTTTTGAAGAAGCCCAGGGCGACCTGCGCGCAGAGATCATGGAGCTCGAAGTGCTCCGCCGGCAGGGCTTGGCCTTGATCGAGGAGGACGCGGGAGCCTTCGACGGAGTCTCGTCGGCTTACTCCCTACCGAAGAGCACCGACGTTGAGAAATCCAAGCGCAAGGCTGCCATCCAGGAGGCTTTGTACGCCGCGATGCAGCCTCCGCTGGAGACCTGTCGCATGGCGGTGGCCGGCTTGGAGATTCTGGAGAAGCTGCGCCTGCACACGAATCCCAACCTGATCAGCGACGTGGCTGTGGGGGCTTACGCCTTGGCCGCCTCGTTCCGCTCTGGCTGGATCAACGTGGCCATTAATCTCTCGGCTCTGCGAGATGCCAGGCTCGTCGATGAGGTGCGCAGCGAAGGCTCTGATCTCGCGGCCCGTTGCGAGAGCCTGGAGTCCTCGATTAGCGAGGCCGTCCTGGAAGCCGTGGGCGGCTAGCTCGCAAGTTTCAGCAGGTTCGTCGCCAAGGTGTGGCTAGCAGCTCTGAGCGCTGCTCAACAACGTAACGGGCCGACGAGAGATCTCTCTCGTCGGCCCGTGCTGTGTGCGAAGCCTGCGGTGCTGAGCAGTGCACCCAGGGGCTGCACTCGTTTCCACAGACTCTCTTCTTATGAGTTCCTAGGGCGTCTCGCCGCGAACGCCGTTGCTCGCCGCGAAGCCCACGGGGCCCCCAACATCGGGCATCCAGAACTGCAGGAAGACGCTGGCCCGGGAGGGGATGCTGCTCGGCCATGTGAAGGGCACGGCCAAATCACCGTTACCGTCGAGGGGCAGCCCGAAGATCAGCACGTCCGGAGCGGGGACCAAAGTACCGTTCTTGAAGTTCACGTTGACCTGGCTGAGGCCGATCACGAGGTGCGCGGTGCCAAAGGCCAGGTCGGTGTTCACACCCACGGAGCCCAGGGAGCCCCCGGCGAGCGTGCCACTGACCACGGTCTCGGGAGTGGCGCCTGTGCCAGAGAGCGCGTTGCCCAAGTCGAACCAGGTGGGTTGAATCGTCATGTTGCCCGCCACGCGCAGGCTGGTGATGGTCACGGCCTGCACACCCAGGGGGAAACCCAGGTCGACGTCGATGTTGCCGAGGATGATGTTGGTGGCATCAAAGGTGCCGAAGCCACTGGCGTTGAGGCCGATGCTGATCTCCGCGCCGACCGACGTGGGCTCAGGTGGCAAGGGGAAGACCACGGATTGTTGGGCGAGCAGGAGCGGGGCGGGGCCACCCACTTCAGCCAACGTCGTCTGCTGCTCCGGGGGGATCTGGCCGAGAACGTCGACGGCGCCCAGGGGGATTCCCGAAAAGGAGATGCCCACCTCTACTGCGGTCAGCACGGTGGTGGTGTTGAACAGGGCCGCCGTGGGATTCACAGCCGTTGGCGAGGTCCAGGCAATGTCCTGGCCCGTGGTGGTCTCATCGAAGGACCACGTCTGCCCAGCTTGAGCTGCAAGGGGACTCGCCGTGGCGAGGCTGGCGAGCAGCGTGAAGGTGAGCAGGGCGCTGGGGCGGCAAGACATCATGGGGTTCTCCGAGATCGCGACGGGAAGCAAGGGGGTGCTGGGCCAAAGCAAAGGCATGACCCAATGGGCGCTGTAGTCTACGCCAGAGTGGGCGTCCTGGGGGCTGGCACCATGACCGTCTGAAGCTAGGAGCCCCAGGGCGGGAGCCAGCCAGACCTATGGAGTGAGGGTCCGAGCAGGTCGCAGCCCCAGATTGTTGTCTCGGCCAGCGGGCGTGAAGTTGTTGCGATTGGAGACTCTGACGTCGAAGATCGAACTATTGAAGGCGCCGCCGCGAAAGGCCCGATGGCGGGAAACTGGGGGCTGGTGGTTTGGGTTTTCGGACGGGCTGCGGCTGTAGTAATAGGCACCCCAGGAGTCTAAGCACCACTCCCAGACGTTGCCGTGAATGTGGAGCAGGCCGTAGGGGTTGGGAGCCATGGTGTCCACCGGCGCGTGGGTCAACCAGCCGTCATTGAACTCAGGCCAATCCCTGTTACCGGACCAGCCGGTGCCTTCTTCCACAGTGGTTTGGTCTGCGATGTTCGCGGCAAGCGGCTCCTGCAAAGTTTCCCGGTCAAAACCTGACCAAAAGGGGGACTCGGTTCCGCCCCGGGCTGCGCGCTCCCACTGTGCTTCGGTGGGGTGCTGAAGCCCCCACCTTGGGAGTACGGCCATGGTGCCTTCCCAGCTCACTTGCTCGACGGGGTGCAGCATTGTGACTTTGCGGTCAGCCCAAATTTTGCCGGCAGAGTAGTTACTTGGGTTGTGGCCCGTCAGTGCAATCCACTGCCCTTGAGTCATTTCGTACTTCGAAAGAAAGTAGGGGGAGAGGGTCACCAGATGGACCGGGTTTTCGTCGCTCTGGGCTCGAGAGTCGTGGTTCTGGTACCCCTCGGAGTCTTGGGCGCCCATCCAAAAACTACCGCCGGGGATAAGCACGAGCACGAGGCCGCTTGTTTCCGTGAGCTGCAGTTTGCCGTCCGGGCCCCGTTGGGGCATGTCGCCGGACTGGACGTGCCAGAACTCCCACAGTCCCGAATCGCTGTCTCGGCCGAGAGGCAGCAACCCCAGTTGGGGCTCGATCAGGAGGCCCTCGTACAGC
>JBLIMM010000058.1:0-17567 GCA_047638635.1 Pseudohongiellaceae bacterium | reverse complement strand
ACAGAACGTGGCTGCCGCTGCGAGGTGTTGGTAGGGCCGGGCCAAGGGGCCGCTGGGAGCATGGATGGCTCTGGCGATGGCGGTGAACACCGAGCCCATGACTCCGCCACAGACCATGCCGGTCACGTGGGCTAGCACGTCAGTGTTTTCCCCCTCAACGCCGAGGAGGCCGAAGAGGGCGAGTCCGGCAGCCAGGGGCGCCCAGCGCAGCATGCGTGAGCGCCCTTGGATGGAAGCTCGACGAAACGAGCACGACACCAAGAGACCCAAGGCGGCGAACACGGCGGTGCTGGCCCCCAGTGAACGGTGCTCGGCCAGTTGAATAAAAGCGTTGGCTCCGTTGCCCAAAGCCCCGCCGAGCACGATCAGCAGCCAGCCCACGCCATTGCCAAAGAGCTGGCACACGAACACCCCGAAGAGCAGCCCAAAGAACAGGTTGCCCGCCAGATGGGGCACGTCCCCGTGGAGGCACAGTGCGGTGACGCAACGCCACCAAGCGCCGCCGGTGATGAGCGTCGCTTCAGTGCGGCCCGCGGCGGTCCAGGGGAGTCCCGCCCAGCCTTGGTGTTGGGCGAAGAAGAAAACCACCAGGAGGGCGACGTAGCACAGGGCGCCTCTGCGGCTCTCTGCCACAGGAGGTGCGGGCAACGTCACCGGTTTCGAGTCTTGTTGCTCTTTGGCGTAGGCGGCTAACTCGTTCCCTGCGCGTAAGCCCTCTCGCGCGGGAACAACCAGCACTGCTCCTTCAGCAGAGCTCAAAATAGTGTGCTCGATGCCCACGGCTCGCAGCACAAACGCTGACTCTTTTAGCTCACGGTGGCCTCGCCTCCGAGCCACCACCGTGCGCGTTGCGGGGTGGCTAGCCCAGGCTGTTTCCGCAGCTCCCCGAGGATCGACGGTGGCGCCCCAGAAGCGACGACGGGGTCGACCAGCGCGGGACGAGTTCTCCTCAGAACTCAGGAAGCCTCACCCTGCACAGCGCTTGCGGCACTCAGGCGCAAGTCGACCAGCTCAAGTTCGACCCGCGAGATTCCTCTGAAGTTGTTGATCTTAGGGCGGTGCATGAGATCGAGGGTCTGCCCGGGGACTAACGCGTCGGCCAGGTCGCCTCGACTAAAGGCCACCACGCGCATGGTGGTCGGGCCTTGGAAGACTTGCATGGCGACGTGTGTGCCATCCCCACCCATGCGTCGCACTTCGCCCAGCTGAACGCGCGGCGTAGCAAACACAGGACGGCGATTCGCTTCACCGAACGGCTCGAGACGATCGATCTGTTTGACCAGGGCCAGGTTGATGGCGATCAGGGGCAGCTCGCCCTCAAACTCAAGGGGAGCACGGGGAGTGCCCGTAGCGACGTGATCCCGCCAGCGCCGACGGAAGCCCTCGGCAAAGTCAGCAAACGACGCCCGGGACACGCTGAAGCCGGCGGCCATGGCGTGCCCGCCGAACTGGGCTAGGTGCTCTTGGCCTGCTGCCAACGCGCCGTGGACGTCGAAGCCCGCAACGGACCGACAGCTGCCCTTGCCCGGGTCGCCGTTGCCCCAACTGGCCAGCACCGCGGGGACGCCGTACCGTCGGGACAGCCGCCCTGCCACGAGTCCTAGCAGGCCGCTGTTCCAGTCTTCGCCAGAGATCACGATGGCTTCGTTGAAGTCATGTCCCGCGAGGACCTCGTCGACCTTTAGCAGCAAGTCTCGCTCGGCCCCTTGTCGTTGCTTGTTGAGATCGTCGAGTTCGCCAGCCAGTTTGTTGCAGATGTTCTCGTCCGTGCCGGTGACCAGTGAGACCGAGAGATCGCTGCGGCCCATGCGGCTGGCGGCGTTGAGCCGTGGCGCCAAGCGAAAAGCAATATCCTCGGCACGACAGTCAGCCCCAGGGCCAATGCGGGACACGGCGCACAGGGCGCGTAGCCCAGGGCTGGTGGTACGGGGCAAGGCGCGCAAGCCCCGGGAGACCAGAATTCGGTTCTCTCCCCAAAGAGGCATGATGTCGGACACGGTCCCCATAGAAACCCAGGCCATGACTTCGCCCAGGACCTTGGCCATGCGCTCGCCGTTGCGACCGAGGTCACGGAGTTTCGCAGCGACGCCGCAGGCCAGCTTGAAGGCCACGCCCACTCCAGCGAGGGGCTGAAAACCGTAGGTGCAATCTTCTCGGCAGGGGTTGACCACGGCGAAGGCGGGCGGCAGCTGTTCACCGGGCAAGTGGTGGTCGGTGATGATCACGTCGATGCCACGAGACTGCAAAGTGGCCACGGGTTCGATGGCCGAGGTGCCGTTGTCCACGGTGATGACCAGGGTGGCGCCAGCTGCTTCGATGGCGGCAATGCCCGCGTCGTTGATCGAGTAGCCGTCGAAGGCTCGGTTGGGTACGTAGACCTTTGGCATGGCGCCTACGGTGCTCAAGAACTGGCATAGCAGCGCAGTGGCCGAGAGCCCGTCCACGTCGGCGTCTCCGTAAATGAGAATGGTCTCTTTGTCGAGCAGTGCTTTGGTCACCCGCTCTGCAGCTCGCTCAAGGTCAGTGAGACCAAACGGGTCGAGCAGGCCTTCGAGCGACGGAGTCAAGAAGGCCTCGGCGCTAGGGCCGTCGGTGGCTCCCCGTTGGGCCAGGATGGCTGCGAGCAACGGCGCCATGTCGAGGTCGTGGGCAATCCTGCGCACGTGATCGGGGTCTGGTGCGCAGGCGCGCCAGACAGGATGACTCTGAATTGTTGGGGCAGGCACAGGCGCTCTCAATGGTGGAGCTTCAGTCTATCAGGCTGCCGTTCCGGGCCAAGGGAGCCCCTGTGTTCGGCTGGCCCGAGCGTTGGGCGGCCTCGACGGTTAGGATGCCTCTATGCCGAAGTCCCAGCCGAAGCCAGAGTCTCAGATGTTGTTGCGTGAGCTGCCCTCAGTTGACCGGGTGCTCGACGTACTGGGCGAGAAACCTGGGGGGGCTGCGGCGATCCGCGCTGAGCTCCAAGAGCTTCGTCGGCAGATTCTCGCCGATGAACTGCGGGGCCCCCTGCCCTCGGTGGATGAGCTAGCAGGGCGGGCCAGCGAAGCCCTTGCCGCTCGTCGCACGGCTGCCGCTGCCTATCCCCGGGTGGTCAATGGCACGGGAGTCTTGCTGCACACGGGCCTGGGCCGGGCGCCGTTGGGCGAGGCTGCTGTGGACGCGCTAGGGGCCTTGTCTGGGGGCTGGTCCCTGCTCGAAGTCGACCCGCAGACGGGCGATCGCAAGCACAGGGAAAGCCTGCTGCTGGAGCCGCTGCTCGAACTGACCGGCGCCGAGGCTGGTTTGGTGGTGAATAACAACGCCAGCGCCTTGCTCTTGGGCTTGATGGCCGTGGCTGATGGTCGCGACGTTGTGGTGTCCCGGGGCGAGATGATCGAGATTGGCGGGGGCTTTCGCCTGCCCGAGTTACTGGCACTGTCTGGCTGCCCCTTGGTCGAGGTGGGCGCCACCAACCGCACCTACACGCGGGACTTCGCCGATGCTGTGACCTGGGAGACAGGGATGATGCTGGTGATGCACACCAGCAACTACCGGATCGTGGGCTTCACTGCGGCTGCACCGCTGAACGAGTTGGTCGAATTGGGCTCCGGGCAAGGTGTCCCGGTGTTCGTCGATATTGGGTCGGGGGTGCTGTCTCCGCAAGACCCGTCGGGCCCCTTGCATGACGAACCGGACGCCCGCTCCGCCTTGGCTGCGGGCGCCGACTTGGTTTGCTTCAGCGGGGATAAACTTCTGGGCGGCCCCCAAGCAGGCATTCTGGTGGGGCGGGCAGACTTGATTGCTCGCTGCCGTCGGCACCCGTTGTTTCGCGCGGTGCGCCCGGACCGTCTGGCTCTCGCCGCTTTGGCAGCGACCCTGGCTCAGCATCGAGACGATCCTGGGGCTGTGCCGGTCTTGGCGGCGCTGGCTCGGTCCCGTGGTGAACACATGGCCCGAGCAGAAGCTTTGTCCGGCTTGCTCCGTCGACAGTTTCCTGGGCTGCGCTGCTCGGCCACGGACAGCGAGGCGAGCGCTGGTTCTGGATCGGCTCCCGCTCGCCCCTTGCCCAGTGCTGCCGTGCGTTTGATTTGGCCGGGCCTCGAGCCCGCCGAGCTGGCCCGACGACTCCGCACCGGAACGCCGTCGATCTTCAGCAAACTCTGGGGCGGTCAGGTACAGCTGGACATGCTGGGCTGGCTGCCCGGTGACGATCAGCGACTGTGCGCGGCTCTGTCTGCGCTGCCCCCTGTGGTGTCGCCGATTTCTGATTCCTCTTCCTCCAATAGTGAGTCAACGTCATGAAGTTCGGTGGCAAAGCCATTCAACTGACGTGCTACGCAAACGCTGCGGGCTGAGCGGCCAAGATCCCCGCTGGGGACCTCGTGCAGGTCCTTTCAAAACTCCCGAAACAAACTGACCCGCGCTTGCTCGTAGGCAGCGACCACTTCGATGATGCCGGAGTGGCGCGGCTTGACGTGCCAGGCTTGGCGAACTTGGGCGACGACATCGCGCTGGTGCAGAGCGTCGACTTTTTCCCACCGGTGGTCGACGACCCGTGGTGGTTCGGCCGGATCGCTGCGGCGAATGCCCTGTCTGATATTTACGCCATGGGGGCTACGCCCTTCAGCGTGCTCAACATCGTCGCCTTCAACACGAAGAAGTTGTCCCTCGATGTGCTGGGGACGATTCTCGAAGGGGGCGCTTCGGCGGTGGCAGAGTCCGGAGCCATGACTCTGGGCGGTCACAGCGTGGAGGACGAGGGGGTCAAGTTCGGCATGGCAGTCACCGGAGTGCTGCGCCCCGGCAAACAAACCACGAACGCTGCCGCGCGACCTGGCGACAGGCTGTATCTCACCAAGCCTCTGGGCACGGGTACGCTGACCACCGCAGCCCGCAAGGGCAAGGCAGATGCTGACCACCTGAAGGTCGCCATGGAGAGCATGGGCGCGTTGAACGCAGCCGCTGCCCAAGCCATGATCGCCGCGGGCTGCAAGGCGGCCACGGACATCACTGGCTTCGGCATGCTGGGCCACGCGCACGAAATGGCCGCAGGCTCTGGAGCTGATGTGGTGCTGTCCACGGGGGCGTTGCCTTGGTTGGACGGTAGCCTGGAACTGGCCCGCAAGGGTTGGTTGTCCGGGGGCTCGGCGCGCACGTTGGAGTATCTCGGCGACGGCGTGGTGGTAGAGCCAGGAGTCGACGCTGAGCTGGTCAAGATTGCCGCAGACTCTGAAACCTCTGGGGGACTGCTCATCGCTGTGGCGCCAGAAAAGGCAGCGGCACTCGAGACAGAGTTAGCTGCTCGAGATGTTCTGGTCTCGCACGTGGGCGAAGTGCAAGCGGGCAAGGGAGTGGTACGGCTGACGAGCTGAGTCCCGTGCAGGTTTGTCCATTGCGAGCCGTGCTATGCGCACGAACTCGTCAGCATTGCGGCTTGTCGAGCTAGTCGAGCGGGCAGACGTAGCCACCGCCGGTGTGCTTGGCGAGCCGAGCGAGAAAATCTCTCGCTCGCGTATCTCGGGTGAGCGCGATGCACTGAAAACGCAACCCGAGGACGCGGTTCCGTTCGGCGACATACTCTAGCAACAGGCCGATATCTGTGAGTCGGCCCACGCTGGGTTCGCCATCCGTAAGTAAGAAGACGGTGTCGGGGGCAGCTTGGTCTTGGCGAGGTGCATCGAGTTGCGCTTCAGCCAAGTCAAAGGCCACTTGCAGGGACGAGAAAATGTTCGTGCCGCCGATGACTCCATACTCTTCGACTTCTCGGAGGGCTGCGGTTTTGTTGCGTCTGGTCGCCGGCTTCATGTCGTCGTGCCAGAGCCGGGTGATGTCGGAGAATGTGGCCAAGTTGAACAGGACGTCGTCAGCCAGTCCGTCGAGAAGTTTCGCCAGCTCTTGCTGTGTGAGCGAGAGTCGACTGGAGCGGGGAGCGTCCGCGGCAGGCGGGCTGTTTCCGTAGCGCCCAGGGTCGACGTGGCTCATGCTGGTGGAGAGGTCAGTGATGAAAAGAAAGCGTCGGCTGAGGGTGGCGAGACCGTAATACCGGGCCACGGTTGTACGCAGTCTTTCTTGCTCCTGCTTCTCGACGTTCTCCTGTGACAGGAAATCGACGGGGGCCCGTTCTAGGAATCGCTCCCAGGCGTCCATGTTGACCCCGTGGCTCTTGCCGGTCAGCGTCTTGAGTGCTGTGAGAATGTCCTCGCGAACGCGCCCTTGCTCTTGCCCCAGCATTGCAATGAGCTCGACCACGGCTCGCTCGCTTTTCAAGTCGACCAGGGCCGAGACCACGCCCACTCGGACGCGCCACTGACTGTCTTTCGAGAGTGCTCGAAGCACGGGTAGGGCCCGCTGTCCCGCAAGGCGGACGAGAGCTTTCGGTACGGCGATGCGCACACGCTGAGATGGGTCGTCTGCCAGTTCTAGCAACGCGCCCATGGCGGGGCGCGAACGGCCCAAGCCCACCGCGCGCACGGCGGCAGCACGGACCGGGGGGGACTTGTCTTCGAGGGCCTTCGTGGCAGCGGCAACCCAATCGAACCCACTGGGGCGACCGTCGGCCAAGGCCAGCAACACGTTCTCGCGAACGGCTGCGTCGTCGTGGGCTAGACCCTCCGTGGCGATGCGCTCAAGAGACGCTGGGGAAGACAGGCTGGAAAGCACTCGGCGTGCGGTTGGGCGCTGATAGATGCGCCCGTTGCTGAGTACGTCTAGCAGACAGTCCACGACGGCAGGATGGTCGAAGCCGGCCAGCTCGGACAAGGATTGCAGGACGTTGGGGCTGGTCCAGGTGGTGCTCGCGAGCTTGTGGTAACTCCTCACCGCTTGGCGTGCCTTGAGATTGCTCACTGGCAGTGGGGCAGGGGTTTCCGTGTCGCCGCCTTCATCCAACGTCACCGCTTGCCGGGAACGCCGACTCTGGGCGGAGAGGTCGGTCTCCAGCAGCACTGCGAAGCAGAGTGCCGAGAGGACGATTGCGACAAGGGAACGCAGAGTCACCATGAGGCTGGTAAGGCTCCCGGCAAGGCGGCGGCCGCCACGTGTCGCATGAGAATGGCAGTGGTCACTGTGCCCACGCCACCGGGAACAGGGGTCAAGTAGCCGGCCACTTCGGCCACGTCGGGGTGGGCGTCGCCGGTGAGCGTCCAGCGGCCTTCGACTTCGATGGCGTGGGTGCCCACGTCGACCACGATGGCGCCGGGGCTGACCATCTCGGGGGTGAGCAAGTGCTTGCTGCCCACGGCCACCACGACGATGTCACCACGGAGGGTGTGCTCGGCCAGGTTGGGCGTGCGGCTATGGCAGATGGTCACCGTGGCGTCTCCACCGGGGCCGTAGCCGCCGAGCATGGCGGCCAGCGGGCGACCCACCACCAGGCTCCGCCCCACGATGACCACATGGCGCCCTTTGGGGAACAGACGTTCGTCGCTACAGAGCATCTCAACCACTGCTGACGCTGTGGCCGGCGCGGTGTGGCGACGGTCGCCCGAGAGCACGGCGCCGAGGCTGCGGGTGGTGAGTCCATCCACATCCTTAGTGGCGGGGATCAGCGAGGTCACAGCACCCGCGTCCAGAGCCTTGGGCAAGGGCAGCTGCAACATCAGCCCATGGACGTCGGCATCGGCGCCCAAATCGAGCACGGCCTTCTCGAGGGATGACTGGCTCACGTCCACGGGGAGTTCAGCCCGGCGACTCTCGATACCCCGCTTCAACGCGGCCTTGTCCAGCGCGCTCAGGTAAGCCGCAGACGCGCCCGCGTCACCGACCACCACGTTGACCAAACAGGGTCTGACGTCGCCAGCTTCGACGGCGGCGCTGACCTCTTGGCGCAGAGCGCCTGCAATGGGGGCGCCACGTATGAGCTCCGCTGTCACGAGGGCTTCTCCAGGGCAGCCAAACGCGAGGCCATCTGGTTCCGCGGCATGAGGTCGCCGTTGCGATCGGCAAGGGGCACGCCAGTGCGGTAGATCTCCATGGCGTCGCCTTTCATACCAGAGGCTTCTAGGGCCTTGCCCAGGGAGAGGTAAACAACGGAGCGGGTGTCGTCCAAGATCATCGCTTTACGCAACTGAGCTACTGCCTTCGCGGGCATGCCTAGCTTGAGGTAACTGCCAGCCAAGGCCTGTCGAGCGAGGGCATCGTCGGGATTCGTACTCACTGCCTTTTCCTGACGTTCGACCGTGGCTGGATCGACCAAATCGCCCACGCCCTCTGCGGCGCCACCCGCAGCAGCCTTGCGAGCCACTTCGTCTTTCCAACCCAAAACGCGCGCTTTGGCCTGCCACTCTTCGGCGGTGTCCTTGTCCCCCTTGAGCATGTAGAACCGCGACAGATTCGCGTGGGCCATGATCGACTCGGGCTGCAGCTCAGCTAAGCGCGTGGTAATCAATATGGCTGCGTCGTTGTCTCCTCCTTCTGACAACAGCATGGCCAAGATCTCAAGGGCCTCTGTGTGGTCAGGCTCTTCTTCGAGGATGGCCTCCAGACGGGCACGAGCCCCCGAGGTATCACCATTGCGGCGAGCCTTGAGAGCAGCCAGAAAGCGCGGGTCAGGGGGGACGGGGCGAGTCGGTGGGGTCGGTGTGTCGGCGGACAACGGCGGAGCTCCTTGTGGGTAGTGGAGCATCGTACCGTTCGGGGCGCGGGGAAGCTGGGTGTGGCGCGCAGTTCGGAACGGTGGGTGAATTGACTGAAGGGACGGACATGTTCTGGGATGAGCTGGTGGGCGCCCATTCAGCGACCAGGCCTTCGGGGGGATTGAAATCCCTTGGCGAGGCTCTTCTTGTGACTGTGATTTCGGCGATCTCGACCTGGACGGAGACCTCGACTCTTTCCTAGCAGCTACGGCCCTAGTACGGCGTCTCTGATGCTGCTGGCTTCGGTGGCGTGGCCTTATCGAGCGCAGTGGACATGACTCAGCCGTAGACCGCTCGCACTGAACGTTCGCCGTGGCCTGACACGACCAGGCCATCGCCGTGGCTCCTCGTGGGCGCTACACTTCTGCGCGGAAACCCCCACCATGAAGACGACCTTGATCATCTTGCTCACTTTGAGTTTGGCTCTGGCCTTCGGCTATTCCACGACTCCTGTGCTTGCCGGCTTCGACGACGAGAGCGATCTCTTTGAAGCGGGCTTCGTGGAGAGCTGTACCCAGGAGGCTCTCGAGGCTCTAGAGCAGGGGGCCGGCATTGTCCTGCCAGAACCCGTTCCCGTGTTGCTGCTTACGGTTGCAGAGGCGAAGACTCGGCGGCGGGCCTACGCGGACAGTCTGGGCGATCAGGTAGGGCTCACTGCGGCCATGGACTCCATGGCGGACCTGATGTTCGCCGACAACATGCTGGGCCGCTATTTGCCTGACGAGAAAGTGGTCTACGTCATCGAAGACGTGTTGTTGAGGTACTCGGGGGGCGACCCGGACCTCGCCGCAGAGAAGCTCTTTCCCGTGCTGGCCCATGAGTTAGTCCACGCCTACGACCATCAGGTCTACGACTGCGTGCCCGCCCCTGAAGATCTTGAAGAGCTCATGGCAGATCCCTCTGCCCTGCCTGAGATGCAAACTCAGATGAGTCTGATCGAGGGGCGCGCAACTTACGCATCCGAGCTGGCCTGTCTGGCTAGGGGCGTTACCCCCTTGCGAGCCTTCTCCGTAGAGCAGGCCATGAACTACGAGATGATCTCCAGCGACGGCACTCTCGCTGGGGACATCGCTGCAGGAATGGGCAACACGGTGCTGCGGCTCAAGATGGTGCAGTACGCCCAAGGGCGAATTTTCGCCAAGCAGGTCCATGACTTTGGGGGCGAAAAGTTCTTTCGCCATGTGTTCGACGGCCTGCCCTTGAGCATGGTCGAGTTGGAAGACTTCAATGTGTTCCTCGTGCGCTGGGCCGAAGAGCAAGAGGCGGCTCTCGATGGAGAGCTGCAAGAGGATGACACTCTCGACGAAACGTAGCAGGCCCCTTGGCCAACGGGTGATTCGAACTCTTCAACCAGCGCCCGTCCCCGTGCATTGTCTGGCTGTCCCCGCTAGCGCCCGCCTCGTCGCGAGTTCAGCCGTTCAACTTTCGCTCAGGGCCTTGGTGAGCAGCTCTCTCGCTTCTGTGGGAGATGACTTGCCACGGCTCGCTGTCATCACCGAGCCGAGCAGCGCGTTGAGCACCGTGAGCCGCCCCTGCTTGTAGGCCGCGACGAGGTCGGGGTGTTGCGCGAGAGCTGCGTCCACGAAGGCCTCGATGGCGCTGGAATCTGCGAGCTGCAGCAGATCGAGTTCTTCGGCGAGTGGGCGAGCCTCACTCTCGGGCCGCAACTCCATCTCCGTCAGCAACTGGCGCCCCGCTCGAGGAGACAGCTGTCCTTGTTCTAAGAGCTGCAGCACTTCGGCTAACCGTTTGGCGGTGACAGCGAGCGCGTTCACGGCTCGCTTGTGCGCCTTCGCCAAATGCAGCATGGGGCCCAGGAGCCACCGGGCAGTTTCTCTGGGCCTGCCGCCGTGGGCGATGGTGCCTTCGAACATGTCCACCAAGGCGGTGTCGGCTAGGAGCTGTTGTGCTTGTTTCGACGGGAGCTGCAACTCGCCGACGTAGCGCGCCAGACGAACGGCAGGCAGCTCGGGCAACTCTTGTGCGAGTCGTTCGACCCAAGGGGCTGCGATGGGGCAAGGAGGTAGGTCGGGGTCTGGCGCATAAAGGTAGTCGGCTGATGCTTCTTTGTGGCGCATGGCTCGCGTGCGCCCGGTGGATGGGTCGAAGGCCATGGTCTGCTGGGTCACAACGAGCCCCTGGTCGAGTCGCGCTGTCTGTCGAACGATCTCTGCTTCTATAGCTGAGACCACAAAGGCAAACGAGTTGAGGTTCTTGATCTCAGTGCGGGTGCCCAGAACCTCGCTGCCTGCGGGTCGCATGGAGATGTTCACGTCACAGCGAAACTGGCCCCGCTCCATGTGCCCTTGGGAAACCCCGACGTGACGCAGCAGTTGCCGCAACGAGCGCAAGTAAGCCGCCGCCTCTTCGGGGTGGCGCAGGTCTGGACCCGAGACGATCTCAAGCAACGGAGCGCCCGCCCGATTGAGATCGAGAAGGGCGTGGTCTGCCCCAGGGGGATGGATCAACTTGCCCGAATCTTCTTCCAGGTGCGCGTGGTGGATCGCCACTTCGAGGCTCTCGCCAGAACGGAGCGGCACGACGAGAGCACCGTGGCGCAGCAGCGGCCGCCGCCACTGGGTGATCTGGTAGCCCTTCGGCAGGTCCGGGTAGTGGTAGCTCTTACGGTCAAACTGGCACGACGTTTCGACAGAGCAGCCCAGGGCCAAGCCAGCAGAGATCCCCAGGCGCAACGCTCTGTGATTGAAGAGGGGCAGGGCGCCAGGCTGGCCGCTACACACGGGGCAGATCAAGGTGTTCGCTCTTGCACCAAAGGCCACAGGGCAACCACAGAACATCTTCGTCCTCGTGTCCAGTTGCACGTGGACTTCCAGGCCAATGACGGCTTCCCAAGTCACGGGTTGCCCTCGAAGAGAGGGCTGCGTTCTGGTGCGCCGCGGAGTGCTTCGAAAGCTCGTGCTGCGGCGAGTACTCGGTGGTCATGGCCCCGTGGACCGGTCAGGCAGAGTCCTACGGGAAGGCCCTTGTCGGGACCACTTTTGGCCAGGCCGCAGGGCACTGAGATCGACGGTAAACCTGCGAGGCAGGCGGGGGCCGTGAGCACATCGCAGCGGGCCATGGCGTAAGGATCGTCGGTGTGCTCGCCGAAGGGGAAGGGGCCCGTGGGGCACGTGGGTGTGGCGATGAGGTCGTAGTCTTGGAAGAGCTCGTCGAACTCTGCCGTGAGGAGTTTTCGCACCGCAATGGCCTGCTCGTACCAGGCGTCGCTGTGCCCTTCGGACAGGGCGAAAGTCCCCAGCAGGATGCGCCGTTTCACAGCGTGTCCGAAGAGCTGGCCCCCTTGGCTGCCCGTGTGAAAACGAGCCAGGTTGCTGCTGGCTTCGCAGGCGGACACCAGGGAGTACACCGCGAGAGAGTGCTCTAACGTGGTCAGTCGCCCGGGGGCAATGCGCGCAATGCTGGCGCCGGCGCTCTCGAGGAGCGTGAGACCTTCGTCGACCTTCGCGAGTACCGCGCTGTCCGCGTCGATGAACTCATCGGGGAAGACGATTCTGAGCCCGTTGAGTTTGATGTCTGCGTCCACTGCTGAGGGACGCTGACCTCCATACGTGGTTGCGTCTCGTGGGTCGTGACCGGCGATGACATCAAAGACCAGCGCGGAATCTGCAGCATGAGCAGTGATGGGACCGAGCTGATCGAGAGACGACGCGAAGGCCACCAATCCGTGCCGAGACACGGCGCCGTAAGTGGGCTTGAAACCGGTGACACCACAGAACGATGCGGGCTGACGAATGGAGCCTCCCGTTTCGCTGCCCAAAGCCACGGGGACGATGCCAGCCGCTACAGCTGCGGCGCTGCCGCCGCTGCTCCCTCCTGGGACTCTCGAGGTGTTCCACGGGTTTGCGGTCGGGCCGAACGCGCTGTGCTCCGTGGACGAGCCCATGGCGAACTCGTCGAGGTTCGTGCGCCCTAAGAGTACGGCCCCTGCAGCCAGCAGACGTTTGGCCACAGTGCTGCTGTAGGGCGCCCGGTATTCTGCGAGCACTCGCGAACCCGCTGTGAGTGTGCGGCCCTGCACGGCGAGATTGTCCTTCAGCGAGATGGGCACTCCCGCTAAAGGCCCAGGGTCTTCGTGGCGGGCCAGCTGTTCGGCCACGGTGGCGGCGCACTGTCGGGCGAACTCAAAGTCCCTGTCTAAGTAGGCATGGATCGCGGGATCCCGGGCCACGAGTCGCGCCATGGCTGACTCGGCGATCTCTAACGGATCGAGTTCACCGGCGCGAACCTGCTGGGCAATGCTGCTGGCGGACAAGCCGCTCATACCAGGCCGCCAGTGCTCTCCTGCGTCGGCGGCTGCAGCTCCATGACTTTGGGGGCGATCAAGAGCCCGTCACCGTTGTGCGGGCCCAACACGCCGAGTAGCTCATTTACAGAGGCGCAGGGTTGTGGCTGATCTGTCTCGTCGAGGCTCGCCGGGGAAACGGCTCGACCCTGGCATGGCTCGGGGGGATCGACGTTGGAGGTGTCCACGCTCTGCAGGCTGGCGAAGAGCCCCAGGAGTTGGGCCAAGTCGGCTGTGAGGGACGCGCGTTCGGAGGGAGTGAGGCGCAGTCCACAAAGGTCGGCGGCGGCCGCCAGCAGCTGGGGATCCATCATGGTGTGCAGGCCGTCTTGGGAGGGTTGCTGACAGATGCTAGCAGAGCCGGCTGGCCACCCACTCTGCCCATGAAGGGGGTTGCCCGCTGTTTCTCCAGGACATTCTCCGCTCCGCCGCGTACCCCTCAGAAATGTGAGGCAGCCAGGGCTTACGTCTGCTCGCTGCGACCGTCAGTGGCTCACAGAATCCCGCAACTACAACTGTGGCTTGGCTCGTGGCATGATGATTCCCCTACCCCTATTGGCCCTCGCTGCTGGAGTGAACCGTCTTGGGTGCTGTTTTCGATCTCACGATGCTGGGCCTAGCCATGGATGTTGTGGGCGTGATTTTTCTCGCCAACTCCATGGGCATCCGACACCCCCGGCGGTTCCTCAACGAACACTTTGGGGTGGAGGCGCGCAAGCCCCTGCGAGCCGTGCACCAACAGCTCCGCGTGAAGGCGCAGATCTTCACCGGCTTTCTGTTTCTGACGGTGGGCTTCAGTTTGGCCATGATGGCCAACATCTCTCAGCCTTCGGGGCCGCAAACGGTGGCTCTCGATTCTGGCACGCAAGCTCGGGCCATGCTGGTGCTGGTGATTGCGATTGTGGCTGTCACCTTTGGACTGCGTTGGCTGCAGAACGCATGGAGTCTGCGCGTCTTTCGGCGGCTGCTGCGGGAGTTCTTTCAAGAGCACTCCGATTGGGCCTTCGAAAAGCATCCCAACGACACTCGCGATATCGGCGAGATCTTAGGGGTGGTGCATTTGGGCGAGGATTCCATCGGCGACTACTCAGCGCGGGTTCGCTCGGCGTTGGGCTTGGCGCCTGGGAAAAGGCAACGTCATCGGTCGCGGGCTATGTCCGATGATGCCTTCGCGCCGTTGCGCAAGATGGGTGCCGACCGACGGGCTTGAGCCCGGCTCAGTCCACCTTCGTGAATTCACCAGAGGCCTAGCCGACGGCGTTGTGCAGCTGGTCATGCCGGGGCGCTGTGCTGTGTGTGACGCGGTGGGCCGGGGCTGGCTGTGTCCCGGTTGTTTGCAACAGTGCCTGCTCCCGCCAGGACCCGCATGCGGCCATTGCGGAGCACCCTGGCGTGCGCACGTGGCTGGCGCGGGCTGTGGCCGCTGCCGGCGCTTTGGCAGACCCTTCTCCTTTCAGCGAGCCATTGGCTTCTGGGAGTACGGTGCAGCGGTGCGGCGCATTGTGCATCGGCTGAAGTTCAACGGTCGGCGAGACCTCGCCGCACCCTTGGGCCGCCTGATGGCTGCGGACCCGCGCATTCGCACCTGCTTATCTCTTGGGCCGGACGCTTTGGTCGTGCCTCTACCGGCCCGGCGGGAAGCTCGCAAACGCCGGGGTTATGACCAGGCACTTCTGCTGGGACAGTCCCTGGCCCATGGGCTCAGCTTGCCGTGCAGCAGCAGAGCTCTTGTGCGTCGTCGTCATGGTTCCCGGGCTCAGGCGGGGAGCAGTCTCGCGGCCAGGAGAGCTCAAGTACGCGGCGTCTTCAGCGCACGACACTGGCTCGTCGCAGAGCGCCCGGTGATCTTGTTAGACGATGTGATCTCAACGGGAGCCAGCGTCGACGCAGCCGCCCGAGCCCTGCTCTTAGCAGGGGCTCAGTCAGTTTCGGTGATCGCCTTGGCCACCTGACAGCAGCCTGTGTCTCGTCACCGCGATGTCGTCGTTCACACGCTGACAGCAGCCCGTGTCTCGTCACCGCGATGTCGTCGTTCACACGCTGACAGCAGCCCGTGTCTCGTCACCGCGATGTCGTCGTTCACACGGCAAGCGAATCCGTCACACCGAGATCAACCTTGAGCTCAGCCCACACCCCGGGCTGCTTCGCGCAAGTCGTTCATGTCATCGAGGAAGTTACCGATGGCTTCGCGATCTTCGTCGGACATCTTGGTGTAGCGCAGGGAGACAATCAGCCCATTCGAATCTTCGGTGGCCGTCTCGATGCGAGCATTGATGTCGAAGAACTCTTTGCGGTAGAGGGGCAAGCGGAACTTCAGCCGTAGCTCTCGTCCGCTGACCATGTCGGGAGTGCCTTGGGGCATGCGGCACTCGATGGTCTCGGCGAGCAGCTTGCGCAGACGCGAGACGACGGGCTTGCTCTGCCCCGGGATGTGCACCATCACGGTGCTCTCGGCATCTTCGGTGAGCTCGACGGACGCGCTCTTGTCGAGGCCGGTCACTGCCGCTTCGTCGTCTTCGTGGATGGTGAAGAGCCGGTCGAGGCCCAGTGACTCCATGGCCTCGCGCACTGCCGGGCTGGGCTGGCTGACCACCATGTCACCGTTCGCTTTGCGTGCCTGCTTGCGGGCTTTGATCATCGAACCCAGAGCGGTGCTGTTGATGAATTTCACCAACCGCATGTTGAGGACGATCTTGCAGACCCCTCCGTCGATGACCTTTTGGATCTCGTTGGAGAACGGATTGGTCACGAACGAGTCGAATTCACCCTTCAGGGTCAGGACGACGATTCCGGACAGGTTCTCCTTGAGGACCTTCATGCTGCTCTCTCAATCATGGGGCAATCTTGGGGCGTTTCGCGGAGGATGCTCAACCGATGGCGTATTCTCGGGGGCTCCTGGGGCAAGGTCAAGCTCCGCGTCCAGCTAAGGATTTCCCCGGGGCTGAGCGGCCCGCCCCATGGGTAGGATGTGGCCATGTCAGCCTTCTTCCGTCGATCCAAGCCGAAGCCGCCCCCGGAGCCCGAAACACCGAGCTTCCAGGAACTCACCGAGACCGCTCAGACCACCCTCATCACCGGTGATCGCGAGTTTGATACAAGCCGTGTGCGGCTGCTCATCGACAGTTTGCGGGAGGTCAGTAGCGAGCAGGACTCGGATGCGTTGTTGGTGACCATGGTCGATCGGGCCATTGCCACGGCGAGTGCCGAACGAGGCCTGCTGCTGACCCCAGACAAGAACGGCGTCCCGGTGCTGGCTATCGGCCGTAGCGCCTCGGGCAAAAATCTCCCCCAAGGTGCTCGTTGGACCACTCAGGTGGTTCAGGACGTCTTGGCCCGGGGGGAGGCCATCTGCCAGCAAGAGGGCGACGATCAGGATTTCGATCCCAGCCAGTCCATGATCAACCTCGATATTCGCTCGGTGATGTGCGTGCCGCTGCAACTGTCGGACCAGCTGCGGGGGGCGCTCTATGTCGACGCGCGAGCCTCCGAGCGACCCTTTGCTAAGACCGACCTACGCTACTTCCAAGCGTTTGCGGACATGCTCAAGATCATCTGGGCCAACCGTGCCGCCATGGAGCAGCGCATCTTGGCCGAGCGCATGGCTCGCGATTTGGCCCTGGTGCGGGACATCCAAGACTACCTGCTACCGAATGGTGCCCTTGAAGCCAATGGGTACACGTTGGTCGGCAAGGTCATCCCTGCTGACGAAGCGGGCGGTGATTACTTTGACTATTTCCCCACGTCGCAAGGTCGCTTGGCCGTGGCGGTGGGCGATGTGTCCGGGCACGGTGCTGGGCCTGCGCTGATCATGTCTGGGGCTCGGGCCTACCTGCGCAGCTACTGCCAGCGGGGGGGCTCGCCTGCTGAGACTCTGTCCCACCTGAACGGGCACCTCTCTGACGACATGGACGACGACAAGTTCATGTCCATGGTCTTGGGTGTGCTGTCTCCCGAGACCCATGCCTTTGAGTGGTGCAATGCTGGTCACCCCTTGCCGCTGCTAGTTCATGCTGACGGGTCTGTGGACGAATGTGCCACCAGTGGTATGGCTTTGGGTGTGGACGAAGACTGCACTTTCGATCGCCACCCGGTTTTCGAGTTGGCGGTGGGCGACACGTTGGTGATGTACACGGACGGAGTGATCGAGCTCCGCCAGGGCGGCGACGAGCAGTACGGCATGGCCAGGCTGACGGAGTCCGTTCGGAGCCATGTGGGCAGCGATGCCCGCACGGTTCTTGATGCCATCATCGCCGATGCCCTGAGTTGGTCCGGGAGCGAGCACCCAGGCCAAGACGATGTGACTGTGGCTGTCTTACGGCGCAATTCGTGAGGGCCACATTTCTGGCGGACGTGGTGCTCCCCGAGCGGGGCGACGACGAACACGTCGATGTGCTCATTGAAGATCGTGAGATCGTCTCGATTGCCACCGCTGGCAAGCTGACTGCAGCAAAGTCAGCGCTCCGAATAGAGGGACGTGGGCACTGGTGCTTACCAGGGTTTATTGACGATCACGTCCACCTTCGCGAACCGGGGCTCGCTCACAAGGAGGGCTACGCGGCTGGCACCCTCGCCGCCGCTGCCGGGGGCGTGACAACGATCCTCGAGATTCAGAACAACCCGCCGCTGATGATTGATCGCCAAGCGGTGGTCGA
>JBLIMM010000057.1:0-17584 GCA_047638635.1 Pseudohongiellaceae bacterium | reverse complement strand
GGTCGATGTCCACACCCTTGTGACGCTTGTTGCGCCGTAGGTGATCGATGGCCAGATTCACCGTAATGCGATACAGCCAGGTGGTGAAAGCCATCGAGAAGTCGAAACGATCCAGAGCGCGCCAAACTCTGACAAAGGCCTCCTGAGCCACATCCCGAGAAGCGTCGGCATCGCCGACAACTCGGTAAGCAGCCCAAAACGCCCTTTGCTCGTGGCGTTTGACCAAAACAGTGAAGGCCTCCGAGCTGCCATCAAGGCAGGCACGGATAATCTCGTGATCGTCGCGAGTCGGTTGTGATGTGGACATAAACAGAATAAGGAACTCGGGGGACCGGAGCCGGGAAGACCGGGCCGTGCAGGGCCTCTTACGCCACACATCGGCAGGGTGATGGGATTCGCTTCCCGACAATCTAGATTCAGCTGCAACGGAGCCTCTCCAGTCGGCCCCAACTCAGCACTTTACCCAGGCAAACCAGCGGATTCAGCTGGGAGTGGCAGTACTCTGGAAAGACCCAATCTTGCGGTATTTCTCGGCCCGTTCCGCCAGCAGATCTGCAGTGGACAGAGCGCACAACTCGCGCAACTGGCGGCTCACCGCCTCACCCACCGTCGAGGCAATGGCCCCTTTGTCGCGGTGAGCGCCACCGATGGGCTCAGCCAAGATTTCGTCGGCCACTCCCAGCTCTAAGAGCATGCCACTCCGCAACTTCAGTGCGCCGGCGGCCTCTTCGGCACGACTGCCGTCCTTCCAGAGAATCGACGCACACCCCTCGGGAGAGATCACCGAGTAGTAGCTGTTCTCCAGGCACAGCAGTCGATCGCAGACCCCGATGCCCAATGCTCCGCCGCTGCCACCCTCACCAATGACCACGGTCACGACGGGCACGGGCAGCCTGCTCATTTCTAGAATGTTCCAGGCGATGGCACTGGCCTGCCCCCGCTCTTCGGCGGCAATACCGGGATAGGCCCCGGGCGTGTTCACCAACGTAAGAATCGGCAGACCAAAACGAGCGGCCAACTGCATGCATCGGAGAGCCTTGCGATAGCCCTCTGGATGGGCACAGCCCCAGTTGCAGGCGATGCGCTCCTTTGTGGTTCGGCCTTTTTGGTGGGCCACCAGCAGCAGCCGCTGGCCATCGAGGGTGCACAGAGCGGTCAAGATGGCTTGGTCGTCGCCAAACTGCCGGTCACCGTGGAGTTCAACCACATCGGTGAGCAGCAAGTCGACGTAGTCTGCGGTCACAGCCCGATCCACATGGCGGCTCAGCTGGATCCGCTGCCACGTCGTCAGGGTCTCTTGCAGCTCCGCGAGGAGCCCGTCCCGCTCAGCGGTGAGCTTCTCAATCTCGGCTGAGAACTCAGCGGCCTGAGGCTCATCGGCTGAGGCCAGTTTCTCCGACAGGACTTCGAGGGCGTGGTCCAGTTCGACCACAGGCCTCTCAAAGGCCAACGAGTTCTTGAGTGCGTCCTTCTTAGAGCGAGCCATAGGGCGCCGATCCTACCGGTTGAAAGGGGCAAGGCACACTGCCTCCCCACACGAATCCTCAAGCGAAAACAGCTCTCGGTAGCCAGCACTGAAAAGTGGCCCCCTCCATGGCTAGAATGCCGCACTTCCCCCTGATCCGGGACCCTTCTGTGGCCAGCACCCGAACCGACGGCGAGCACACTGCCGTTTGCATTGAAATCTCGATCCGACCCGGGCGACGCGACGTCCTCGCGTCTCGCCTTGCCGCCGCAGCTGACGAAGCTGGGCTGGCTCTCCCCGACGGCCTGCAGACCCTCCGGGGCCTATCCCTGCGCATCGCTGGAGGCTTGCCATCGGCGGAGATCCTCGCTGAGCGGCTGCTGGCAGACCCGCTGATGAACGTCTGGCGTGTCTTCCTCCCAGAGCAGCCCCCCAGCGCGGCCCAAACCCGACGGCTTGAGGTGGTACGCCGCCCAGGGGTCATGGACCCCACTGCCAGCAGCGTCACCCGCGCCGCAGCTGCCCTTGGCCTCAGCGTCCGCGACGTTCGTTCTTGGTCCGGGTATCTCTTCCCGAGCGAGACCGACCTCGACTCGCTCAAGCTCATCGGCAAAGAGCTGCTCGCCAACGATATCGTCGAAGAGTTGATCCTCGAACCCTCGGTAGGTGTACCCCCTGCCAGCGAGTTAGGCGAGGTCACCAGCACCCTGAGTCATGTGCCCATGCTCAACGTCGACGACGACGAGCTGCGCCGACTCAGCGTAGACGGCTGCTTGGCTCTGGACGACACCGAGATGAAGACGGTGCAAGAGCATTTCCGCAGTCTCGAGCGGGAGCCCACCGACATCGAGCTAGAGACCCTGGCGCAGACTTGGTCCGAGCACTGCAAGCACAAGACGCTCACGGGCCTCGTCGACTACGAAGGCGTCCCCCACGACAACCTGCTGAAGTCGACCATTGCTCGGGCTACCCACGAACTCGACCGTGAGTTCTGCCGCTCGGTTTTTGTCGACAACGCCGGTGTGGTCGACTTCGACGAGAATCATTACCTCACGTTCAAAGTCGAAACCCACAACCATCCCTCGGCCCTCGAACCCTACGGAGGCGCGGGCACGGGCATGGGTGGCGTGCTCAGAGACACGATGGGGACGGGCTTGGGCGCGCGCCCCGTAGCGTCCACCGACGTATTTTGCTTTGGCCCCCACAACCTCCCGGACGACGAGCTGCCCCAGGGCTGCATGCACCCCCGGCGCATCATGAAGGGTGTGGTCTCGGGCGTGCGCGACTACGGCAACCGCATGGGCATTCCCACGGTGAACGGCGCCGTGTGTTTCGACACGCGCTACGTAGCCAACCCTATCGTCTACTGCGGCTCCGTGGGGATCCTGCCCATCGAGCGGCTGCCCAAGAAGGTGAGTCCGGGCGATTTGATCGTCGTGGCCGGTGGCGCGACCGGACGGGACGGCATTCACGGTGCGACGTTCTCAAGTCTTGAGCTGCACAGCGAGAGCGAGACCATGTCGTCTGGCGCGGTGCAAATCGGAAACGCCATCGAAGAGAAGCGCCTGCTCGAAGCGCAGATGCAGGCCCGGGATCGAGGGCTCTACAGCTCGGTCACCGATTGCGGCGCGGGCGGACTTTCGTCTGCAGTGGGCGAGATGGGCGAAGAGGTCGGAGCCCACGTAGTGCTCGACGCCGTGCCGCTCAAATACCACGGCCTCTCCTACACCGAAATCTGGATATCCGAAGCCCAGGAGCGCATGGTTTTCTCAGTGCCTCCCGAGCACGGCGACGAGTTGCTGGCTCTCTTCGCCGCCGAAGATGTGCCCGCAACGGTCATCGGCACGTTCGATGGTTCGGCGCGACTCACTGCGGAGTACGGCGGCACCGAGGTCATGAATCTCTCCATGGCATTCGTCCACGACGGGCTGCCGCGGCAAACGCGCAAGGCGACCCGGCGCGTGCGGGAGCTGGCTGATCCGGTCATGCCCCCCGTGACGCAATCCGGCGAGTTGCTGCGGACCTTGCTGGCCATGCCCAACATCGCCAGCAAAGAGTGGATCATCCGCCAGTACGACCACGAGGTGCAGGCCGGTTCCGTGATCAAACCGTTGGTCGGCCCCCAACGTGACGGGCCTTCCGACGCGGCGGTGTGTGCGCCAGTACTGGGCAGTCGCAAGGCCTTCGCCCTGGGCTGCGGCATCAACCCTTGGCTCGGCGACGTTGACCCCTACCGCATGACGCTCCACGCCATCGATGAAGCCATGCGCAACGTGGTGGCCGTGGGTGGCGACCCCACCCGGGCCTCCATCCTCGATAACTTCTCCTGGGGCAACTGCGAGAAGCCCGACAATCTCGGTGACCTGGTTGAAGCTTGCTTGGCCTGCTACGACGGGGCCATGGCCTTCAGCACGCCGTTCATCTCGGGCAAGGACAGCCTCAACAACGACTACCGAGTCGGCGGAGAGTCCCTGTCGATCCCGCCCACCTTGCTGATCACTGCCTTAGCCTTGGTCGATGACGTCCTCGGCACGGCCACCATGGATCTCAAGACCCCGGGCAACACCTTGGTCGTGGTCGGTCTCAGCGGGCGCGAGCTGGGTGGCAGCCATTTGGCCCGACACTTGGGTACCCTGGGCGCAGAGGTTCCGCCGGTTGATCTCACCCTGGCGCCGCAAGTGATGACCACCATTCATGGGGCTGTGGCGGCTGGCGAGCTCGCTGCGTGCCACGATTTGTCCGAAGGAGGGCTCGCGGTGGCTGCGGCTGAGATGGCTTTTGCTGGCTGTCTCGGCGCCGAACTTGACCTGGCGCCCCTGCCGCTCCGTGGCGAAGTCGACTCAATGCGCAAACTCTTCGGCGAGGACGCGACGCGCTTCCTGCTCGAGATTCAGCCTGCCCATCTCGACGCAGTGCTGGCGCGGCTTAGCCAGATCCCCCATGCCGTCATTGGGCACACTGTAGAAGCTCAAACCCTGACCATTCGCGACGGCGCCACCGAGTTGCTTTGCGAGCCTCTCGACGGACTGCGCCAAGCCTTCACCAGCACCCACGACCTAGATCGCGAGCACAACGCACCATGACCAAGCCCTCTGTGTTGATCCTGCGGGCTGCGGGAACGAACTGCGAGCGTGAGACGGCCTTCGCTTTTGAGCACTTCGGCGCCAGCTCGACCACCCTGCACGTGAACGCGTTGCTCGCCGACTCTGAGCAGCTGCTGCAACATCACGTGCTCGCCATCCCCGGTGGCTTTAGCTACGGCGACGACGTGGGAGCGGGCGCGGTCTTCGCCTGCGAGCTCGGAACGCACCTGGCCGACCCACTGCAACGGTTCATCGCCAACGGCGGCTTGGTGTTAGGCATTTGCAACGGCTTCCAGGTCTTGGTCCGTTTGGGTCTGCTGCCCGGGCTAGAGCAGACCTTGGGCAAGCAAGAGATCAGCCTCACGGACAACGTGTCCCACAAATACGAAGATCGCTGGGTTCGTTGCGCCGTGCAGAGTCGCCGGTGCGTGTTCATCGGTGACATGGAAGCGCCCGAGCTGCCCTTGGCCCACGCCGAAGGTCGCTTCGTTTGCGCCGACGACGCGTTGCGCCAGCGGCTCTACGACGAAGACCGTGTGGTGTTGCGTTACGCCGATGCCAACGGCGAACCCACCCTGCAATACCCGCAAAATCCTAACGGATCTGTGGACGGCATCGCCGCTCTGACCGACGCCACGGGCCAGGTGCTCGGCCTCATGCCCCACCCGGAGCGCGCCTTCTTCAGCTACCACCATCCCGAGTGGACCCGAGCTGCGCAGAACGGGCCTCTCTCACTGTTGGGGCCCGGCGCGCCCTTCTTTGAGAACGCTTGCCGTTGGGTAGAGAGCAACCGCTAAAAGTCTACGTTTAAAGAGCTTTCCTGGCGAAGGTAGCCAGCGCCTGAGTCGTGTAAGCTCAACTCAAGGCACATCAACGCTGCATGCAGTCGTTCAAGCATGTAGTCGTTCAGTGGCGCGGGTCATCCCCGGAGCTCAGCAGCAGAACGCTGCAATGGCGTCTTCGTACAACGCTTGGCCTGCGGCTAGCTGCTCGAAGGCCACAGACTCGTCCACCCGATGAGCCTGTTCGATAGACCCAGGGCCACAGACCACCGTGGGGACAGCCAGGCCGCTGCGATAGATTTCTGCTTCGGTGTAAAAGGGCACCGCCCCAGGAGCAAAGCCCGTGTGCTGGCTCAACCACTGCACCAGCTTGTCGTCTCGGGGCTGATCGAAGGCTGGCCTCAATTCGTGCCAATGGGAATGTCCGCTGACGCCAGGTGCCGCGGCGCACGCCAACTCAATGCACGAGTCGATACGCTTTTGAAGATCGGCCACGTCTGCACCTGGCAGGGGCCGACACTCTACGATGATTTCTGCCACAGGAGGGACCACGTTGCGCGCCACACCCGCCGTGACCAGGCCAGTGTTCAGCGTCGTACACGGCGGCACAAACTCGGCTTGCGGGTTGCCTTCAGAACGGAGCACTTCTCTTAAGGCGTGCAAGTTGCGGAGCAGGCTTCCCAGGGGTACCGACGCGTCTGCTCCGGCCCATGGGTTGGAGCTGTGGGCCGGCTCACCCCTGAGCGAGATACCCACCACACCGTATCCCTTGTGAGCTGTAATCGGCACGAGCCCCGTAGGCTCTCCCACGATGCAGCGAGCATCGCTCAGGTCGCCCATGAGACCTTGCTGGTCGACCAAGGCCACCGCTCCGTGGCAGCCCACTTCTTCAGCGTAGGTCCAGCACAACACCAGCGGACGAGACAGGCGCTCAACTTGGGCGGCCGCCGCCTCCAGCTGGGCAGCCACTGCCCCTTTCATGTCGCAGGTGCCTCGGCCAAACAGGGTCGTGCCAGCCCGCTCGGGAGTCGCGGTAGCCCGTTGCCCCGCGCTCCAAGGCACGGTGTCAATGTGCCCAGCCAGCACGAGGCCAGCGGGACCATCGCCGCCAAATCGCACCACAAGGTTCTGCTGGGGCACGCCCTCGTGCACACCATCTTGCAACGCTACCACGGCGCCCAACCCACGGGCCTCGTCGGCCAGCAGTTGCACCAGTGGGTTGGTGGAGAGTCCAGGGGCCGTGTCGACTGCAACCAGTCGCTCGGTCAGTGTCACTACGTCTACGCGCATGGCCTCATGGTACTCCCCGCCAGCCTTACTTCATGACCTGGCTCAACTTGAACATGGGCAAGATCAGGCTCGACACGATCAAAGCCACCACTGCACCCATGAGAATCGTCATGGACGGCTCGATCACAGCCACAAAGGCCTTGATGGCGCTGTCCACTTTCTTCTCGTGGTGATGAGTGATGCGCCCCAGGACGTGGGGCAAGGTGCCCGAACGCTCACCCAAGGAGATCATCGCTGCTTCTGCCGGGGGAATGAGCGGGTCGTTCAGCAGGGTTTCGGAGATATCGCTGCCGTTTTCAACGCGCCTTTGAGTCTCTTCCCAGAGGTGGACGTACTTGTGGTTGCCCGCCACTTCAGCAGCCAAGCCCAAAGCCTCGAGGACATTCAAGCCAGCGTTCATCATCACGCCCAAGACGTGAAACGAACGGGAGATCGACACCGCTTTGATCAGCGAGCCAAAGGCTGGAAGGCGAATGAAGATCGGGTCACAGAATTGTCGTCCCTCTTTGGAGCGAATGGCCAAGACCAAGCCAAAGACTGCCAAGATGCCTGCAGGGAAGATCCAGTAGCCATCGGACTGCAGCAGCTCAGAAAGGTTCAAGAAGAACCGGGTGGGTGCTGGCAGCAGTTCGGGCTTGTCGCCGAAGAGATCGGCGAACTTGGGGAACACATTGATCAGCAAGAAGATCACCACGCAGGTGGCCAACACGGCCATAAAGATCGGATAGGCCATGGCCCCCTTGACCTTCTTCCGCGTACCGATGTCCCGCTCCATGAACTCAGCGACCTTCTGCAGCATTCCGCCCAGGTCACCGGTTGCCTCACCGGCCCTGACCAAGGCGATCGCCACGGGAGAGAACGCCCACTCTTGGCGGGTCATGGCTACGGACAGCGGCCGACCTTCTTCCACGTCGGCGCGAATCGCCCCGACAAAGCGGCCCAAGTGCGGGCTGCCCGCCTGACGCTCAAGAACTTCGAGCGCCTGGGATAAGTTCAAGCCCGTGTCGAACATGATCGCGAGCTGGGTCACGATCTCCAGGATCTCGCTCTGGGGTACTTGCATGCGCTTCGAGGTCACCGCCCACCAAGCCTTCACTCGGCTGCCTATGGATGACTTGGGGCCATCCACGGTCGGTTCTCTTCTCTGGGTACTACTCATCGGTCGATCTCCGCGACGCGCGTGACTTCTTCCATGGTGGTTAATCCTTGGGCCACCTTGCTGAGCCCGTCATAGGCAAGCTCTAGGTGTCCCAGCTCGGCCGCCTTGTTGCGCAAGCGCAGCAGTGACGGGTCGTTGGTGATGATGTCGCGCATCTCGTCATCCACCACAAAGAGCTCGTGGACACCGACTCGACCTGCGTAGCCCGTGCCGCCGCAGGCTTTACAGCCGGGGCCTTCCATGAGCGCTTCGCAGCTGATTTCGAATCGGTCCAAAATGCGGCGATCACGATCGCTCACCTTTGTGGGACGTTTGCAATGGCGGCAAATACGACGCACCAAGCGCTGGGCCAAGACGGCGTTCATCGCAGCCGCCAGCAAGTACGACTCAACACCCATGTTCACCAAACGCGGAATCGACGCGATGGCGTCGTTCGTGTGCAAGGTTGAGAACACAAGGTGACCGGTGAGCGCAGCCTCAATAGCGATGCGTGCCGTTTCTGCGTCGCGAATCTCACCGACCATGATCACATCAGGGTCTTGTCGCAGCAACGAACGCAGGGCTCTGGCGAAGGTCAGGTCGGCCTTCACGTTCACCTGCACCTGGTTGATCATTGGCAGGCTGTACTCGGTCGGATCTTCTACTGTGCAGATGTTGCGCTGCACGTCGTTGATCGTGGACAGCGCCGCGTACAGCGTGGTGGTCTTACCCGAACCCGTGGGCCCCGTCACAAGCATCACGCCATTCGGCTGAGCCACTTGTTCGTCGAGCACCGTGAGAATCCGTTCAGAGAGCCCAAGGGACGCGAGGTTCCTGACCACAGAGCTGCGGTCAAGAATACGAATCACCACCTTCTCACCGCTATAAGTGGGGATCACGGACACGCGCAAGTCGATAGCCGAGCCCCCTGATGTCACGCGCATGCGCCCATCTTGCGGGGCCCGCCGCTCAGCAATGTCGAGGCTCGACATGATCTTGATACGAGACACGATGGCCGAAGCCAGCCCCAAGGGCGGGTTGATATTCTCGTCCTGGCGCAACATGCCATCGATGCGAAAACGCACCCGCAAGATGTTCTCGTCGGGCTCGATGTGAATATCGCTAGCCCCATCTCGAATGGCCTTCAAGATGATCACGTTCACGAAGCGCACAACCGGAGACTCCCCGGCCGCTGCGGCCAGGTCAGTGTCTTCGATATTGGCCTCAACGACCTCGAGCTCGTCGTCTCCAACCTGCTCGCCAACATCTCGAATGATCTCGTCGACCAACATCGACGCCACCGCTTCACTACTGCGGGACAAGCCCTCGGTGATGTCGTTGGGATGAGCGACAACCAGGCGCAACTTCAGCCCGGTGAGCCTGCGCAGTGAGTCGATGGTGAACAGATCTGTGGGATCTGCCACGGCGCAGGTGAGCTCACCATGAATGCGATACAGCGGCAAGACAGCGTGGGCCTTGGCCCAATCCTTGTCGAGCAGATCTGTCACCGCACCATCGCCCAAGCCCGGGATAAGCTCTACGAAGAGCAAACCATTTTGCCGGGCCAAGGCTCGCAGCAGCAGCTTCTCATCCACCACCCCGAGACGCAGTAGCTTATGGCTCAGGTCTTCGTTGGGTGCAGCTTGTTCGGCGAGCACCCCCCGCTGCAACTCCTCTTCGCTGACGAGTTTCCCGTCGCGCAGAGTTTGTTCCAGCAGGCTCTCCTCCAACCCTAGAACTGTCATCGGACCGTGCTTCCTGTTGTGGTGACGCTTTCGGCTTCAGCGCTGGCCGATTCATCAATGATCTCAAGACGATCGGCTAGCCCCGTCACAGCCAGGGCCAAGCCGAACACGTCTGACGGGCCGGCGAGTTGAAAGCCGAGTCCGCGGCTACGAACCAGCGCATCCAGTTCGAGCAGAGCCTCCATGGTTTGCGAATCGAACTCGGTCACGCGGTTCACGTCCATCAACAGGACCTTCACGCCCTGGCCGATGAGCTCTGGCATCGCCTTACCCAGATCGGCCAGGGCCTGAGGCCCCAAGTCTCTCCCTGCCTCCACCCGCTGAATCATGTCAGTCCTCGTCAGCTGCTCGGGCGACCCGACGCTGGTCGTCAGCGATGCGCGAGTCGATCTCGTCGGACATCTCAACAACACCGGGCATCAGCGGGCTCAACTGCATCACTCTGTCGCAGAGCGAGCGAGCTTCCCGCAGCCGGCCGGCATCCATGGCTTTCTGAGCGTCTGCAAGCGTACGTGTAGCGTGAGTGGCACGAGACACGGGGCCAAAACCATCCACGAAGACTTCGCTGCGCTTGGCGGCTTCCTTCAGGATCAGTTCGCCGTCCTCGTAGATCTCACCGTCTTCCAAGATGTGCGGAGTCAGCATGATGATCACTTCTCGGCGTTCCACCTCGGTCGTCTCAGAAGAGAACAACCAGCCAATCCAAGGCAAGGAGCCGAGGACCGGAACTTGTCGCACGGTCTGAACTTCGCGGCTCTCGATCAGCCCGCCAATCACCACCGTCTCGTCGTCACGGACCATGACGTTCGTGGTCACTTCAGAAGTGAACTCTGAGGGCAGTCCTGTGGTGGGATCAACCACGCCACTACTGCGCTCGGGGTGAATCTCAAGCCGCACGAAACCGTCGTTGCCGATGAAGGGGCGAAAGCGCAACTGTGTACCCACTTCAAGAAACTCAACGGTCTGCTGGCTGATGCCATCGCTGACCGTGGTGCCGCCGAAGTAACCAAGGCGTCCACCGATGATGAGTTCACCAGGCATCTTGTTCAGCGCCAACACCTTGGTGTTCGCCAACACATTCGTGTCGGCCACTGACTGCAAGGTATCCAAGAAAGCCGAAATGTCGCGGCCCACAAAGCCCACTCTCAGGCCATCAGAACCAGGGCCTGCAGTGAACCCCTGCTGAAAACCGGAGGAGATACCGCTGGGAGTAATGAAGGGTGCACCCGCGACCACGCCGGGGGCGCCCAAGGCGCCTTCAAGCAGGGCCGTTGCGGGAGAAAAGATGCCCTGGGGGGCGAGAATGTTCTCGAAATCAGCCAAGTCAGCACCGCCGACCACGCTGAAGTCCACCCCAAAACGGTTGGTCTCATCGAGCACGACCTCCAGGATCTTCGCCTCGACTAACACCTGCCGCGGCCGAACATCAAACTGTTGGTAGAGCCGCTTGATGCGCTCCAGCCCGGACGCGTTATCGATGACGATCAGCATCTCTTGAATCGTCGAATCGATGCCCCCAGCAGCGTTCTGGTTAGAGGCGATACCCTCGTCCGGCGCTTCAGAAACGATGATCGTTCCGAAGGGTGACAAGAACTGGGTCAGGTAACTCTGCAGCTCCACGGCTGAGCGGTAGTTCGGGTAGAACACCTCCTCCTCCAAGGGGTCCGTGATCAAGCTGATCTTGTCGGCCTCAAGGATGGTGTAGATCTGGCCGTCGAAGTACCAACCGAGTCCCACCGGCGAGAGAATCCAGTTGAGCGATTCCTCAAGGGTGGCGTCGAAAAAGTTCACAGTCACGGGGCGGTTTAGATCAACGCCAGCAACGATGTTCACTTGCTGCTGCACCGAGATCATCTCGATGATCTGGCTCAATGAGGTATCACGAACGTTCAGCGTTATGCCGTCAGCATCGGCTGACATGATGCTGTCAGCTGCGTTGAGTTCTGTGACTTCGCCCTGTGACGTCGCCGTCGTGAGAAGCGACGCGCTCAGGAGAAAAAGAGGGGCTAGTATGTGTCGGGCCATCGTATCGGTTCGGTTCGGGAGGGACGCGGGATGCGAATCAGGAGTCGCGAGCAAGCTCGCTGGGAGCCGCTGCGACCGAGTTATTGAGGGAGGCCGCTACAGGATTGGCAACCGGCGGCGGAGTCGGCCGGAACAGTGGCATGGCCACGGAAACGACTCGGTTGGAAGGCGAACGCAAAGAGACTTCGCGGGAGGTGATCGAGTTCAGGGACCAGCCCTGAATGTTGTCGCCCACGTAGTGCACAGTGCCGTCGATGACTGCGACGTCCAATGCACCCTCACGTCCGATCAAGGTTGCGCTCAGGCGAATCGACGGTGGCGGCGCTTCTTCAACGCTGGTTTCCGCGGGTTCGCTCAGACTCCAGAAGCTGTCGAAAGCTCCAGGGTTGAGGTCATTCACTGTAGCGTCGGGCTCACTCAGGGCGAGGTTACTCGACAGCTCAAGCGGATGAGCTGCAGCAGCAGCGCTACTCGAGACGGGAGCGCTAGCAGGCGCGGCGGGAGACGACTCACTTTCTGTGAGGGCCTGAGCAACGGGGGCTGCATCTTGGCCAAACTGCAGGGCGACGACGGCCACCAAGACAATCGACAACCCTCCTAGCATCATCAACTGCTTCTTTTGATGACCTGCCGCCGCTGCGGGTTGTTTTATCTGTGGGGTTCTCAAGGCATGGACTCCAGGGGAACCGCGACCTTCATCTCGACAGTGCGACGACCAAGACCGGGTTGAACTTCAAGGTGAATAACGCGGTTGGCCCACAGCAGGCTTTCGAGCCCCTGCAAGAAGGTGTGCAGTTCCACTGCGTCTCCTTCGACGACCAACTCAATAACGAAAGTCGGGACACCATGAATAGGCGTCCCCTTTGTGCGGTCGACAGAAACTCGCTGGAGCCCGGAAGCTACAAGCTTCAAGGTCAGCGCCGTCTCGAACTCTAGCCGTGCTTCAGAAGAGTCGGGGCACAAGACCAACGTGCGTCCTTCAAGCTCAACTTCGGCCTCAGCAATGCGAGCATGCATCGCCACGATCTGACTCTGCACATCATCAATGGCCGCTGACTCCTCGAGGGACTCAACCTCCACTTCGAGTTCAGTGATGCTCTGGTGCAACGGATACAGTAGGCCCGCTGAACCGATGACCATGGCCACCGCCGTCACTGCAATCTGACTAGACATGTTCATCTCAGCGTGTCTCCGCACGGGCGTAGATCTTGAAGCGTTCGCCTTCCAAGCCGTTTTGAAGCAGCATGCGTTCGCTTGTTTCGATGCGAACGTCTGAGAAAGCCTCGGAGGCAAACAGGTTGGCTGCGAACTGACTCACGGCCACGTCACTGCCAGCGAGGCCATTCAGCTGCACCTCCAGCGAGCGCGGAACAGGCCCAGCAGGCTCGTCCTCGCTCTTGGAGCGGCGACCACGCTTGCTGCTCTTCTCAACAGCCGGCAGATCCTCGATGTCGTCGATCACTGTCGATTCGAGCATCACGTCTACGGGCGTTGCGTTGAGCAGGACGCTAAAGAGGCGTGACATGTCGTGACCTGGACGCCCCTTCTCTAGTTCAGCACCAATGTCTTTGCTGTCCTTCAGGAGCTGCTCAAGCTTGGCTAACTCCATGCGGGCGTCGGCATCCATATTCAGTTGTGTTTCTGCGCTGGCCTTGCTGGCTTGCAAGTCTGAGATCTTTTGGAAGGCCATGACTCCCACAACCACAGCAATGGCTCCAGCCGCAGCTCCCATGCTCAAGCGCGTCTTGCGCACTCGACGGCGGGTCCGTAGAACCCGTTCTTCCGGGGGAGTGAACTCCGCTAGGACAGGGCCCTCCATAGCGAGGCCAAGAGCTTGCGGATCTTCGATTCCGTCAGCCGAGGCTTCGACTGAGAGGCCAAGGCCTCGGGCCATGACCTGCATCTCGTCATCGAAGGAACCATTCACCGTGAGCGTGTCGAAGTTGCCTGCAAACAACGAACTGGCCCGGGTGATGGTGGCCCGCAACTCCGCAGCAGACACGGGGCCATCGACTACACGGCAGAACGTGAGCTTGCCGTCGACGCCAGCGAGAATGGTGTCCTGGCGCTCACCACGCACGAGGCGCAGCTGATTGCCCTGACCACCCCACGCTCGCCAAGAAGCTAGCGCTGCAGTCTCAACGGCCTGGACCACGAGAGCTTGTTCGCGACAAGCCTCCATGATCATGGCGATGCGATCACGATTCACCGCTGCGAGAATGACCATGGACTGGTCACCGCGCCCCGTGGCTGGGGCCACGGAAACGCCGAGCACCGAGCTTTCATCGTTGAAGACCGGATCACCCTTCAGCCGCTCTGCTGCCAGAGTTTCTGCTGAACTCGACGATCGAGCCGGTACCACCATCGATTCCACCAGGACAGATGCGCCCTCAAGGCCGATGGCAATGTTGCGCCCGGAGAACGGTGACGAGGAGAGCAGCTTGCGCATACTCCGCTTCATGTCATCGTCCAGGGGCACCTGGGAGGAGATGATCCGGCCATCGATGCGCTGGACGGCCCTCAAGGTCTTGTCCGCCACTACGATGCCGATCTGACTTACCTTCTGTGCTTTCACGCTCATTAGCTCCGGCGATAATCCGCTCTGATCAGCTACCTATCGTCGTCTGGGTCAACTTCGCCGTAGCCGAATTTAGGCTCAGGGTTCGTTGATAGTTGCCCGCCTTAAGGATCAAGTCGCCCTCGTACTCGAGGTCGCCTTTGCTGTTGAACAGGATCATTGGGCGGTCAAAACCAAACTTCGCTGAAAGAATCGTTGCTCCTGTCGGCTGTCCAGGGGCGGGAGTGAAGCGAACCACGAAAGGAGTTCGGTTCAGGGGGTCCACGACCGGCGAACCGACCGCGTTGACCACGGCAATCCACTGAGCGGACGTGTCGAGTCGCACGGCATGCTTCTCGCCGCTGTGGTACGAGAGAGACTGGGCGTGATCGATGGCGTCCTGCACTTGAAGCTGCAGGATGTCCATCTTGCGCTCGTAGCTCACCGAGGCGCTGGGCACAGCAATCGCTGCTAGTACGCTCATGACCACGACGACGGCCAGCAGCTCGATCAGCGTGACACCGGCTTGTTTCGGCTTCTTAAGAATCAACATCGTAGTCCTCGATCGCGTCCATCTCAGCTGCAGTGAAGTGGTCGGTCGGGAAGGAGATGTAGGTCATCCGCTCCGAGCCCGGTTCGACGAAACTGGGGAAGGCCACAGGGCCACGCTTGTGACCAGGCCGGCTGATCTTGCTGGAGATGGTCTCTGAGCCTTCGCTCACAACCATCTTTCGCAGAACGCCCCGGCAAGGCAGGTTGATCTCTTCGGCTACGACCATGCCGCGCACATCGATGCTTGCGTCGCTGTCCGCCTGAACGATCAGGTCGGGGCCGCAAATCGACATTCCGGGCAAGTCAGAGCCCTCTCGCAAAGTGCAGCCGCCCTTCAACTCGACGACCGGTCGACTGCCTCCTGTGGCTAATACGTTCGTCTGATTCAGCGAGGCACGAGTGAGGATGGTCCCGGTGAAGTCGCAATCTTCCATCACGAGTCGACTGCCGTTCTCCAGCAAGTAAACCCCCGACAGATCCGAGCTCGGAGTGAAGACCAAAGTGCCTGTCACCATGGTCAAGCCGGGGATCAGCAGAATTTTCGCGCCTTCGCTGTCGGAAAGCCGTGTGCGCTTCCCGTTGCCCTGGCTACCTGGCACGATCTGGGCCCTGCCCCGTAGAGCGGCGTCCCGGTGAGAGTTGCCACTGGAGTGATGGGCGCGCACGTTCACGTTGCGGCGGTCGTGACCGTCCACGATCCGTTCGCTGCGCACTTCGTCTCCGTGGGAAGTCGTCACCACAGATTCGTTTCCATCCGCCTCAGTTCCCGGAGGCTGGCCAGAGTTCATCAGCTCTCGCGTCCGTTCGAAGCCGGAGCGACTCGCCTCCTCGGTGCGGCTAGCACCAGTCGACATTTCTAGTTTGCCCTTGGCTAGGACTGCATGTCGCGCCCAACCCACAGTGAGTGAAGCAGACACCACGGCGACGAGGAGAGCTGCAATCAGCACCCACCCCTCTTCTTCGCTATGGCTGCCACTCGCCCGGGGCGAGTGCGTGACGGGTGTGTCGTTCTTGTTAATGTTCATAGTGATGTCTCGGTATGGCTCTCTGCTGGAATGTGCTGCTGGTCGCGGCGCTGCGATCACTCGCCGTCATCGGCTTCAGTCATCCACCACTCGAAGGAATCCACTTCGACTTCGCCCTGGGAAATGATGACGCGCAGCCGCACTTGCACTTCTCCGACAAACACGTCCGGGTCAACCAGCACCGTGGGGTTGGCCAGGTCGACGTAGTCGATCTCGACCCCTTGGGTCCAGCTGTAGTGACTGCTCACCACGGCGTAGTCAGCAGAGCGTGGTGGTGAGAACTCCTCTTCGTGGAGATCCCAGAAAGTCACCACATCAGGGCCGAACGTGGCCGGCGCCCCAGGGTCAGCGTCCCAGGGCAATAGCAGAGCCGCCTCGTGGACTTCCTGCGCTAGCATGAGGGCCTCGTGGGCCCCTTCTGCGAAGTAGTTGTAGACCGTCGCAGATTCGGTGAGCGAGTTCGTGGATCCCACAATCGTTAGACCCAAGATCAGCGTGGCAATCATGAGTTCCGCGAAGGTGGTTCCCCTCTCTGCTCGGGAGGAGGACGCTGCCGTGCTCTGGCGGGCTGGGCTGAGTGTGATGGGTTCGTGCATGGTCTATTGCTCCTGTCGTTGTCTTGCTGCTCGCGGACTGAGGCCCATCAGCTGCGGGTCTCTCGCGTCCTGGGCCGGTAGGTCCTGGGCGCACATCTACGGGCATTGATGTTTCTGTCGACCCCCGCAGCAGGCGACTTGACGATCCACACCCGCTCACCTCATGCCCTTGGTCTCACCGTCGGCTCGACACCCCCGGAGACAAGGCTTAGAGGTTCCCCCAATCGGCCTTATCCACATGTTGATACAGTCCCAAAGCAGGCCTATTCAATGACTTGCGCATTTCTCCACATAAACCCACAAACTTTGAGGCCAATGGCAGAAGACACGGGGCCTGATCGTCGATCAAACGTTCGGAACTCCCTCCCGAGCTCTTGATCTCGCTCGCCTCAGTTCCGAGCCCGCCTCATCCCGCTGCGCACCTTTTTCTTTCACCAGAATCGAATCCTCATGATCAAACTCCGCTGCTGCCTGGCCTTGCTCTGTCTGACGACGGCCCTCTCCGCTCAGCCCTCGGGGGGTGTGGGTGGAGTCGGCGATAGCGGAGTGGTCTCCCCCTTCTACCCACCGCTCAGCACAACCCCGCTGAAGCCCCACGGAGGTGGAGGCTCGGGGGGTATTCCTGGGGATGCGGGCGTTCCCGGTGACAACGGAACGGGCGGCACCTCCGGTGTCGGCACAGTGGGCACCCGCCCGAGTAACCGCTCGACTCCCAGTCGCGGGCTCAGCGCCGCCGCCGCCGGCTCTCGGGGCGGTCAGAGCGGGACGAATACTGCACAGAACTACGGGGTCAACGACTCCTGGCAGATGTGGTGGGAGACCAACAAGTTCGACTTCATCACCTTGCACCGCATCGAAGATGCGCCCCTCACAGGCCAGGGGCAACTCGTCGAATCTGCAGCCCAGCGGAAGCGGCGCCTGACTCAGATTCGCGTTGTCCTCGACGACTCGGTACTCCCTTTGCTGCGCGAACTCACCAAAGCTCCTGACCCCGCGGTGCGCGCCTCCGCTGCCGTGGCTCTCTGTAAACTCCAAGACCAGGAGGGCGCCACACTGGCGAAGGGCCTCCTGGCTGACGGCAGCTTCGATGTCCGTGTTGCGGCCATGTTGGCTCTTGGCATCGCCGAGTCGGGGCGGGCCTCCTACCAACTGGCAAGCATTGCTGCCGACGCAAACTTCGGGCGCAAGCTGCTTGAGAACAGCAATCTCTCCGACTTAGATCGGGGAACAGCTCTGCTGACGGCGACGATCCGCGGGCACAGTGGCACCGCAATGATTCTCGATGAGCTGCTCGACGATCCCGAGGCCATCTCTAGCCAGCTCCTA
>JBLIMM010000056.1:0-17677 GCA_047638635.1 Pseudohongiellaceae bacterium | reverse complement strand
GCCGCGTTCCTCTACAACTTCGCGCTGTTCACAGAGTGGCCCGAAGGCACGTTCTCGGACGACGATTCAGCCATCGTCTTCGTTGTCTTAGGCGAAGACCCGTTCGGCTCGATCCTCGACAAGACGATCGCCGGCAAGACCATTCATGGACGGCCTCTCATTGTGCGCCGCCACCGCGAAATCAGTGAAGTCACGGACTGCCACATTCTCTATGTGAGCCAGTCAGAACAGAAGCGGCTGAAAGACATCTTCAGCAAGATCACCGGGAAGCACATGTTCAGCGTGAGCGAGATTGAAGGCTTCAGTTCGGGTGGCGGTACAGCCCGATTCTTGATCAAGAACAGCAGGGTCAGTCTCGAGATCAACACGGACACAGCAGCGCGAGAACAGCTGTCCATCAGTTCGAAGTTGCTCAAACTGGCCACCCTTGTCCATGACCAGGAGAGCGCTCGATGAACTCGCTCCGCGACCTGTCCATTCGCACGAAGCTGATCTCGGTCACGATGATCACCACCGCCGTCGCACTCATCGCTGCGACGGCAGCATTCGTCCTTTGGGACCGCCAAGAATACCGCTCCACGGTGGTCTCACGGCTGGAAGCCCTCGCCTCCGTGGTCGCCACAAACTCAGCGGCTGAGTTGTTGTTCATGGACCAGGCATCTGCAGAGAAGAGCCTCTCCGCCCTCGGTGCTGAGACGACGATTCCTGCGGCCTGCATTTACGATAGCGAGGGCGTACCCTTTGCCATCTACCGCCGCTCGGATGGTGGCAACCTGGCACCGCCCCCACCGGTGGGTCAGGCAGGCACGCTCTTCGGCGACGCCATGCTCTCGGTCTTCAAGCCGATCACCATTGAAAATGAGGTGGTCGGGACCATCTGGGTGCAGTCCGACCTCACCGCCCTCGACGCTCGGCTCATGTCCGTGACCCGTACGATGATCATGGTCGGCCTGGTCACCAGTGTCTTGGCTCTAGCGGTGGCCTATTGGTTGCAGCGGGTCATCTCCCGCCCGGTGATGAACCTGGCCGCCATTGCCCACCGGGTCATCGACGACGAAGACTACTCGGTACGGGCCACCCCGATGGGCGGCGACGAACTGGGCCAGCTGGTAGTGGCCTTCAACGAAATGTTAGGCACCATCGAGCAACGGGGCGCGGAGCTCGCGGGGCATCGCCAAGAGCTCGAAGACAAAATCAGTGACCGCACCTCGGCCCTCACGGAAGTGAACGAGCAGCTCAGAGTTTCTATGGAGGAAGCCCAGGCCGCTGCCGTGGCGAAGTCTCAGTTCTTGGCCAACATGAGCCACGAGATCCGCACACCGATGAACGGTGTCATGGGCATGACCAATATCCTGCTCGACACCGATCTTGATGGCCAGCAGCGGGAGGTGGCCCAGACCGTGATGGACTGCGCCGAAGGTCTGCTCAGTATCATCAACGACATCCTCGACTTCTCGAAGATCGAAGCGGGCAAGCTCGAGCTGGAGCAAGTGGACTTCGACCTGGGCACGGTGCTCGACCGGGCCTCCGACTTGATCTTCCCCCATGCTCACGGCAAGGGCGTGGAGTTGGCCTGCCTGATAGAGCCTGGCGTGCCGGTGGCCGTACGCGGCGACCCTGGGCGAACCCGCCAGATCATCCTGAACTTTTTGAACAACGCCGTGAAATTCACCCAAGAGGGCGAAGTGCTGCTCTCCGCGTCGCTCGCTGAAGAAACCGAGACCCATGTGCTCGTCAAGATGAGCGTCTCGGATACGGGCATTGGCATTCCTCCCGAACGCCTGGACAGGTTGTTCCAGGTGTTCAGCCAAGTGGACGTCAGTAACACCCGCGAGTTCGGCGGAACCGGGCTGGGGCTGGCGATTAGCAAGCAGCTCTCCGAGGCCATGGGCGGAGCGGTGGGCGTCGAGTCCGTCCCCGGCGAAGGCTCGACCTTCTGGTTTACCGCGCTCTACGAGAAGCAAGCCCGCCAACCCCTGGATGAACGTGTCATCCCCGCCCAGTTCCACGACCTTCATGTGCTCGTTGTGGACGACAACCAGACCAACCGGCGCATCCTCGAACACAACCTCGAACAATGGGGTTGCTGGCCGCACTTGGCCTGCGACGGACACGAAGCCATGGCCATGCTTCGAGAGGCTTTGGTCACGGACCAGTCCATCGGCCTGGCAGTGATCGATATGCAAATGCCGGGAATGGACGGTGAAGAGTTGGCCAGCCACATTCGCGCAGACAAACTGCTCCGTCACTTGCCGGTCATCATGCTCACGTCCATGCACCAGTCGCGCAACGCGGAGCGTTTTGAGCAGCTGGGCATCGACGGTTTCCTCTCGAAGCCAGTCCGTCCCTCAAAACTCTTTGACTGCATCAGCCTCGTGCTCGGCTCTCTCTCAGGACAGCTCGCCGACGGCAGCCTGCCCCACGAAGCCCCGCGCATCGTCACCGAAGAAGCTCTCGACGAGCTGCAACACCAGTCGACCAAGTGCATCTTGATCGTAGAAGACAACCTGGTGAACCAGAAGGTCGCAGCCGCCCTGCTACGCCGTGCGGGCTACACGTACGAGCTGGCGAACAACGGGCGAGAAGGTGTGGAGATGGTCATCACCGGAAGCTACGACGCTGTGCTCATGGACTGCCAGATGCCAGAACTCGACGGCTTCGAGGCCACGCGACGGATTCGCATCCACGAAGAGCTCTCTGATCAACACATTCCGATCATCGCCATGACAGCCAACGCCATGAAGCAAGACCCTGAGCGCTGCATGAAAGCGGGGATGGATGACTACATCAGCAAGCCCGTCAACCCGGAGTTGCTGTACTCAATTCTCGGCCGGCATGTCCCCCGGACAGCGGGAGAGCTGGCCACATCCGCCTCCCGAGCGGGCACCCCACGGTCGCCCCAAAACACTGACCAGAGCGACAACGACAAGCAAGCCTGAGGTCAAAAAGCGGAGCTGGAGCTCTGAGAGAAGCGTCCCGTGCGCACGGGCTGCCCAAGGCTCTGAGTGGAACGTGCCGTGCGTTTGAGCTGGCAGCTCCGACTGCTAGGGCTCTGGGTGGGCCCCGTCGTCGATCACCTCGACGTCTTTGATGGCCTGCCCGCCCACGGCCCGACGAAACCCGTCCCCCTGAGCTGCTTGGCCCGGAAACCCCTGAGGGCTCGACCCCGTTGCCATGCCCTCCACGTGCACCTTCATACGCCCGGAAACGACACCGGACTTGATGCGCTTCCGAAGCCAAAGCAACAAGGGCTTGCGGGTGAGCGGGAACAAGCACAACAATCCGAAGGCATCGGTGAGAAAGCCCGGCGTGAGCAGCACCAGACCGGCCAGCAACACCATGAAGCCTTCGAGCATGGTGTCCGTCGGCGCTCGCCCCGCTGCGGTTTCTGCTTGGACCTTGGCAAGAATCGCCAGCCCCTGAGACCTTGCCAGGGAGGCCCCCACCACGCCCGTGAGCACAACCACCGCAATGGTGTTGAGCGCCCCAAGCTCCGCGCCCACCTCTATCAACAAGGTGAACTCAAGCAGTGGCAAACCGATGAAGAGAGCGAGCAGTAACATCGTTCGTTGATCCTAGCAGACTGTGGGCCTACCTCGCTCAGCGCGCGAGGCCTTCAGGGTCATAGGCCAAGTTCACCGCTAGGCGACGCTCGATGTCAGCCTCGGTGGCCCCCGTCCGCAGAACGTAGCTGGCCACTTGATCCCGATCGAAACGTCCCACGGTGAAGTAATGGCAATCGGGATGGGTGAGGTAGAGCCCGCTCACACTGGCTGCGGGTGAGATGGCCCAGGATTCGGTGAGAGCCATACCCTGCTGCTCCGCACCGAGCAGCTCGAAGAGCTCGACTTTCAGCGCGTGGTCCGGGCAGGCGGGGTAACCGAAAGCCGGCCGAATGCCCCGGAATCGACCGAGTCGCAGCTCGTCCCATGACAGCCCCTCTGCAGGATCGAAGCCCCACTCTTTTCGCAACTGGGAGTGCAGCCACTCAGCGCAGGCTTCTGCCAAGCGGTCGGCCAAGGCCTTGGTGATGATCGCGCTGTAGTCATCGTGATCGGCTTCGAAGGCCCGCACCAGAACGTCCGCACCGATCCCCGCAGTGACCGCGAAGGCCCCCACGTGGTCTTGCACCCCAGAGTCGATCGGCGCCACGTAGTCTGCCAGGCACTCATTGGGCTTGCCTTCGCTCACCGTCTTCTGGCTGCGCAACATGGGCAGCCTGCAGAGCTCGGCACCCCGCTGCTCGTCGGTGAACAACACGATGTCGTCACCCTCGGCGCCGCTGGGCCAGATGCCGTACACCGCTCGGGCAGTGAGCAGTTTCTCGTCGACAATGCGCTTGAGCAAGGCCTGGGCCGTTTCGAACAAGTCCCGGGCCGCCGCACCCTGCACCTCGTCATCCAGCAGGTCAGGGTAGCGCCCCTTGAACTCCCAGGCGTGGAAGAAGAACGTCCAGTCGATGAAGTCGAGCAGCTCGGCCAGAGGGACCTCGTCGAACACTCGGGTGCCGGTAAACGGTGGTGTGGATACGATCTCTGGAGAGAAAGTCAGCTGACGTTTGTTCGCCCGCGCTTCTTCGATCGGCACCACTGGCTCCGAGGCACGCTCTGAATACACGTAGCGCAGCTGCTCCTGGTTCTTGTCATTGGCAGCAAGGAGCACCCGCTTCTTCTGTGCATCGAGCAGGCTCGAGACCACATTGACCGCGCGGGACGCATCCAGCACGTGAATCACGGGCTGCTTGAAGACGGGAGCAATCTTCACCGCCGTGTGCTGCCGGGACGTCGTCGCCCCACCGATGAGCAACGGCTGTTGCATACCTCGCCGCTCCATCTCAGCCGCCACCGAAACCATCTCGTCGAGAGACGGCGTGATCAGCCCAGACAGTCCGATCACGTCGGCATCGACTTCGAGAGCCTTCTCGAGAATGGTGTTCGCGGGCACCATCACTCCGAGGTCAATGATCTCGTAGTCGTTGCAGCCCAAGACCACACCGACGATGTTCTTGCCGATGTCATGGACGTCGCCCTTCACCGTAGCCATGACGATGCGCCCGGCAGAACGCTTAGTGTCCACTTCGCCCAAGAGTGCCCGTTCCTCCTCAATGAAGGGCGTGAGCCACGCCACAGCCTTCTTCATCACCCGCGCACTCTTGACCACCTGGGGCAGGAACATCTTGCCCGCACCAAAGAGGTCGCCCACCACACTCATACCATCCATGAGCGGGCCTTCGATCACGTGGAGTGGGCGAGGCATAGCAAGGCGCGCCTCTTCTGTGTCCACATCGATGAAGTCGATGATGCCGTGGACCAAAGCGTAGCTCAGCCTCTTGCCTACGGGGCCCTCGCGCCAGGAGAGGTCGATCACGCGCTTCTTGCCCTTGCCCCGCACTGTATCGGCCAGGGTCACCAACCGTTCGGTGGCATCCGGTCGGCGGTTGAACAGCACATCTTCTACATGCTCTAGCAACTCAGGGGGGATGTCTTCGTAAACCACGAGCTGGCCCGCGTTGACGATGCCCATGTCCATACCCGCCGTGATGGCGTGGTACAGGAACGCACTGTGCATGGCTTCACGTACAAGATTGTTGCCACGGAAGCTGAAGCTCAGGTTGCTCACGCCGCCGGAGATGCGCACTCCCGGGCAGCTCGCCTTGATCCGCGTCGTGGCTTCGATGAACGCCTTGCCATAGTCGTTGTGCTCGGGGAGGCCCGTCGCCACGGCCAACACGTTGGGGTCGAAAATGATGTCGAAGGGGTCGACACCTGCCCGAGTCGTGAGCAGCTCGTAGCTCCGCTTGCAAATGGCCACTTTGCGATCGGCGGTATCGGCTTGCCCGTCTTCATCGAAGGCCATGACCACCATGGCCGCGCCGTAGTCCGTGATGTGCCGGGCGCGGCGCAAGAACTCCTCCTCGCCCTCCTTCAAGCTGATGGAGTTGACGATGCCCTTGCCCTGCAAGCACTTCAGCCCAGCTTCAATGATCTCCCACTTACTACTGTCGATCATGATCGGCAAGCGAGAGATTTCCGGTTCGCTGGCTACCAAGTTGAGAAATCTGGTCATGGCAGCTACGCCGTCGAGCATGCCCTCATCCATGTTGACGTCAAGAATGTTGGCCCCACCACGCACCTGAGTCAGGGCCACTTCGAGTGCTGTGTCGTAGTCGTCAGAGAGCACCAACTTGGCGAACTTTTTACTGCCCGTGACGTTGGTGCGCTCACCGATCATCTGAAAGTTGCTCTCGGCTGTGAGCACAAGGCGCTCAAGGCCCGAGTACACCGAATGCTGCGTGGTCTTCTCCGGCTTCGCTCGGGGCTTCACCCCTTCGACGGCCTTGGCGATGGCTGCGATGTGATCCGGGGTGGTGCCGCAGCAGCCACCCAGCATGTTCACCAAACCGTCCTCGGCCCAGTCACGCAGAAACCCTGCGGTGGTCTCGGGAGTTTCGTCGTAGCCGCCGAAAGCGTTGGGCAGACCGGCGTTGGGGTAGGCCGTGATGGGCACCCCAGCCACCTTGGCCAACTCAGAAAGAAACGGTCGCATCTCTGCGGCGCCCAGAGCGCAGTTAATACCTACAGACAAAGGCTTCGCGTGAGTCACGGACGTCCAGAAGGCGTCAACGGTTTGCCCGGACAGCGTCCGACCGCTGAGGTCTGTGATGGTCACCGAGATCATGATGGGCAACTCAGCGCCCAACTCGCGCATGGTGTCCATCACAGCCACGAGAGCGGCCTTGCTGTTGAGCGTGTCAAAGATCGTCTCGACCAAGATCACGTCCACGCCACCCTCGATCAGCCCGCGGGTTTGCTCGGCATAGGATTCCCGCACCTGATCAAACGTCACCATCCGAAAGCCCGGGTCTTCCACGTCGGGCGACAGGGACAACGTGCGATTCGTCGGGCCAATAGCCCCGGCCACAAACCGTGGGCGATCGGGGGTGCGGGCTGACCAACGCTCTGCTTCTGCGCGAGCGAGGCGGGCCGCTTCGAAGTTCATCTCGTAGGCCAACGACTCCGTGCCGTAGTCCCCCTGAGCGATCGTCGTGGCGCCGAACGTGTTCGTCTCGACCATGTCGCTGCCCGCTTCAAAGTAGCGTCCATGAATCTCGCGCACGAGGTCCGGCCGGGTCAGCACCAGAATGTCGTTGTTGCCCATGAGATCGTGATCGTGATCAGCCAGCCGCTCCCCACGAAAGTCAGCTTCGCTCAGCTTGTACTCCTGGATCACACTCCCCATGGCCCCATCCAAAATGAGGATGCGCTGCTCCATGAGCTTCTGCAGCAACTCACGGCGATTGGGTGCGATGCAACTCTCTGAATGACTCACGGGGCTCTGACTCATGGGGACAACTCTCGGGCGTCGTTCGGTTGGTAGGCGTAAACATTCAGCACCTGAAAGTAAGGTGCCCGTCGTTCGGTGGACGTCACGTTGCACAGCTCGACAACGAGCCCTGCATCCGTAAAGAACCGGCCCAGCTGTTCCGGTTCAAAACCCAGCTGGACGTGGTTGTAGTCTTGGGCCACAGACTCGTGTCCGTGAGCTCGCAAGGTGCTGGCGATGATCCGGCCGCCGGGGCGCAAGACTCGCGCCGCCTCGCTGACGACCAGCTCAGGCTGTCGGGCGTAACTCAACGAGTTGACCAGTAGCACTTGGTCGAAGCTGTCATCGCGAAAGGGCAAGGCCTGCATATCCCCCCGATGAAAACGCAGGCTGGGCGAACGGCGACGACCCGCAGCGGTCACCGTAGGGCTCCAATCCAGGCAGGTCATCGAGCGCGCCCGGGGGGCCAAGAGTTCGGCCAGGGCGCCGTCCCCTGAAGCCACATCGAGCACGTCACCCAAATTGACCAGGCCCAGCACTGCCCGCGTGGCGGATTCCCAGGTGCGGCCCGGGGAGTAGCGCCGCTCCATGCGCCCTGCCACCGAGTCGGCCCAGGTCCGTCCGCTGCGAGAACGATGAGCCAGCAGGCGCCCACGATCTTCGTCGAGCAGCGCGTCTTGGACCGAGCCGCCCAGCAAGGCCCAGAACTCCCGGGCGGAGGCACTCATGCCGTCTATATCGAGGGCGTAGATGGTCGAGGTGCCCACCTTGCGCAGCACGAGCAGGCCAGCCTCTCGCAGCTTGCCCAAGTGCGTGGACACCCGGGACTGGGTCAGGCCCGTGGCTGCGGTCAGCTCAGCCACGGAGAGCTCCTCCCGGGACAACAACGCCAGCAGGCGCAGGCGCGTGGGGTCGGCGAAGAGCCTCGACAAATCGACGCTGGAGCGGAGATCGAGCAGGGTGCTTCTCAGACGGGAGCCGTGGCTGAAACTCAGTGAGGAGATTAGCTCATATCTCTCTATGCGGATGAAGGGATATATAAATCTATACGGAGAGATTCAGCGAAGGCTTCGAGACTCGTACACTGGCTCCTATGACTGCTGAGCACCCAAACCTCCGGCTGATTGAGCACCCGCTCATCGCCCATAAGCTCACCCAGGCCCGCCACCGCGAAACCCCCACGTCGAACTTCCGGCGCCTGCTCCACGAGATCTCCAGCCTGATGACCTACGAGGTCTGTCGAGATCTGCCCTTGCGCGAAATCACCGTGCCCACCCCCTTAGAGGACACCACGGGACACGAGCTGGCTTTGCCACTCACCCTGGTGCCCATCCTGCGGGCGGGAATGGGCCTCACCGAGGGCATTCTGGCGCTGATCCCCGAGGCCAGAGTGGGCTTCATCGGCCTGTATCGCGACGAACAGACCATTCAGCCGGTGACCTACTACACCAATCTCCCTCAGGATATCGGTGCTGGGACGGCCCTGGTGATTGACCCCATGCTCGCCTCAGGCGGCTCGGCCAGTCGCGCCATTTCGATCCTCAAGGACCACGGTTGCGACCGTATTCGGGTGGTCGTGCTGGTGGCCGCCCCAGAGGGATTGGCGGCACTTCAGGCGGATCACCCGGAGATCGTGGTCTACGCAGCCTCGCTCGACCGAGAGCTCGACGCCAACAGCTACATCCGCCCAGGACTGGGCGACGCCGGCGATCGCATCTTCGGCACGGATTAACGTCTGGCCGGTGGCGATTCAAGCGGTTGATCGCAGGCTTTCGGAGACCATGATCTCCCAGCTGTCGCCCACCCACCCGTCGCCTCACCCGTCGCCTCCGCCGATCCGCGTCGAAACTCGCCGAAAGTCGCCGAACGTCCATGAACGCACGCTCCCACGTCGCGGCCCTGAATCCCGATCAGCGCTTGGCGGTGACGACCACAGAAGGTCCGGTGCTCGTTCTCGCTGGCGCAGGCACAGGCAAGACGCGGGTGATCACCGTGCGCATGGCCCACCTGCTCGACCAGCGCGTGGAGCCCGAAGCCATCTTGGCCATGACCTTCACCAACAAGGCGGCCCGAGAGATGCGTCAACGGGTCGAGGGCCTTGTGGGCAAGCGCGCCGCCAAGCTGCTCACCGTGGGCACATTTCACTCGTTCTGCGCTATGACTCTGCGGGAGCACGCTGAAGCCATCGGCCTGCCCAAACGGTTCTCCATCTGCGACGCCGCTGACCAATCGTCGGCCCTCCGTGGGGTCATGCGCGAGTTGCACGTGGCCGACACTACGGTCAAGCCCAGCGTGGCCCTCTCGCGCATCTCGCTCCACAAGAACCGTCTTGAGAGTCCTGACCGCGCCGAGGCCATGGCCAGCGATGATCGCGAAGGACTCATCGCCGCCATCTACCGCCGCTACGACGAGCACCTGCGCCGCAGCCGCTCCGTCGACTTTGACGACCTGCTGATCTTCACCCAGCGCCTGCTCGCCGAAGTGAGCGAAGTCAGGGAGGCATTCCAAGAGCGCTTCCGCTACGTCATGGTCGACGAATATCAGGACACCAACGGCCCCCAGTACGAAGTGGTGCGACTCATCTCAGAGGGCCGTGAGAACCTCTGCGTGGTGGGTGACGACGACCAATCGATCTACGGCTGGCGCGGCGCCGACATCAGCAAGATCTTGGGTTTCGAGAAAGACTATCCCGCAGCCACGGTGGTCCGCCTGCAAACGAACTACCGTTCGACTGGGCACATCCTCACCGCCGCCAACCGAGTCATCTCCAACAACTCCACACGCCACGAGAAGTCCTTGCACTCTGGCTTAGGCGACGGCGATCACCCGGTCATCCATCGCCTGGAGGACGAAACCGAAGAAGCAGAATGGGTCGCCGCCGACATCGCCTACCGCTTGCACTCTGGAGGGAAGCCCGGCGACGTAGCGATTCTGTTCAGAACCCAGGTGCAACCCCGTCCCCTGGAAACCGCTCTGCGCGCAGCGCAACTGCCTTACACATTGGTGGGCGGGTTGTCCTACTTCGATCGCAAAGAAGTGCGCGACATCTTGGCTTACATTCGCTTGGCCGCCAACCCTTCCGACGAAGTGTCCTTGTTGCGCATTATCAACCGCCCGGCCCGAGGCATCGGCAAGAGTTCCGTGGACAAAGTGCTCGTCCTGGCCACCGAAGAAGGCATCGAGGCGCGCCTCGCTTTCGACTTGGCCCTTGAGCGCGGCATGCTCTCGAAAGCCGCAGCAGGTGGCTGGCTAGAGTTGCGCGAGATCTACGATCGAGTGGGCGGGCAGGAACCCGGCGAGGCCCTGGTGCAGCACATCTCCACGCTCATTGACGAAGTGGGCTACCGCACCGAGGTCGACCGGGCCTACCCCGACGAGGGCCAACGGGTCGATCGTTGGGCCGCCGTCATGGGCGTCTTTGACATGGCCGAGAACTACGTTAGCCGAGCGGTGAAACCCACGTTGACCAAGTTCTTAGAGCGGCTCACGCTGGCCTCAACAGACGACCAGACCGCCGAGGATAGCGACGGCCGTAAGAGCGTGACGATGATGACGCTGCACGCCGCCAAGGGCCTGGAGTTTCCCACGGTCTACCTCGTGGGCGCCGAAGAAGGTCTGCTCCCCCATCAACGTTCTGTCGACGAAGACACCGTGGACGAAGAGCGGCGACTCATGTACGTGGGCATCACCCGGGCCATGCACCGGCTCGTGCTCACCTACACCGCCTGGCGCAGTCGCTACGGCGCCAAGGCAGAGACCATGCCGTCCCGCTTCTTGTTCGAGATGACAGGCGAGGAGCCCCCTGAGGGTTGGCAAGCTTGCTTGGGCAGCGAGGCGAAGGCAGCCGTAGGCAAGCGGGGTGGCCGCAAGAAAGCGGGCAAGAAATCCAAGGGACGCGGTGCGTCCGCGAAGTAAGCCAGCGGGGTGCTCGGTAGGCAGGAGTTGTCTACGATGGGCCGGCATTGTCCACGGTAGGCCGGCGGCAAGACTTCTCCCGAGCCATGCCTTCCCGTACCAGATCGCGACGACTGCCGTATGATCACGGCAACTCGTTCCGCCTCCCCGACGCCCGTGGTTTGCTCTGATGACACGTCGCCCCACCTGCCCACCGAGTCGCTGGCTCGCCTCGCTTGCTCTCGCGACCACGATGCTGTGCTCCTGCGCCCAGCGCCCGATCCCCACCCATCACGTGCCTCCCGTCGATTCCACCCAGGTGATTCTCGGCGATCAAAGTTACAAGCAGGAGCGTAAGTCGTTCGTCCGTGAGCGGCACTGGGCTAGCCCAGACACAGACTGGAAGGCCATCGAACGGCGCAACGGCCACGAGCAGATCGCCAAGCGCAATGCCCTGGCCTCGCTCTGGGCTGGCGCTGGCTCTCGCTGGACCGAACGGGGTAGCGACAACCAGGCCGGGCGCATGCACGTCGCCGTCCCGGGGCCTGACGGCAACACACTCTATGCAGGGTCGTCTCTTGGCGGTATTTGGCAGGGTGGCCTGGGCGGCACGAACTGGACGCCCTTAGGCGACAACCTCGCTGGCGGCGCCCACTGGCTGGCGGTCGTCGCGGGAGCCAGCCCAACCGACCCAGACATCATTGTGGCCGCCACAGACGGCGGGGAGATTCACCGCAGCACCGATGGCGGGCAAACCTGGACCGTGCCCGCCGGGCTTCCGGCCACCGTGGGCGTTCGCCGCATGCTGGTGCCTGCCGACGGTAACGACACCATCTTCATCGTCGCTCGATGGTGGAATGGCTCGTCACTCAAGAACACCGTCTATCGCTCGACCGACAAGGGCGCCACGTTCAGTAAGGCCATCGGTATGAACACCTACACCGGCGACATTTGGACCGCCCGCGACGGCCCCGGCCCGCTGTACATGCTCAAGCAAGACACGCTGCAAATCAGCCACGACGGCGGGAACACCTGGGCCGTCCTCAGCGACCTGCCCGGGAACGCTAGCGGTGGCGAGTTGGTGGGCTGCGAAGCGGGAGCGCCGCGCTTGTGGGCTATTCTCGACGAGGGTGGCGAGACCTTGTACCGCTCCGATGATGGCGGCCTGAGCTGGAACATGGTCACCGCCGTGAGTGACTACTGGGGCACGCTGAACGCATCGATCATCGACCCGGATCTGTTCGCCTGGGGTGGCGTCGAAGTGCACGTCACCTCGAATGCGGGCGCCAGCTTCTCCAAGGTCAATAACTGGTACGACTACTACGGCAACGAAGCCAACAAGCTCCACGCAGACATCCCCGGCATCGATGTCGTCCCCAATGGGCCCGGCGCCGAAACTTGGTACGTCTCTACGGATGGCGGGCTGTTTCAGTCCACGGACGGTCTGGCCACCGTGGAGAATCTCTCGCTGTTGGGCCTGCGCGTGAGCCAGTATTACTCAACACACACGTCCACAGCCAACCCCGATCGGGTCATCGCAGGCGCCCAAGATCAGGGATACCAGCGGGCAGACGCTGCCCCCATCGGCACCACGGCGCTCTCCTTCGATCAACTGATCAGCGGCGACTACGGCCACATCGTCTCCGGGGACGGCAGCCACGCTTGGGTCTACTCCTGCTACCCAGGCTTCATCTTGGTGCAGAAGGGCGCCACGTCACCTCAGCTCTTTCAGGTGGACTTCCCCCCCAACGCAAACTACGGCTGGCTGCCCACGGTGACCGCCGACCCTTGGGACAACCAGCGCTGGTTTTTCTGCGCCGACAAGCTGTATCGCTACACCAAGCAGCTCTTCAACAGCTGGACAAGCGCAGAGTGGTCGACCCAAAACTTCGCTCAAAGCAGCGGCGAGTACCTCACGGCCATGCAGTTCTCTCCGGCCAACACCAACCGTGCCTACGCAGCCACCAACCAGGGCAAGCTGTGGTGGTCTGACGATCACGGCAAGACCTGGACCCAGTCCACCTCGAACGGGCCGAGCGCCCACTACTTCTACGGCACGGCCATGGTCTGCGACGCCAGCGACCCAGACACCGTGTGGGTCGGTGGCTCCGGCTACAGCGGCCCGGCGGTCTACCGCTCCACCGATGGTGGCGTGACGTTTTCCCCTTGGGGACAAGGCCTACCGTCGACCCTGGTCTATTCCATGGCCCAAGCTCCAGACGGCAGCGGCGATGTGTATTGCGGCACCGAGCTCGCAGCCTGGCGCCGGGGAGCCAACGATGCCAGCTGGACCGACATCACCGCCAACGACGCACCGGTCACCACCTATTGGAGCGTCGAAGCCGTCCCCTCAGCCAACGTCATGCGCTTCGGCACTTACGGGCGGGGCATCTGGGACTACGACGTGGACGACGGTTGCGTGTGGGAGGCCTACGGCCTCAACGCAGGGGGAGCCAACGTGCTCACTCTGGACACGCGTTCTAGCACGGTCAACGGCAACCCCATGACCTTCGACGTCGGCGGCGCGCTGCCCTCGGCCAGCGGATTCATGCTGGTCTCCACGGCGACGGCGCAGCAACCGTTCAAGATGGGCACCCTGCTGGTAGACCCCACGGGGTGGTTGCTCATTGCTGTGGCTGCCGACTCCCAAGGTCAGCTGCAAGTGCCTCTGACCGTCCCCACGGCCGCGGGTCTTGACGGTTTGCCCGTCGCCTTACAGATGGCCATGTCGGACCCCAGCCAAGGGGCCAACTGGGCCTTCAGCAATGGGCTGTCCGGCGTGCTGTGTGACTAGCACACCGGCGAGTTCTCCCGACACAACAGCGTTCGCGATGGAGCCGTAAACCCTACGGTCCCAGCGCAAACAGTTCTAGCCGAAGAAGCTCAGTTGTTCTCCAGCAGCCCGCCGGCAACCCAGTTGTAGGCGCCGGAAGCAGTGCGCGAACTACCACCGCTCACCGAAGAGAACACACCGCTGGCCAGATTGGGTGAACCCTCCTCCCACCCAGCTTTCTTCGCCGCTGGCGGAGTTGAAGACACCCGCAGAGACTGACGCGTAGCTACCACTGGCCCAGTTCTGAGTACCGCCGGTCACGGACGCAAACAGCCCGCTCGCCGTGTTCTTCTTGCCGCCGCCCACCCAAGCTAGGTTTCCGGAGGCCTTGTTGCCTTGCCCGCCAGAGACCGAGGCTGTGTCCGCAGCCGCCGTGTTGAACCAACCTCCACTGATACTCGAGACCTTGCCCTTCACGGTGTTCGACTTACCACCGCTGATCGAACCAAAGAAGCCCTTTGCGTGGTTCTTTTCGCCACCTGTCAACGCAGCGAAGAGGCCGGTGATGGTGTTCCCGCGGCCGCCCACTTGGCCGCCAAAACTCTTGTAGCTGTTGGACTGGCCCAAGACCACGTTGTGCGAGCCGGTGCGATCATAGCCCATGGTGTTCCCGAGCTCTTTGTAGCCCACGATCAGGTTGCCCAAGCCATTCACCGTCGTGTTCGGCAGATTGATCGTGAAGGGATTCCTGGTGTTCCCGTTGGTGGCCCCGAGGCCGTTTACGATTTGCACGTTGATCCCAGAAATTCGGAGCGTCTTGTTAACGAGATTCCCCGCACCGTCGTCGAGTTGCACGATGCTCATGTGATCCAGCATCTCTTGTTGTTCCGTGCTCACCGCCGCCTAGCCCGGAGGGGCACCATTGTCACCACCACCCGTTCCGGGGCCTGTGGTTCCACCTGAGGCACCCACGGCGGTCGTTGCCACGGGCGTATTGCCAGAGCCGCTCGGCGACACCACACTCTGCCCCGAGAAGTTGTCCCCTGGGACCAAACGGCGCAGGCCCAAAGACACCTGGGGGCGGCCGGCTTCGTCGAGCCCTAGTACCAGTTCTTCATCCGGGTCGAGGGCCAGGAGTTCAGCAGCCCCCACAACCGACCGCTCCAGGGACTCCAAGTCCGTGGCCACAAGTTCGTCTTGCTGGGGCTTCACTGGCGTGACTCCCGCCCGTTCGAAGCCGTTCCCTGTGGCCCAGAACAGCACATCGCCGTCTACGTTGTGCAGCAGAACTTCTGCTGCGCCGAACTGGTCGAGGACCACCCGCTCAGCCATCAAACCGTGCCCGCTGTCTGCAAGGCCCAGCTCTTCGGTGCCCTCGTGAAAGCGACCCAAGCCGTCGCCCACCAGAGCCACGTTGTCGCCCTGGGACAACAGATACAGATCGGCGATGCCATCACCGTTGAAATCACTCACCAGAATTTCAGCCAAGCTCACCCGAGGGAGCTTTTGTCCCGTGGGATCAAAGACGCCGGTCCCACGGTTCATCGAGACAGTCATGTGATCCACGTCGCTACTCAGCAAATCCAGGAGTCCGTCGTCGTTCAAGTCGATGAAGCGTACGGCAGGAAGAACCGCCAAGTCGGCGGTTTCAGGAGCCGCTGTCACGCCTCCTCTGACGGCGAAGAGCATGGCGTACAGACCGCAGCATGCTGAAGTCAGAGGCAGCATGCTGAAGTCAGAGATTGACGAGACGCACGAGCCCAAACAGAACTTGGCTCGGTGAGACCCTGGGAATTACGGGCAAAGAGATGAAACACGAAGCAGCCTCCAGACAGGAAGGGCCCGGTCATACGCCACCCTCAAGGGTAGCCTCCTGGATCCATGTGAGTCGCCGAACCGCAGCTCATAAAGGCCACTCACTCTTTGTGAGTAGCCAAGCAATCCGTGTGTTGAAGAAACCGCCACAAACAACGGCAGGGCTCTTTTTCGGTTTACGACAGAGCGCACTTCGGATTCAAAACGAAGTCGACGGGATTGACTTTCTAGGGGGACGGAGCCCTAGCGGCCTGTGGGGAAAGTGCCGTAATGGCGAGTGCGCCTCGATGGCGTCAGATCAAGGCGACGAACCGTAGGCGAATCAGTCGCTTCGTCGAGGATTCGGCAACGCTGAGCTGGCGCCATCGAGGTGTGCTCGGCGTGCGACACTTTACCCACAGGCTGCTAGGCACAGCAGCGTCATTGGGTTGGGCTAGAGAGCCACGGCGATCTCGACTTCGTAGAGTTCGTAGGGCCCAGGCCCCATGCCCACCGAACGGTAGGTGGCTTTCGCCCCTGCGTTGTGATGCTCTACGTTCAAGCGCAGGCCGCACACATCACCTGCGTCTTTCGCTTCGCTCACAACCCGTTCGTGCAAGGCACCGTAGACGCCCTTTCGCCTGGCGGACTCAGCAACGTACACCGACTGAATCCACCAGAACCAAGCGTTGCGCCAGTCACTCCACTCGCGGGTGAGCATCAGGCAGCCGGCCGGACGGCCGTCCCACTCGGCGACGAGGTATCGCCCCCGAGAGAGGTCGGCTAACACAGAGCGAATGCCTGCGGACAAGCGCTCAGCGTCGAGCACCTTGCCTTCTGTGGATTCGGCGAGGGCCTGGTTAAAGGAGACCAGGGTCGAACAGTCGTCAGCAACTGCGGGGCGTATAGAAAGGCTCATCCCCGTCAGGATACTGTTCAGCTACCGCCACGTCCTGAAGAGCTGCGGCCGGACGACGATGAGCTACGAGCTGATGAGCCACTGCTGCGCCCAGACGAGCTCGACGAGCTGGCCCCCCGAGAGCTTCCTGACGAACGGGACGAGCTGCTTCGCGAACCACTAGAGCGAGCGGCGGGCGCAGACCGGCTCGGCGTTGAGCGAGCAGGAGCCGCACGTGCAGGCGCTGGAGCACGGGGAGTCGCCAGGCGAGGCGGAACCGCGCTGCGAGAGCTGGAGCCGAAGCCTCGAAAAGTAGGCGAGTGGGAAGGAACGTAACTGGGTGTGGACCGTGCGGGCGCGTGCGTAGAAACCGAGGGGCTCGCAGTCCGGGCCACGGAAGACAGTCCCGGGCTGGGACTGGGACGGGAAGAGCTCCCGTAGCTTCTTGACGAAGAGCTGCGGCTGGGTGCCACAGCGATCGTCCTGGATGAAGAGCTACCGCTGGAACGGCCAAAAAATATTCCGGAGGAGCTGCCCATCCCAAAGCCAGAAGTGCTGATCGTGCCCAGGCTTCCGCTCCCTCTGGGCAGTGGTGTGAGCGCCACTGAACGACGACCCGATGTGGACGATGAACTTCGCACCACGATCGATCGCCCGGGATTCACGGTCACCGGGCCTTTGCCGCCCAGTCCGCTAACCCCATCACGATCGCCATCACGATCGCCGGAGTTCTTGGCGACGCTACCGCGGCCGCCATCCTCTGCCTTGGTGCCTGGGTCAGCGTTCCCCAGCCCGCCGTTGTCCTTGCCACCACCGCCGATGATCTTGCCCCGGGCGCCGTAGCTGCCGGTGAAGTCGGGCAAGTTCCCAGCGACCTTGAGGCCATCCCAGCTCAGGATCGGCGGGTTCATGGTGCCGCCGCCTCCGTTGCCACCGCCACCGCCACCGTCACCGCTACCGCTACCGTCACCGTCACCGTCACCGTCACCGCCGTT
>JBLIMM010000055.1:0-17684 GCA_047638635.1 Pseudohongiellaceae bacterium | reverse complement strand
TCGGTGGAGATGAGCAGAGCACCGGAGCCACAGAACAGCTGGTGCGGGTGAGCTTCGTCCCAGAGGTTGAGGGAGACGTGGACCTACGCATTGTCGTGGCGCCGCTTCCGGGTGAGGCAGACGACGTGAACAACGTCGACCGGCGCATGTTGCGCGTGGAGCCCGGGCGCATCAAGGTGCTCTACATCGAGGGCTACCCACGCTACGAATACCGCTTTTTGATGACCTCGCTGTTGCGTGTGCCCAACATGGAAGTGCAGTGCTTCCTGACGTCGGCATCTCCAGACTTCATTCAGGAGTCCAGCGCCGGCGTGGCTTCCCTCAAGAGCATTCCGCAGTCGTTGGATTGGCTGTTGGAGAACTATCACGTGATCATCTTGGGTGATGTGCACCCCCAGGATTTGGGTAAGAACTACGCTGCGGTGCTGGGCAACTTTAAAAGCTTCGTAGAGCAAGGCGGCGGCTTGCTCATGCTGGCAGGCAATCGCTATGCGCCGCGAGAGTATCGGGACACGCCCCTCGCTGACATTCTGCCTGTGCTCATTGGTGATCCCGAGACAGAGGCGCGGCGAGTGCTAGCGCCGGGGCAGCCGTTCCGCCCCGTACTGGCCAGGCCCCGCGATCCCCACGAGATTGTGTCGCTCGACCCAGACGTCGACCGCAACCGAGCCCTGTGGGAAGACGAGGGCGGCTTGGCTCCGCTCACTTGGTATTACCCGGCGGCGAAACTGCGGTCCACTGCGGAGGCCTTGCTGACCCATCCCACGGATGGCAATGAACACGGGCCGTACGTGCTGCTCTCTACGATGTATTACCCCCAAGGGCGCACGGCGTTCTTGGCCAGCGATGAAACCTGGCGCTGGCGCTTTCGCTACCTAGAAACCTATCGCGAGCCCTTCTGGCGCGGGTTGATTCGCTACCTGGCACTGAACCGCTTGCGCCGCTCTGACTATCGCTTCGATCTCTCCTCTGATCTGTCGAGCTACTCCATCGGGGAACGTATTGGCCTGGTGGCCCGCGTTCGCGACGACGAGTTTGACGCTCTGCGCACCGAGAGTTTCGAAGTGTCCTACATCTCCCCTGATGGTGAGCAGGACGTGCTGAGCTTGAGCCGTGAAGTCGACGGTATGTTCGTGGGCTCGCTGCTTGCCGGCGAACCTGGCCCGTATCGTTTTTGGCTCGTAGACCCGAACGACCCGACCCAACCTCGATCGCCGCGTATCGTCACTGTGACCACGCCGACTCTTGAGACAGATGATGCTGTCTTGGACGAGTTGTTATTGGAGCGCATCGCAGCTCGCACGGGTGGTCGTTACGCCCCTCTGCAGGACGTGTCTGCTCTGTTGGCTGTGTTCCAAGACCCCCCGCGGGAACGTCCTTTGGATGAACCGGATCGCGAAGAGATCTGGGCCGGTTTCCCGCAGTTGTCGCTGTTGGTCTTGCTCTTGGCTGGCGAGTGGATCTTGCGCAAGCGGGGCAACCTGGTGTGAGTCGTCGCTGCGCCCTCATCGCCGTGGTGGGCTTGATCTGGGCGACGCTCGGCGCGCCGCTCGTGATCAGCCAGAGTGACCCATTCGCAGGTTGGGATGAGCTGCAGGATGACGACTATCGCTTTGATGCGGACGAGCAGACTCTACTGGGCTTCAGTGTGCGCGCGCCGATTGATGCTCGGTCAGCATTGGAGGCCGCAGAACGCGCGCTCAACCAAGGCGATACGTTAAAGGGTGCAGCTCAGCTCTTGGCTGTTGTTCGTAAGCACGGCGCCCATGTGGTGAAGGTCGCCGAGGGAGAGAACCAATGGAACAGCCGTTGGGTGGGCGCTGGTGAATGGGCGCTCTATCAGCTGCTGACAAGGGTCCCCGAGAGCCTGCGAGATGAGATTATCTCGAAGGACGAGCAGGCTGAGTTGGCGCTGGCTCAGGCTTGGCATGACGGCGAGGCCTTGGCTCGCTTGGCCTTGGCGCACGAGGGGCTGCCTACGGTGTTCCTGGCGCTAGAGAACCTTGCACGTTTGCAAAGCGAAGAGGGTCACTTCTCGGCGGCTCGGGCCACTTTGGATCGTCTGCGACGTTTGGGTGCTGAGGACCGCGCCGAAGGTCTTGCCCGCGCCTTGCCGGCTGTCCCGTCGTCGAACCGCGAGCCGTTAGCCCTGACAGGCGGCGTAGAGCTGACGTCCAGTTGGCAGAGCGGAGCGGCTGGTGAACACGGGGACGCCACCGTCATTGAGCGCCTCACCAGAAACGACATGGATTGGATCAACCCACTCACGGGTTCGGGTGGCGTCTTCGAAGCACCCTACGCGGCTGTGTCGCCGCTGATCGAGGGTGGAGCTGTCTATGTCACCGACACTCTTTCGATTTGGGCCGATGACCTGCTGTCGGGGCGCCGACTTTGGCACTACAAGGGCCCCCTTGAAGTGATCGATGGGGAGTACCCAGACACTGAGTCGTTCGCCCTGCGTTTCTATGCCAATCGCATGAGGCCCAAGGCCATCAGTCCTCATCAGCTGGCTCAGCCGCTGATTGTGGGGCAGCGCCTGTTTGCCACCGTACAAGTGGCCGAGCCCGTTCACGCTCTCGATAGTTTCGATGGTTATCCCATCAATCACCCTTTGCCGTGGCGGCGTTTGCGAGCGCTCGACCGGGTCACTGGCGAGGTGCTGTGGAGTCAAGAGCGGCCCTCGCTTCCCAGGGACTCCTTCGTCAATCGCTTTGATGTAGATGGCCCTGTGGTGGCGGACGGGCGAGCTATTTTTGCTGCGGGTTCCGTGACGGAAGGCTCAATCAACGCTTACTTGGCTGCCTTCGATCAGAGCACCGGCGAGCTGTTGTGGCGCACGCCGATTTGCTCCGGGCAGCAAGAGCTGACCATGTTCAACCGCCCGTTTCAGGAGCACGTGATTTCGCCGCCGACGCTCCACGAGGGCTCGCTCTACGTGTGCACGAACCTGGGCGTGGTGGCCTCCGTGGACGCGTGGTCCGGGCGGGTCCGTTGGCTCGCGGCCTACGAGCCGATCGAGCGCCAAAGCTCGCGCATGATCAGGCCGCAGAATTCTCGCAATGTGTACTGGCTCAACCAAGCTCCCCTGGTGATTGACGACACGCTCATTGTGGCGCCTTTGGACAGCTCGTTGCTGGAGTGCTTCGACCGGCGTACAGGGCGGCGTCGCTTCGACCTGAGCTCGCAGATGAGCGCGGCCTTGCGTCCGCCTCTGCGACACCAAGTTGTCGATGCAGGGCACGGGCGCTTTGCTGTGCTGAACGACAAGACGGTGGAGTGTTTTCACGCGACGACCGGTCGGCTTGAGTGGATCTCTCAACCCTTCGGCCCCTACGAAGAGCTGTCAGGAGCAGCGCTGGTCGACGGCGATCGCTTGTTGGTTTTGGCAGAGCCCAAGCTGTTTTCCCTCGACTTGGCCGACGGTTCCATGGTGGCGAGCTACGAGTTGCCGCTGACACCCCGCGGTCGCCAGATTCAGCGAGTGGTCCCCCAAGGCCCGCACTTGTTGCTGTCCGATGGCGCAGAGGTGTTTGCAAGCTCCGACCACGAAGCGGTGCGGCGTTCTGCTGTGGCCAGACTGGGGCATGATCCTCGGGCGGCCCTCGAGTTAGGCGAGCTTGCTCTTGCTGAGCAGGACGATCTTGCGGCGGCCGCGCATTTTCAGGGTGTTCTCGGGAACGGGGCGCCCCGGGAAATCGAGACCCGTGCTCGCAGTGGCTTGTTAGAGGCTGCGCTGCGTTCGGCTGTGGTCCGAGACAGTCCGGCAGAGTGGCTCCGCGTCTTGGAGGTCGCCGGTGAGCCGCAAATGCAGTTCGCCCACGCCGAACGGGTACTCGCTGCTTTGCTCCGCTTGGGGGCGGAGCGTGATGTGGCCCACTGGCTGGGTGTGTTGGCTGATGTCGCCCCCCAACGGATGTTGCACTTGGACGACGACGGCTCGTTGCCCACGGCGTTGCACTACACCCTCAAACGCTTGCCCTTCGAAGAGCCGAACTTGCAGCTCGAACTCTTGCAAGAGCTTGTACGAAGCGACGCGACGGTGAATTGGGGCGGCCTCCCTCTGCAAGCTGCTGCGGCTCGGCGCATTGACGATCTGCTCGCTCGCCATGGCCGAGTCCTTTACGGCTCACTCGAACGAGAGGCCGAGGGCTTCCTGGCTGACGGCGCCACCCTTGAAGAACTCGAAGCGCGCTACCCCAATGCGCAGCTGGTGGCTACCGAGCGGGTGCTGGCTATGGAAGAGCTGCTGGCCCAGGGGGAGCAACGTCGGGTCTTCGAAGAGGCTCGAGACATGAGCGTCCCTGAGTTGGTGAGCTTGCGCGCACGGGCTGCCCGGGCCATGGGCGAGATCACCTTCGCCCATGTTCTCGAAGGCAACCCGGCTCCAGCGACCAGCGCACTGCCCGCACTTCCTGGGGATGCCGAGGGGCAACTGCAAGTGGTCCTGGCTGATCGGGGCACGACATATCTCCACCATGCCACGGGCCAAGCTGCCCCCGAATTTGCAGGAGTCGTGCTGGCGAGCTTGAGTGGCTCGGGAGAGTTCTTGCTGTTGGATACGCGCGCCGGGCAAGTCCTCTGGGACAGCGTGCGCCTCCCAGGCAGAGCCCGAGAACACTCTCCTGCCCTCGACTTTCACTTTCATGGCGAGCTGCTGATTACTCGAGGCAAGTCGACTCTGCAGGCTCTGCGATTGGCCGACGGAGGATTGGTTTGGGAGCGCTCGCTTTCCGGCAAGATCATCGACGTGGCTCCCGTGGTGGGGCTATGGGTCAGCTTGTCGGAGCGGAGTGGTCGCTATCTGATTGAGGGCTTCGGGATGGCTACCGGTGCTCTGGCTTTTCGTGTCGATCTGCCCGCCGTCGAAGGTGTGACCATGGTCGCCGTCGGGGACCAGTTGGTCTGCTTGACCTCCGGGATGTACGAACGGTCCGGGGCTGTGCGCGACATGCGGCTGCTGGTGATCGACCCTCTGCGCGGCGCGGTGGTGTCTTCCACGGTTGTCGCTGACGACTTGTCCATTGCCAATACGGTCAGCGACCCTGACGTGGTCTTACTCTCTGGGATGTCGGGAGCGGGCTCCCGCTTGTTGGGCTTTGATCCACGGCGGGCAGAGGTCGTTTGGGACACCCGGATCAACGTCGACCTACGGGAGAAGATGCTCTTTCCCAGTGGTGCAGGGCGCTTGGTTTTACGCGTTCCCCGGCAGGCTCGCGGTGCGGATGGCATGCAGCGCACTTGGGACGAGATTGTCTCGATCGATGCCACCACGGGGCCCCCACAGTCAGCGGTGGAGCTGCCTCAATTTTCGGTGATCGACCCGTCAGCGCAGTTTGCGCCTCGCGTTGTGTTGGCCAACCCCGCCGAGACTCGGCAGCTCCAAGTGCTCGATGGCAGAGATCCCAGCGAAGGCTATTCTCTAGAGTTGCCGAGCGCTTTGTCTCTGAGTGAAACGACGCTGCACCATGGTCGCGATGGCTTTGTGCTGGTGTCTTCTCCGTACCAATCGCCCGTGGCCACAGTGACTGTGGTGCGAGGAGAGCGCGGTACAGACTTCTACACTGTTCAGGTTGAAGAAGGTGGCGGTTATCAAGTCGAAGTCGTGGAGGGCGCGGTGGTCTTGGCCCAGGGCGGTGTGTTGCGCATTCTGAGGAGTTCCCTGCCATGAAGAGCCTTTGGCCTTCGGTACTGTTGTTGCTGCTGGTGAGCGTTGGCTCCCCGGAGGGGTGGGCACAGTCTGCCCTGCCTTCGGGCTTCGACGAGATCTCCCTCGAATCTGTCGAAGCTGTGGACGAGGCTTTGGCGTTCTTGGCGAGTATCCAGAATGGCGATGGCAGCTGGTCCGCGGATGTGGGCTACAAGCTCAACCAGAGCTACGAAATCTCTGAGCGCACGGTGCCCCATGTGGGTGTCACGGCTTTGGCTGGTTTGGCCTATCTCTCTGCGGGGCACCTTCCCAGTCGGGGGCTTTACGCCAAGCAGATTGGTCAGGCCACAGACTGGTTGTTGAGCCAGATTGGCGACAACGGCTACATCAGTACGTCCGGATCACGGATGTACAGCCACGCCTTTGCCGCGTTGTTCTTGGCGGAGGTCTATGGCACGACCGACCGAGATGAGATCCGCGAAGAGCTGCAGCGGGCCATCGATTTCATCGTGTCCTGCCAGAACACACACGGCTCGTGGCGTTACGCACCGCTCGCGTCTGAGTCGGACATGTCTATCACCGTCTGCCAGCTCAATGCGCTGCGGGCCGCGCGTAACGTGGGCATTCGCGTGCCCCGTTCGACCATCGATCGTGCGAAGGACTACATCGCTCGCAGCTACGTAGATCGCAACATGGGCTTCGGCGGCCGAGGTAGCTATTACCAGCTTGGCCGAGGGTCGTTCAAGTACCAGGTGAGCCGCTCCACGCGTTCGTCGTTTGCGCTGACGTCTGCTGGCTTGGCTGCGCTCCACAGTGCAGGTGTGGATGACTTGCATTTCACTTGGGAGCTCCAAGACGGTCAGTCTCTTGATATCGATTTGAATCAGTCGATTCAGTTTTTGCGGGACACCATCGGCAGCGTGAGTGACGGCTCGCCGTACGAGAACCATTTTTTCTATTGGTATGGGCATTACTACGCGACCCAGGCGCTGTACGTCATTGGTGGGGAAGCCTGGGCTTGGTACTACCCGCTGATCACCGATGAGCTGTTGAGGAATCAACGGAGCAGCGGTGCGTTTCCCTGTCGCACCGGGCCGGGCGAGGCCTTTAGTACGGCCGTAGCGTCGATCATTTTGTCTTTGCCCTACGGCTACCTGCCCATCTTTCAGCGCTGATCCACAGCCATGAGCCCTTCCATGTCACCTTCTCCAAAAATCGATCAGGGACCCGCTGTGGTGCGGCGGCGCCTCGACCAAGTGGTCGGGCGTATTCGTTTGCTCCACGCAAGCGCTGGGTCAGCACGTTTAGTGAGCTTGGTTGTTCTCGCGCTGGTGGCGGCATACTCCCTCGATCGCATGCTCGACTTGCCTCGGGCTTTGCGCGCCGTGGCGTTGCTGGTGGGGCTCGGGCTGTTCGGCCGGGAATGCTGGCGCAAGCTGTTGCGGCCGTTGATTGCCGGCCCCAGCCGTCTCGATGCTGCGCGCCTGGTCGAAGGCGAGCTGTCCTTTGAGGGCCGCCTGATTTCGTCGCTGCAGCTCCCTGAGGGGCCGCCCGGTTCTCTTGAGCACAAGGTCTTCGCTGAGACTGCCGAGGCTTGCGAACGACTCGACTTACGCACGGTCCTCACCGCACGGCCTTCGATGTATGAGCTGGCCCGGGCCTTGGGTGCGCTAGTGGCCTTGGCGTTGTTGCTGGCTCTCGTGCAGCCGTACTCCGAGGTGTTCTTGAAGCGTTGGTCCATGGGGGAAGTGCCTTGGCCCCGGGAAACTCGTCTGTCCATGCTCCTTGCTGAGCAGGGCCCGGTGCACGTGCGCGACGTCGATGGCACGGTGGTGGTCGCTCGTGCGGGTAGCCTTTCGTTGCAAGCGAACTGGGAGGGTCTTCGTCCCGAGCGAGTTGAGCTGGTGGTGGAGGGCCTGAGGGGCGAACGGACGTCGCCGCTGACACTCGGCTCAAGCGGGCTCTATCAGGGGCACTTCACAGTAGAACCTGGAGACACCGCTTTGCGTGTGCGCGGCGGTGACGATGTTGGCGATGAGAATCGCTTGCTGCTTTCGGTGATCGAACCACCGCGGTTGGACAACCCCGACTTTGTGTTGACGCCGCCTGCGTACATTGGCGGTGAGTCCGTGCAAGTGGGTGCTGCAGACTTAGTTGTTTCTGAGGGAACGACCGTGCTGCTGCGGGGGCGCCCCGTGGGTGCTGCGGTGTCTGCGACGCTCTGGCGGCAAGCTCGGGGCGAGAGCGTTGCACTGGACTTGACGGAGGATGGGCAGGGTGTGCTGGTGACCGGTGAGTTTGTGGCTGGTGAGTCGGACACGTTGACCGTGCGCCTCACAGGGACTCACGGTTTGGCGACTCCCGAGCCAGGGCGCATCCCCTTGCTTGTGCACGAAGATCGGTCCCCGACACTACGGGTCTATGCCCCGGCGCGTTCCGATGTGAAAGTGACGGCGAACGGGGTGGTGCCTTTGTCGGTGATGGCTGAAGATGATCATGGGGTTTCCGGGACAGTGCTGCAGCTCGAGCCCGAAGGACAGCTCGACTTCGCGGTGGACCCAGACGATCCCGCCCAATACCGATTGGTCTTGGACTTGGCTACCCTGGGTTTGACTGAGACCGTGGCCTACGCCATCGAAGCAGCCGACCGGCGCGATCTGGGTGAGCGGGGGCCACAGCGAGTGCGCATCGAAGGAAGGCGCATCGATATTGTGAGCGACTCAGAAGTGCAGCGCCTGCTGGCCGATCGTCAGCTGCGTCTCAAGGAAAACTTCTCTCAACTGCGTGAGCGTCAACTGCGGGCTCAAGAGGTTGTGGATGACTTGCTGATCGACCCGCCTCAGCCGGGAGACTCAGATTTGGTCACCGCCGCCGTGGCTCAGAACCAGGTCACCGCGCGTCTCTCTCGGGAGACCCGCGAGCTCTGTGCGGTGCTCGATGAGATGATTCTCAATCGCTTGGACTCTGGGCCAGGGGCTGAAACCTTACTGCAGCGCCGCCTAGCCGATTGGCACCAGCAGGCCGTGGACGAGCCTTACTCTGCGGCAGTTTGGACAGCCATGGCAGGAGATTACGCCGCGGGCCGTTTTGGGCGTTTGGATGTCGCTGGCCGCTTGTTGGATATGGCTGCCATCGCCCTGCGACTCAGCGAAACCTCGTCGCCCGCAGCGCACGAGCTGTTGTCTTCCGCCCGACAAGACCCTTCTGTGGATCAGTTGCAGGGGGCTCGCCGTGCTCAGGATCTCGTGATCAATGAGCTCACTACACTGCTCGACCGCATGGACGAATGGGAAGACTATCAGGAGGTGCTGACGCTCTTGAAGTCGCTCATTGATGATCAACGGGTGCTCCGTGAACGCTCCCAGCAAGCCCTTAGCAACACGCCGGGGAACAACTAATGAAGGTCTCCCTTCGAATCTTGAGCTGCCCCAGCGCTGTACGGTGGATGTTGTTGAACACCGCAGTGGCCTTGAGCCTCACGTGTCCCGCTTCTTCTGCCCAAGACGAAGTCGAACTGAACAGCGTGCAGCGGGACCAGAACCGCATTGGTCTGCGGTTGGTGTCCTTGCGCGAGAAGATGGACCGCTTGGTGGCGCGATACGAGGCGGAAGGCCGGACTCGTAACGCCGAGTTGCTGCGGGCTGCGATTGAGCAGTTCGACGAAGGTGGTTTGCTAGATCGCAGCCGTGAAATTGACAGGGGCTTAGAGTCGGCCATGCTGTCTGCGGTGGGCGAACAAGAGTCTTTGGTGCTGGCCATGGAAAACATCTACTCGGTTTTGCGTGACCGTCGAGATGTTGACGAGCTGAGAGAGCAGGTAGACCTGCTGAGCGAAGGCATCGACGAGCTGGACCGTTTGGCGTCTGAACAGCGGCGCCTGCTCCAAGAGACCTTGGCTGGGAGTGACACGCCCGCTGCAGTCATGGATGAGGCCATAGCCGAAGTGGAGCGGCTGCAGCGCACCCTGAGCGAAGCTGCTGAATCGCAGAAGACGTTGCGCGCTACCGAGGTTGCTTTGGGCGAAGTGGGCTTGGCTGAGTTCTTGGCGGATCAGCAGCGTGCGCTGGCGGCCGACCCGCAGACCACGGCTGCAGACGAAGATCGCCTGGCTGCAGGCGTTGCGAAGTTACTAGAGGGGCTGCAAGAGCCTCTCGACGGGGCGCAGGGCTCCGAGTTACTGGCGGCTGCGGAGTCTCACCGCGCTCGAGCTCGGGATGCGGTGGAAGTGGCCTTGGGTGCCATGAAACGAGCCAGCACCCAGTTGGCCTCGACGGCGGAGGCGGTTTCACCCGCGAGCGATGGCGAAGCGTCTGGCGAAGCAGAGGGTGCGGAGGCTGGAGCAGAAGGTGCCGAGGGCGCCAACGCAGGCAGCGAGGCCAGCGCAGAGAACGCAGGCACTGAGTCCGGAGCACAGGCCGACGCAGCGGGAGCCAGCGGTTCTGAGCCCAGCACGGGCGCCAGTGGTAGCGAGGGCGCGAGCGACGATTCCAGCGCCGGATCTGAGTCAGGTGCAGAGGGAAGCAGTGGGGAGGAGTCGTCCGCCGGGCAGGAACAGCCCTCGCCGGGCGGCAGTTCAGCACAGCAGAGTTCCGCTCCCGACGAGAGTGCGTCCGCCACTGACGAAGCTGCGGGCTCTGACACTTCTGAGCAGTCTGGCCAAGAGAGTAGCGCTGGCGCGCAAGGGACCGCCGCCGAGCAGAGCATGGCCGAGGCAAGTGAGCAGCTGGACAAGGCTCGTGATGCTCTCGCCGAGTCAGAACGCACCTTGGCTGCGGCGCGCAACCGGGCAGCGGCGATGGCCGCCGCCTCCGGTCGTCAGGCGCAAGCTCAGGCCGAAGACTTGAAGCAAGACTCCATGCGTCTCGAAGCCGCCGAGCCTGAGGTGGGGCCCGAGCTGCTCGACCGCACTCGAGATTTGATGGCCGAGTTGGCTGCCATGAAAGAATCTCTTCAGGGGCAAGACTCGGCTCAGGCGGGACAACAGCTGTCAGCCGCAGAGAAGAACCTCAATGACATTCTGAAGCAGTTGCGCGAGCGTCGACAAAACGCAGACGACCAGCCTCGTGATCCCAAGACTCCCGAGCAGGTGGCTGCTGCGGTGGCGGATCAGCAAGAGGTGCAACGTCGTTTACGCGAGTTGATGGACCGTCTTGAAGAGCTGCCAGACCAGGAGTTTCAGCAACCGGGACAGCAGGCGGACAGTGCTATGGACGAGGCGGCAGAGGCTCTAGAGCAGGACAACGCTCAAGAAGCTGCCACCCGTCAAGAGGAAGCCAGCGAGGCCCTCGACGAGGCCAAGAAGAAGCTTGAGGGTGAGCAGGATCGCTACGAGCAGTTGCGCCAAGAGGAGGTGCTCTTTCGCTTGGGTGAGAAGCTGCAGGAGTTACTCGACGAACAGCTAGCCGCGAGCACAGAGACTCGCGAAATCCACGAGGCTCGAGGCGACCGGGAACGGTTGTCTCGCAGTCACCGTCGGGCGGTGGTGCGCTTGTCCGAGACCGAGCGGAGTCTGTCTCTGGAAGCGACGGGGATCGCTGAGGAGCTGTCTGCGGATGGGGCCAAGGTGTTCGTCTTTGCCATCGACCAAATCGCTGAAGACCTCGAGAGCGTTGCTGACGAGTTGGCCGACCAGGAGACGGGCACGTTTGTGGCTTCACTCCAGCAGGGCATAGAGCAGCGTCTCGCGGATCTCTCGTCGGTCTTGGACGAGGAGCTGGAGCGGCGCCGGAAGTCTATGGAGGACGCTGAGTCAGAGGGTGGGGATCCCCCCGAGGGTCAGGGCGGCGAGGGCAAGCAACCGTTGGTGCCCCCCGTGGCAGAGTTGCTGCTGATTCAACGCATGGAGCTCATGGCCCTGTCGCGCATCGAGAACTTTCAGCGCATGCATGTGGAAGCCGCTGCAGAAGGCTTGGGCGAGATGGAGTTGCAGATGCTAGAGCGCTGGGCCTTGGAACACTCGAAGACCACGACTCTCTTTGAGTCCATGGTCCCGAAGGAACCAGAGGTCGCCTTGGACTCAGAGAGAGACTCAGAGCGAGAGCCAGAGCGCAGCCCAGACCTAAAACCCCAGGACGAACCAGGAGGCGAACCGTGAATCCGCTGATTCTGTTGTGCTGTTTGGTGTTCGCTCAAGTGGAGCAGCCTGCCGCTGCCCATGACGAGGGAGCGGATGCCTCCGAGGCGTTAGTCGCGCGGATCCAGGAGAACCTGGGGCTCATCGACGAGACGCTCTTCTCGACTCTTGATGCTCAAGATCCCGGGAGTGTGCTGGAGTCCGTGCGGCAAACGCACATGGACGTCATTCGCGATCTGGAAGAGCTGATCAACCAGGCGAAATATCAGTCCAGTGGCAAGGGTGGTGGTGGCGGAGGCTCCCCATCTGATCCGCCGCCGCAGAGTCAAGAGTCCGGTGAAGGTGACACGCCCCGGGAGAGCGACGGTGATCAGGCTCCCGAATCTGGGGAGGGCGAGGCTCCTCAGCCACCCAGTGGCAAAGAGGGCGAGCAAGAGGGGGGCCAAGATGAGCCGCAGCCCCAGGGGGAGAACGGCGACGGCAAAGATCCTGGGGATCAGCTCGACGATTCAGACCCCGCCAGCAACCGCATGGGTGGTCCACCGCCAGAAGAAGAACGAGATAATCCCGTCCGCGAGAACACGGATGCTCGTTGGGGGCTTCTGCCACCCAAGTTGCAAGAGCGCCTGATGAATCTTCATGTAGACGACGTGCCTTCCCGCTATCGCGATTGGCTGTCTGCGTACATTAGGGCGATGCAACGCCTGGAGGAGGCTGACGGCCGTTGATCGCAGCGCGACTCATGGTGTTCGCCCTGACCTGGGCGCTCTGCTGTTTTTCCTCGCTTTTTGCTGGGGTAGACGGCAGTGCCGAGCCTAGTAGAACGGATCCCCTGCGCTTGCAGAGTGTGGTCTCCATGGTCGACCGGGCCCATGTGTTTTTGGTTGAAAACCAGAACCCCGATGGCTCGTTTTCGTTGTTGCGCAGCGAGCTAGAGAGCGGTAGCTCGGCTCCCATTGCTGTGACAGGACTGGCGAGCTTGTCCTTGATGGCTTCCGGGCGCTTGCCCGAACGGGGCGCCGCGGCGGGGGGCGGCAGCGGTCCCATGCAGCGAGCGGTACGCTGGCTGATTGATCACTGCGATAGCGAAGGGGAGTTTCGCGCAGACGACGACACCGTGAGCAAGATGCATGGTCAAGGCTATGCGCTACTGGCGCTGACTCAGGCTGTGGGCATGTACGGCAGCAGCGAAGGGGAACGGCAGCGCTTGCACGACGCGATCGCTCGAGCTGTGGCCCTCATCGAACGGACTCAAGGCTTGCAGGGCGGCTGGTACTACGAGGCCCGTCGCTCCACGGGGCACGAAGGCTCGATCACCGTGTGCATGATTCAGGCATTGCGCGCGGCAAAAGACGCTGGCTTCGTGGTGGACCAAGCTGTGATCGAGCACGCCGAAAAGTACATGCAGCGCAGCCAGGACAAAGAGTCAGGGCGCTTTCGCTATGCCATCGGCAGTGACCGCATGACTTGGGCGCTGACAGCGGCTGCGTTGGCCACGCTCAATGCTCTGGGTGACTATGGCAGCGATACCTTGTCCAATGGTTTTGAAGCGCTCCGTCGAGAGGACCCCATCACCGGAGCGGGGCGTGCGGACATGTTTCAGCTCTATGGTGCGTTCTACGCAGCCCAGAGTTACTGGGCTTGGCGCGACCCGCGCTTGTTCGAGCAGTGGTGGCCTCAGTTTGTCGACTACTGCGAGAGCCAGCAGCGGGATAACGGCGCCTTTGCCCACGGAAAGTACGGCAAGGTCTACGCCACGGCGATCGTCTCGCTGACCCTACAGGTGCCCTTGGGTTACCTACCGCTGTTTCAGCGTTAGCTGCTGGCGTCGCCGCTGGGGGCGATCAGGTCAGTGGTGGGCGAACTTGGCACGGCGAGTTCTCTCGCGGGCATGCGCCCCGCTAACCAAGCGGCGCGACCAGCTATCCAAGCGTGTTTCATGGCCAGTGCCATCACCACGGGGTGGCTGGCAGCAGCTATACCCGTGTTGAGCAAGACTCCGTCGATACCCAGCTCGAAGGCCACGGTGACATCAGAGGCCGTGCCCACCCCCGCGTCTACGATGATGGGTACGGATGCCGCCCGCTTGATGGCGATGATGTTGCGGGGGTTGAGGATTCCGAGCCCGCTGCCGATGGGCGCACCCAAGGGCATCACCGCGGCCACGCCAATGTCTTCGAGGTGACGAGCGATGATGGGGTCGTCGTTGGTGTAGGCCAGCACTGTGAAGCCGTCGTCGACCAGTGTCTTGGCCGCCTCAAGAGTGGCCAGAGGGTCGGGCAGCAGAGTTGTCTTGTCAGCGAGGACTTCGAGCTTGACCAGATCGCTGTCCAGGGCCTCCCGGGCCAAGCGAGCGGTGCGCACGGCGTCGTCTGCGTTGAAGCACCCGGCTGTGTTTGGCAACAGCGTGATGCGTTCGGTGTCGAGGTAGTCGAGCAACGATTCGCCGATCCCCATGTTGACTCGGCGGACGGCGACGGTGACGCACTCGGACTCCGAGGCGTCCACCGCCTGGCGCATTTGCTCGAAGGTCTCGTACTTGCCGGTGCCTACAAACAAGCGCGAGTTGAACGAGTACTTGCCGATTTTGAGAGGAGTGTCGCCAGGAATCATCGAAGGGCTCTGTGGTGGATGCTGTGTAGCTGACTGCGTTGCAGTGAGGGTGGAGAGGGCAGGCACGGGGCGCCCTGACGTTGTGTGTGGCTGCTAACCGCCACCCACAAAAGTGACGATCTCAATCACGTCGCCGTGCTGCAGGACATGTGTCTCCTGGCTGGAGCGAGGCACGATGGAGCGATTCACTTCCACGGCGCAGCGTCCTCCCTGAGGAGCGACTTCAGTGAGGAGCTGAGAAACCGTGGTGCTCGCAGGCAGCGCACGACTCTTGCCATTGAGCGTCACCTGTAGCTCGCTGCCGGTCATGACTCAGGACTTCTCCCAGCGGTAGAGCTCGATGACCTGGCTCAGGGTGGAGCCCGCCTTGATCTCTTTACGCACTCGGTTTTCCATCTCGAGAATGTCGAGGGCTCGGTTGGCGGTTTCCATTGCGCGTTCGGCGGGGACAACCACCACGCCCGAGTCGTCTGCGACCACCCAATCGCCGTTGCGCACCGCTTGGCCGCCGCAGCGGATGGGTGTGCCAATCTCGCCGAAACCTTTGGGCTCCCAGGCGTTGGCGCAGCGATGACGGGCCCAGGCAGGAAAGCCCAAGGAGCGAATGGCGTCCACGTCGCGAATCGCTCCGTCGATGATGACCGCAGCCACTCCTTGCTGGAGACAGGACTCTGTGGCCAGCTCGCCCCAGATGGCAGGGGGCCGTCCCCCGGCGTCGATGACCAAGACGTCACCTTCGCTGCAATGGTCGATGGCTTCTACGGGTTTAGCCCAGTCGCCGGGGTAGGTGCGGCAGGTGACGACGCGGCCTGCTACGTGCTGGCCTTGGAGAACCGCCTCGAGGCCGTCCATGGCCCCGCCGCGGTGCAGGGCGTCGGAGACATTGGGGGTGGAGACACGGGCGAAGGCTGCGGCCAGTTCTTCGGGACCGTAGCGCTTGAAGTCGCCGCTAGGGGCGGCGGCGGGGCGGCCATGGCTCAGGGCCCGAGCGATCGCGGCTGTGGCCTCCCGAGCGTCAGGCGATTTCGTGATCGCTCCGCCCACGATGACAATGTCGGCTCCGGCGCTGACGGCCTCTGGCGCCGTCTCACTGGTGATGCCGCCCGCTACGGTGACGGTGATGTCGACCGCCTCGCGTACTGCTCGCAGGGTGTCGAAGGGGTCTTGGCCAAGCATCTGTTGGTCGATAGGACAGTGGACGCCCACGGCGGATACGCCGAAAGCTGCGACTTGACGGGCTCGGGCCACGGGATCGGGGTGCCCGACCAGATCGACGACCACCTTGATGCCGTAGTTGCGGCCCACCTCCACGCACTCTTTGATTGTGGCGTCGGAGGCCAAACCGAGCACTGTGGCGAAGCTGGCCCCGGCTTTGGAGGCCATCTCCATCTCAGTCCGACCCGCGTCCATGGTCTTCGTGTCGGCGACGATGGGCAGGTTGGGGTAGAGCTGGTGTAGCCGGCGAACGCTGTCGAGCCCCTCGCTCTTCAACAACGGGGTGCCGATTTCGAGAATCTGGGCACCGCCGCTCACTGCCTCGGCAGCGGCCTTCTCAGCCCGAGACATCATGGTGAAATCGAGGGCCACCTGGAGCTGAGCTCTCGCGGGGGTGGTCTCGTTCTTCGCTGCTGGCATGGCGGTCTCGAATCCGTTCGACAATGGGCTGCTCCGTAATGCGGTTCCTCGGCGCTGGAACCAGCCCCGCATCCTAGCAAGATGCGTGGCTGGGGGAGATCGCCGGTACAAGGGGCCCCGAGTTTCGGGAAAGGGCCCCCAGTCTTGACATGCGCTCCGTCTGGGCCTCATAGTAAGGGTTTCCTCAGTTGGCGCAGTTGTCGTGTCCAGCACAGGTGGGGTCCAGCTGCTTTGCGGCCGGATTGACCCACTTGTTTCAATTGGTACGCGCTGCTCCGAACACTCTTCTCGATCCCCAAGGTGGTGACCTACTATGAATGCCGAGCTTCTGCGCATCATTGACGCCATCCACCTTGAGAAGGACATCGAGGCTGAGCTGATTTTCCGCACCATCGAAAACGCCATGGTGGCGGCGATTCAGCGCAAAGTCGGGGATGACGTGCAGATTCATTGCACCCTCGATCGCAAGACGGGTGAGTTGGGCGTCACCAGCGATGCCGAGACCGGGTCCATCGACCTGGGGCGGATCGCTGCTCAGACAGCTAAGCAGGTCATCATTCAGTCTTTGCGGGACGCCGAGAACAGCGTGGTCTTCACCGACTATGAAGGTCGAGTGGGAGAGCTGATTCTGGGGCAGGTTCAGCGGGTTGAAGGCGGGGCGATCATTGTCAACCTGGGTAAGGTTGAAGCGATCATCCCTCGGGCCGATCGGGTGCGGGGCGAGGTCTACTCCCCCGGTGACCGTATTCGGGCCATCATCACCGAGGTCAAGCTGGCCGGAACTCGGGTCAAGATCATCTTGTCGCGGGTTTCCCCCGAGCTGGTGCGCTCGCTCTTCGAACTTGAGGTGCCTGAAGTTTCAGAAGGCGTTATCGAGATTCGCCGGATCGCTCGCGAACCCGGTTACCGAACGAAAATCGCAGTGGTGAGTAACGACCCTCGGGTTGATTGTGTGGGGGCTTGCGTTGGTATTCGCGGCACCCGTATCAAGGCCATCACGGACGAACTCAACGGTGAGAAGATCGATATCATTCGCTGGAGCAGCGACGACAACGATCTGATTATGAACGCCCTGCGCCCTGCGCAAATTGCCTCCATGAACATGGAAGCGGCTGAGCGTATTTGTCGGGTTGTCGTACCTGACGATCAGTTGGCTTTGGCTATCGGCCGCAAGGGTCAGAACGTTCGCTTGGCGACGCGGCTCACCGGCTGGGATATCAAGATTGAGGGTGTCACCCAGATGCCCCACAGTGCACGAGACGAAAACGGACAACCTCTTGGCCCTCCTCCGGAGGAGTCAGGTAAGGGTGTTCAAGATGCGAACGGGGCCGGACGGGCCCCGAGGCCGGAGTGATGGACTTTGAGATTGCACGAACTGACCAAGGAACTCGACGCTGATGGTAAGCGTCTCCTAGAGCTCTCCAAGGAACTTGGGCTCGGGGTCAAATCACACTCGTCCAACTTGGCCAGAGGGGTTGAAGGCATCTTGCGGGCCGCTTGGTCTGAAGAGTTGCTGGAACGGGCTGAGAAAGAAGAGCGCAAGGCCAAGAAGGCTTCAAAGGCCATGAAGGTCGAGGCAGGTCCCAGCATTGCTCTGACGATTACGAGTACTGCTGCGCCGAAGGCTGTTGAGCCTGAAGTTGCTGAGGCTGAAGTAGCCGAAGTTGAGAGCATTGCCGAGGTTGAGAGCATTGCCGAGGTTGAGAGCCTTGCCGA
>JBLIMM010000054.1:0-17716 GCA_047638635.1 Pseudohongiellaceae bacterium | reverse complement strand
AGCGGGTCTCGGTCATCGAAGCGCTCGGCGCCACCATCGTGCCCATCTCTGCAGAGCAAGGGGGCTTCGTAGGGTCCATCGCCCAGGCCGACGCCTACGCCGCGTCCCACCCGAGTGCTTGGCGCCCTCAGCAGTTCAGCAACCCGGACAACGCCGAGGTCCATCAACTCACCACGGGGCCCGACCTCCTCGCCCAACTGCGCTCCGTCGAGCTGCTGCCCACGGGGTTTGTGGCTGGCGTAGGCACGGGAGGCACCGTGATGGGCGTGGGGCGAGCCCTGCGCGAGGTCGTCCCCGAAGTGGCCATCCACCCCTTGGAGCCGGCCAACTCCCCCACCCTGCGCACGGGCAAACGCGCGGGCTGCCACCGCATTCAGGGCATCAGCGACGAGTTCATCCCCGAGCTGCTCAAACTCGACACCCTCGACTCACTCATTGATGTGGACGACGGCGGCGCCATTCTCATGGCCCAGAAACTGGCCAGCGAATTGGGCCTGGCCGTAGGCATTTCGTCCGGGGCAAACCTGCTGGGCGCGCTCATGGTGGCCCATGAGCAAGGCCCAGAGGCAGTGGTCGCCACGGTCTTCGCTGACAGCAACAAGAAGTACCTGACCACGGATCTGTGCCGGGTTGAACCGCCCAAAGCCGAGCACCTCAGCCCGCAGGTCGAGTTGCTCGGCTTCACGGTTATCGAGCGCCACTGCTGCTTCTGCTGAGCTCCCGCTGGTTCCAGTGGACAGCCATCCCCAGGCAGGGACAATCGCAGCGCTGTGGCCACTCAGATCGGGGGCCAAGCCAGACCCTTGCCGGAGTTGCCCATCGTGGAGAGTTACAAGCAGCAGTTCATCGAGTTCATGGTTCGCTGCGATGTGCTCACCTTCGGCGACTTTGTCACCAAGAGCGGGAGAAAGACGCCGTTCTTCGTGAACACCGGCCGCTACAGCACAGGGTCACAACTGCAACGATTGGGACTGTTCTACGCCTCCGCCATCGTGGCCCAGGGCCCCGGGCAAATCGACGTGCTCTTCGGCCCGGCCTACAAGGGCATCCCCCTGGTCGTGACGGCCTCTATGGCCCTGGCGACTGAGCACGATCGCGATGTGTCCTTTTGCTTCAACCGCAAAGAGGCCAAGGATCACGGCGAAGGGGGCGTGCTCGTGGGTCACACCCTCGCCAGCGGCGAACGGGTGCTGATCGTCGAAGATGTGACGACGGCGGGGACGTCCGTGCGAGAAACCGTGCCGATTCTGAAGGCTGCCGCAGACATCTCTTTGGCCGGTCTGATCGTCTCCGTCGACCGCCAAGAGCGGGGTTTGGGAGAGACATCTGCTCTCACTGAGCTCGCTGGCGAGTTCGACATGCAGACCTTCGCCATTGTCACCTTGGACGAGGTCATGGAGTACCTGCGAGGCCGCGCCGTAGACAATCGGGTGGTGCTGAGCGATGACATCTACGCAGCCATGCTCGACTACCGGGCACAGTACGGCGCAGCCTAGGAGCGCCTCATCCGTCTCGGTGCAGCTGGGGAGTCCTGCTCTCTGGTAAAAACACAGAGGTGTGACGTCAGCAACTTGGGCGCCTACATCTGTCAGAAACCCGTCTCCGTGGCCTCAGTTTGAAGAGGCGTCGGCCGATTCCACGGTCCTTTGCGTTACGGGCGATTGTGGTCAGATCTCACAGACAGAACGATCCGGGAGAACGAACTCAGATGAGGATCTCGACCTCAAGACTGGCTTTGATGCTGGCCCTGCTCCTCGCTCCGAGCCTCAGCTACGGGATGGCCCCACCCGTGGCACCCCACGGAGGCCCAAAGCCGAACGGGCCCAGCGGCGCACCGACCGTCCTTCCAGGCGTGCCCACACCGGGCCCAGGCAGCGTCCAGCCCAATGGCCCCGCAGGCAGACCCAGAGCTGGGGCAGCCCGCTCAAGCCCCGTGACTGCAGCCGGTACGCCGGTGACATCCACGGCGTCACGGGGCACCCGCGGGACTAGCGGCCGTTCGGGAGTCGCCTCGGCCTCCACCCAACAGGCCGCCGTGCCCACCCTTGAAGGTTGGGAACCCTGGTGGAACCAAAACAAAGACCGCTTTCTCAAGCTGCGCGATCAGCTGGGTCGCAGCCAGAACGTCTCTGGCTCCCCAGGCCTCCTCACCGGTCGAGGGCGCAAGCTCGCCTGGCGGAACTCTCGCAGAGTCGACCCAGACATGGTCGAAGAACTGATCATGCCGGTCTTGCTGTCCGTGCTGGCCAACAGCGATCACAGTGAAATCCTCGACTCCACCGTGTTGGCCCTGGCTCGCAGCGCCCCAGCCCACCGGGCCGCGGACGTCCTCGCTGCCACCATCCCGTTGCTCTCTCACGAAGCCCTGTCCGTGCAGACTTCGGCGGCCCTCTCTCTGGGGGTCTTGGGATCCCGGCAAGCTTCGACGTTGCTCCTGTCCCTCGCACGGGACGACAGCACCGGGCGCATGGCCATCGGCGGCGGCCCCGTCCCCCGGCAAATACGCGCACACTCGGCCTTTGCTCTCGGGCTCGTCGCGGACTCCCGATCCATCTACAGCATGTTGCAATTGATCACCCGCTTGCCTGCTTCGGAGCGGGACATCAAGGCCAGTGCTCTGGCAGGGCTGGGCATGCTACCCGCTGATCACACCCAGCTAGATGTGATCGAAACGGTCCTCGTCGATCTGCTCGGTGACCAACGCCTCGCCCCCTTCGTGGCCAGCTATATCCCCACCACCTTGGCCAAGCTGGGCCGACGGACGGCGTTGCCGGCCTTGCTCAGCGCCTTGAACAACCGCGACAGCAGCCATCCCCTGCGGCAGTCTGTGGTCCTGGCTGCTGGCCGATTGGCGACTCTGCAAGACACCACGATTTACGACACCCTGGTCGCCGAGGTTTCCGAGGGTAAAGACCGCCTGACCCGACACTTCGCCATCATCTCTCTGGCCCAGATGGGTGCGAATACTCCCTGGGGCGAAACCCACGCGGACCTCTCTCGGCTGCTAGGCCGCGAGTTGCAAGGCGCGGGGAAGAGCCAGGAGCATCGCTCTTGGGCAGCACTGGCTGTTGCTCTCGTGGGGCGAGCCCACCCGGACGCCCAGCCACTCATCTTGGATCGCCTGCGAGAGGCCTACCTGTCAGAGCGTGCACCGTCCTACAAGGGTGCCTATGCCTTAGCACTCGGGCTGCTCGGCGACTCACACTCCGCAGAAGCCATTCACGATGACTTCATCGACGTGGCCGACCAAGGCTTCCAGGGTCACGCCGCACTCGCCCTCGGATTCTTGCAGTACATCGATTGCTCCGACCGGCTGCGCGACCACTGCCTCAACAACTCCTCGTCCGACGCCCTGCGCATCGCCTCGGCCAGTAGTCTCGGCCTGCTCGGTGACACCAGCTCCGTCCCGACGCTAGTCGATGCCCTGAAAGACACCGGCTCTCTCTCGACCCGAGCCGCTCTGGCAAAAGCTGTCGGTTTGATCGGGGACCGTTCGGCAGTGGAGCCCTTGCTAGAGTTGGTCAGTAATCCTGAGCAACCGCCCCTCTCCCGAGCCTTCGCTGCGGTGGCCGTAGGGTTGCTCGCCGAACGCACCTCGCTGCCTTTCAACGAGCCCCTCAAAGCCGACGGCAACTACATCGTCCCCGTCGACTCTGTTCAGGAACTGCTGGCGATTCTCTGAGCGAGTTGCCCAGGGCTGAGTGGCAGATTCCCTACTGACCGACGTCAGCAGTAACGGCACTCAGAGGTTGTCACTCTGCCCCTGGCGCGCCACTGACTCTTGCGGCCATCCGCCGATTCACTGTTGCATTCTGACACTGTGCAATCGGCAGTTATCATGGCTGGGGGCGAACTGACTTTAGATTTCGGGAGGGCGCATTCAAATGATGACCAAGACATCACGGCTGGCTTTCGTATTAGCGCTGACTCTTCTCACGAACCTCAGCCACGGGATGGTCGCGCCCGTGACACCCCACGGCGGACCAGGTGCCAAATGGCCTGCCCCTCCCCCCATCTTGGGTTTCGGGGTCACATCGCCTGGCTTCCTCGGGGTTGGCCCCTCAGGTAAGCCCGGCCTCAGCAGCAGAGGTGCTGCCAACTCGAGCGCTACAACCGCTGCTGGCTCACTCTCAGACCAGAACCAGCAAGCTGAAATCCCAACCCTCGAAAGTTGGGAACCCTGGTGGGACCAAAACAAAGATCGCTTTCTCAGGCTGCGAGATCATCTGGGACGGAGCCACAACGTGTCAGGCTCCCCAGGTCTGCTCACGGGCCGAGGACGCAAGCTCTCCTGGCGCAACTCTCAGAGGGTCGACCCTGCCCAGGTCGACGGGCGCATCGTCCCCGTGTTACTGGAAGTGCTGGCCCACAACGGCGACAGCGACATCCTCGACTCGACCGTGCTCGCCCTGGCCCGCTGTGCACCCGCACATCGAGCGCCCGCGGTCCTCGCCGCGACCATCCCGCTGCTGGCGCACCCCGACTTCTCCGTTCAATCGTCGGCAGCACTGTCCCTGGGCGTACTCGGCTCCAAAGCCGCTGCAGCCCTGCTGATCTCTTTGGCGCGGGACGACAGCGCCGGTCGCAAGGCCATCGGGGGCGGTCCCATCCCCCGCCAAGTGCGAGCCCACGCAGCCTTCGCTCTCGGTCTGGTCGCAGACTCTCGCTCGGTCTACAGCATGCTGCAACTGATCACTCGCTTGCCCGCTGCTGAGCGGGACATCAAAGCCTGCACCTTGGCTGGCCTCGGCATGCTGCCTCCGCGGCACAGCCAGCTCGATGTGATTGAAACTGTGTTGGTAGAGCTGCTCGCAGACGAGCGCCTCGACCCGTCAGTGGCCAGCTACATCCCCACGACCTTGGCCAAGCTGGGACGGCGCACAGCCCTGCCCGCCTTGCTGCGAGCTTTTCACGACCGAGACAGCAGCCGGCCTTTGCGCCAGTCTGTGGCCCTCGCCGCCGGACGTTTGGCCACCCTGCAGGACACTGCCATTCTCGAAGCCCTGAGGAATGAAGTGACCGACGGCAAGGATCGCCTCACCCGGCACTTCTCCATCATGTCCCTGGCTCAAATGGGAGCGAACACTCCCTGGGGCGAGCGCCACGCTGACTTGGCTTCGTTCTTGGGGCGCGAACTCAAGGGCTCGGGCAAGAGCCAGGAGCATCGCTCTTGGGCAGCGTTGGCGGCGGCTGTGTTAGGACGAGCCCACCCCGATGTTCAACCGCTGATGTTGGAGCGACTCCGCGACGCTTACGCAGCTGAACGAGCCCCGTCCTACAAGGGTGCCTATGCTCTGGCGCTGGGGCTCCTCGGAGATGCTCCGTCCGCCGAGGCGATCCATAACGACTTCATCGATTTGGCTGACCAGGGCTTCCGCAGCCACGCCGCCGTGGCTCTGGGGTTTCTTCAGTACATCGATTGCTCGGACCGGTTGCGCCAGCACTGCCTCGACAACTCCTCGTCAGAAGGCCTGCGCATCGCTGCAGCAAGCGGCCTCGGTCTCCTCGGCGACACCAGCTCGGTTTCTACCTTGGTCGAAGCCCTGAGAGAAGCTGGCTCGCTAGGGACTCGCGCCGCCCTGGCCAAGGCCGTCGGCTTGATCGGTGATCGCTCAGCGGTGGAGCCGCTGCTGGAACTGGTCAGCGACCGCAAGCAGCCGGCTCTCTCCCGGGCCTTCGCCGCTGTCGCCATCGGGCTCCTCGCCGAACGCACCTCGCTGCCGTTCAACGAGCCCCTCAAAGCCGACGGCAACTACATCGTCCCGGTGGACTCGATTCAGGAGCTGCTGACGATTCTCTGAGGCTCAGCCAGCGGTGCCCGAAAGACACCGCTCAACGACAGCACCATCCTCAAAGATCGGCCTTCGCAAAGCGACGATACGCGGCCAAGGTCGTGACGACGAAAGCGCCCAGTAGCACGAACGCGCCATACTCCACGCGGCTGCTGGGCGATGGATCAGGCATGGCGTCGAAGTACGCAAACGGACTCAGCCAGCGAATGGCATCGAAGCCGTCCCAGAGATAGGACACGAAGTCGATGGCCCAAAGGGGCAGCAACAGGAAAGCCACTCGAGACAGAGCCTGCCCTTTGCGCTGGGAGTCCATGGACAACAGCAGAGCCAGACTGCCAAGAGCCAAGAGCAATGCCCCCATGGACACCGCCGTTTGCACGTGAGTAGCAATCGAGGGAGACCCTGGCACGTCGACCATGGCCAAGCCAATGGCGCCCCCGGCCAAGATCGCAGCGGGAAGCAGCAGGGCTACGAACGCCACACAAAGCACGGTCCCCGTGAGGTACGCGCTGCGACTCACCGGGGTCGAGAGCACGACGTCGAGCAAGCCCGACTCACGGTCTCCTGCGGGAATCACCCCGAAGAGCACGGTCAGAGTGATGGCCAGGCTGAGCATCACCGGATGCTGGAAACCCACTGCCACCAAGGCCTCCGTGGAGAACTCATGGACCTGGGAGTTGACCAGGTCTTGCATGAACCCGGGCAGCATATCCACGAGCCCTTCAAGGCCCGCGCCCCCGGCGAACTGCGTGGCCTCGAACTCGGCGGCAATGTGCACGAGCCCCACCTCGAAGAGCAGCAGGGCTGGCACAGCCACCGCCAGAAGCTTGCCCATGCGACGCATGTTTCGACCCACTAGCGCGGCGATCATAGCGGGTCTGCTCTAGCGCCAGAGCTAGCGTAATAGCGCGCGAAAGCAAGGCTCAGATCAGGCTCGGGCAAGACGAGTTCCTTCAAGGGATGACGGGCTAAGACTTCAAGGATGGGATTGATATCTGCGCCCACGTGCATCTTGAGCAGGCCGTCGTCGTGACTCACCAGCTCGGCCCCCGCCGCCCGCAGCTCATCTATGGGTGGCGAGCCGTGGAAGCGCGCCGAAAGCAATCTCGTGAGAGTTGCGCGGATGTCCTCGATCTCGCCCCCGCCCACGAGCCGCCCCTCGCGGAGGATCGCCACTCGGCTGCAGGTGCGATCCACTTCTCCCAGGATGTGGCTCGAGTGGAGCACTGTGCGTCCAGCCTCTGCTGCCTCGGCCATGAGCTCAAAGACCGCCTCACGGACTAAGGGGTCCAGGCCGCTAGTGGGCTCGTCGAGGACCAGCAAGGCAGGGTCGTGCTGGAAAGCCGCCACCAAGCCGACCTTTTGCTTGGTGCCGCGGCTGTTGTCCCGAATCACCCGGGACAGATCGGCGTGGTCCAAGGCCAGTCTTTCGCACAGCTCGCTGCGGCGACGATCGCAGACGGGAGCCACAGAGCGTGGTCGCAAGCGCCCCATGTACACCAGCATCTCCTGCCCGGTGAAGAGTTCGTCGAGGGACAACTCTCCCGGGAGGTAGCCCACGTCGATCCGGGCCGCAGGGTCACGAGGGGGCCGACCGAAGAGGCGCACCGTCCCCCGTGTGGGCCCGATCAAGCCCAACAACAGCCGCAGGGCCGTGGTCTTGCCCGCACCGTTGGGACCGAGCAGGCCCACCACTTCACCCCGCGCCACGGAGAGATTGAGCCCTTCAAGCCCTACGGTGTCGCCGTAGTGCTTGGTCAGATCAGAAAGCTCCAAGCAGGGTCGGTCCGGAGAGGAACCACTCTGCGCCCGGGTTTCAGAGGTCGAAGTCGGGGGATCGCCGTGTAGCAACAAGTGGGGCCTCAACAGCCGGGGAGGAAACAGGCGGTGACCATATCACCGGCCAGTGGCAAGCCACCCGCACCCAGTTGATCGTCCCAGAAACGCCGTGAGCCTGGATTCTCCGAGATCGGCTCAAAGCTCTCCATCACTCTCTTCTTCATCCAGAGCGGGTCCCTCGCTGTCGGCGGCGTCCATCGTCTGCACGGCCAGGTCTATGACGCATGTCCCCGGAGGGCCGGGCCATGCGCTCGGCGATGCCACAGGACGGGCCGAACACCTTCACCATGCAGATGTACGGCACGCTCCCCGACGACAGCGAATGGCAGACCATGGGCTTCGGTGACACCCGCTCTGATCGCTGATTCGTGACCCACGGCGGGCCCCTCGCAGGAGCGCCCCGCCGTGGTTTGAAGAGCGGCTCTCACTGCGCCGCAAAGCCCCGCAGCTAGAGCCGGGCACCTGCCCCCGGAGGGTGGTACAGTTCCACCCTATGGACTTCCCAACGCGCACGGTACACCTGCCAAACCTAGGCAACGGCCTCGATTTCGAGGTGCTTGCCCACGACGCCATCATTGGCCCGGCCATCGAAAAAGGCTCGTGGGCTGACGACGAGACCGGGCTCATGGTCGCCCAACTCGCCACAGGCCGCTTTGCCGATGGCAGGTCTTCAGCCCGCGTCGTGGACCTCGGCGCAAACGTGGGATGGTTCGCTGTGCAAGCGGTGCTGGCCGGAGCAGAGGTTGACGCCTTCGAGCCAGTCCCCGGCATCGCTGCCGTGGCCCGGCGCAACGTCGAGGCAGCCATGGCTTGCCCCGGCGCTGGCGTAGGCCGCGTTCACGAGGTGGCTGCGGGTGCCGAACAAGGCCAGGCCACCATCGCACTCGACGCCACCAACCACGGCGACAACCGAGTTGTCGCTGGCGATGCTGCCCCCGAGGACATGGCCGCCAGCGAGCAGATCACGATTCAGATTGCTCCGGTCGACGACTTGGTCAAAGGCCCCATCGACTTCTTGAAGATCGACACCCAAGGCAGCGAATGGCTGGCCTTCCAAGGTGCCAAGGAGCTCCTCGCCAGCAGTCCAGCCATGGCCCTGTTGCTCGAGTTCTGGCCCTACGCCCTGCGCGATTGCAGTGACCGGCAGATGCTCGAGTTTCTGTTTGGGCAGGGTTTCACCATCGGCAAGGCCACCGACGCCCCGTACCCCATGACCATCGATCGCATCCTCAAGCAAATGCAGGGTCGCGACCCCGTAAAGGCTGGCATCGACCTCTACGGATCGAGAAACCGACCCTTTCACGTGCTGGGCCTGGGCGCCCGTTTCAAAGGTCTCGTGCGTAGCCTCAAAGAGCCGTAGAGTTCGGTCTCTGCTTGATGGTCGGCCATATCGTTGCGACCGTTGATTTTTCGTTTAGTGGTCGGCCATATCGTTGCGACCGTTGATGTTTCGTTTAGTGGTCGGCCATATCGTTGCGACCGTTGATGTTTCGTTTAGTGGTCGGCCATATCGTTGCGACCGTTGATGTTTCGTTTAGTGGTCGGCGTCGATGCGACCGTTGACGATGCGCGACAGCTTGCCGCTGCTGTCGAACACGAGAGTCGTCGGCAAGGTCAGTCGATCGACATCGATGATCTCATCGATGACCTGGGTGCTGACGAACAGTGACTCCGCTTCGATGCCTTGATCGTGCAAGGCCTCGATGGCCTTGGCCCGGTCTTCCGGGATATCCACGCTGACCATGAGCAATCGCTTGCCCGGCTCTCGCGAAAGTTCGGCCAAGGCGGGCAGCTCTTGCCGGCATCCGGCGCACCACGTCGCCCAGAAGTTCACCCAGGTTTCCTTGCCCGGCTGAGCGAGGTCTACTTGAACCTCGCCACCCAGGCCGTCGAGCAACGAGAGCTGCGGCAGCTGCGCGCCCAAGTCGATCTTCAACCCAGGGGGAGCAGGCTCGGCGAAGGGTGAGGGACGACGTGCGATGGGCGCGCCCACGCCCGTGCCTTCGACGAGAGACAGTCGCGCCCCCGGCGTGACGGCACCGAAGTCTTCGAACACTCCGCCCGGCCAGGTGACCGACAGCGTGCCGCCGGCAGCCTCTCCGAAACCGAACACCAGCTCGGGGGCCGACTGACTCACAAAGCCGCTACCAAAGGACAACACCTTGGCCTCGGTCTGAGTGCCATCGCCATCGCCATCGCCATCGCCATCGCCATCGCCATCGCCATCGCCATCGCCATCGCCATCGCCATCGCTACCGCCATCGCCATCGCCATCGCTACCGCCTGCAGCCCGCGTGAGCCGCACCACAGCGCCAGCAGCGTCGGGAGCACCCGTTGTGCCCGTGAGGCGTACTTTGACGAAGCGCGGGTCAGCCTCGGTGTCGTAGCAATCGTTGCGATACAGGCGATGGCGAGCCCGCGCGATGTTGTGCACGAACAGGTCGAGGTCACCGTCGTCGTCAAAGTCGGCAGTGACCGCCGCTCGGCCGTCGTTGGCGTCGTCTATGCCAGAGACCGACGAGAGGTCGGTGAAGTGCGCCGTGCCGTCTCCCATGAAGAGCTTGTCCCGTTCAAAGCCGCTGAACGAGAAGCCCTCTTGGAAAATCATGCCCATGTGTTCGCTCTGGTACGACTGGCTGCCAGCCTCTTCAGAGGACACTCCTGCCACTTCGGTCATGGAAGACGCCACCACGTGGCGCCAGTAGAGACTTCATGTGTCCGCAGCGGATTCACCGCTGATGAAACCGTTCGCGACGAAGACATCCACACAACCGTCCAGGTCGAAGTCGGAGAGGCTGGACGACCAAGCCCAGGCTGCCCCCACGCCACCTTGCGCAGCGGGCACCCGCTCAAAACCGTCGTCGACCCGTTTGAAGATGGAGTTCCCCGAGGCCAGCTTGAGCAACGTGCCGCCCATGCCTCCATCGGCCGAATCGACCATGCGTTTCAGGATGCGATTGCCTGCGGTGGACGACATGTTGGCCACGTAAAGATCGAGGTCGCCGTCGTTGTTCACGTCGCCCCAAGCGGTGCCCATGCCATTCCCTGAGTCGAGCAGCTCCGCCTTGGCGCCGCCCTTCTGGAAATGGCCATCGCCCAAGTTGACCAGCAGCGAGTTGTCGCCGTAGTCGTTGGCCAAGTACAGATCGAGATCTCCGTCTGCATCAAAGTCGTGGGCTGCGGCAGCGAAGGTCCAGCGGGAGTCGTCGGCGCCCCACTGAGCAGCCATATCGACAAACGTTCCATCGCCCAGGTTGCGGTACAGCCCGTTGGGAGTGCCGTTCTCCGCGTGATACCAAGACTCGGGGTAAACGGCGTCCATGCGGTTGTAGGAGCACACGTAGACGTCGGTGAAGCCGTCGCCGTCATAGTCACCGGCGACCAGGCTGAAGGCCACGTGTCGTCCACCAAAGCCCGACTCTTCACTCACGTCCGTGAAGCCGTTCCTGTCGTTGCGCCAGAGCCGTAGGGTGTCCCCGCCGAGGCTGCCGTTGGGACGCACCCAACCCACGTGCCCTACGGCAAGGTCAGTATCACCATCGTTGTCATAGTCGAAGAACAACGCCCCGGTGCCGCCCTTCTCGTCAGCAAGTCCCCAGGCTTTCGAGACCTCGTCGAAGCCACCTTCGCCGTTGTTCAAGTAGAGGAAGCAGCCGTTCAGCGTGGGCACGAAGAGATCCCAGAGACCGTCACCGTTCACGTCGTGACTCGCCGCGCCATTCCAGTAAAAAAGGTTGTTGCCATGCTTGCCGAAGATACCTGTTTGGTTGGCAACCCCCGCACCCACAGTGACATCAGCGAAGAGCGGGGTAGCACGCTGGGCGATGTCGAGGCTGAGGGTTTGAAAGCGCTCGATCATCCAGCGGCCACGGCGTTCGACCACGCCGACCCAGGCCCAGGCGGTCATCGCCAGCGGTTGACGATCGGCGCCCAGCCCGAAGGTCGACAGCTTCAGCCGCACCCGTCCTCGGCCCACCGCGCTCGTCTCGAACTCAGCGCCTTTGACCTTTGCCACCACGGCGTCGAGCACTCCATAGACCGAGAGCAAATCTTCGAGGGAAGCGAGCCAAGCGTCACGCCCTGCGATCTCTGCTGTCTCGGGGTCGTAGTGCAAGGCCTGAGCACCGAGGGGCAACGACTCGATCTCTGGTTTCGCCATAGAAGCCAAGCTCAGCCCGGCGAAATCGTCGGTGAACCACTGGGGCGCTTCGCCGTAAGCCCGCCGGCGCAGCACGTTGGCCAAGTCGACCAAGCTGTTGGCCACCGCCTCGGACATATCCTCCACCACGTCCATGACCGAAATCATGGGCTCGGGCTGGGCCACGTCGATCACCGCGGGGAGTTCGTAGGCCACCTTGGCGACCTTGGACACCTCGCTCTTCTCGCTTGAGCTGTCGCTGTCTTCAGCTCCACAGCCATAGGTCACAAGGCCTAAGAGGATTGCTCCCAGAAGGGCCTGACAAGGAAAAAAACGTTCGCGCGGTGCCATGCCATGTGTCGCTCGGGGAAGACTGTCCAACAAGACAGCCGTGGTTGAGTATGCCTCATGCTGACCCACTGGTCACGAAGCCGCCGAAGCCGTTGTTGGAACACACTGGCATGGCCATCTCTCAAGAGGATCATGGGCTCATGAAGACAGAAACAATGTGGATCTACGGGCTGGCCTGTTGCTGCTCTGTGTGGGTTGTGGCAACGAAGACTCAGGCGTTCGGCCCTCGGATCAGATCGCCGACGATGTGGCCAGAGCTCGAGCGGCCGCTGCGTTTACCCCCGGCAGCGCTCAGAAACTCGACATCGCCTGGGAGTCCATGGAGCCGCTCATTGCACGGGCGACACCTCGGGCCGACGACCTGCTGCGCGCAGGCATCATCGCCTTTCACCGGCCAGACGAAGAAGAGCGAGCCAACAGCCTCATTGAGCAGGCGTTCGCCGCCGACCCCAGCGACCCCGCAACGCGCTTCATGCGCGGCTGCATCGCGCTCAATCGCACCCTGAACCCTGAGCTCGCTGCGGAAGAGTTCCGCGCTGTGCTGTCCGTCGACCCCCGGGATGCCCCGAGCCTGCTGCAGCTGGCCATGGCCCTCAGATACCTCGAAGACTTCGCCGGGGCGGACGAGAAGCTACAGGCAGTGCGCGACCTGGGGCTAGGCCCCAACACACCCTTCTACGCCCAAGCGACCTACCAACTGGGGCAGTTGCGCTTGCGCCGCTCACGGGGGGACGCCGAAGCACAAGCTGCTGCACAAGCACTTCTCCAGGAGCACGGAGCCCTGAGCAAGGAGGGCAAGAATCAAGCCTCAGAGACCCTGGTCTGGACAGCCACCTACGGCCGGGTGATGCCACCTCAGCCCCAGGCGATCACCACCGCGACTCAGGGCGCAGCGGCGTTCCCTGACTTCGCAACCTGGAACGTGTCCTCCACAGCGACGCCGGCCATGGGTCTCTTGACCGCGGACCTCAACGGCGACGGCCCCCAAGAGCTGCTCACTTGGGGACAAGGCGGCGTGCAGCTGCGGTCACTTCAAAGCGACGGCAGCTTTTCGTCGAGTACCGTCCACCCGCGCCCCGTGAGCTACGCCCGTCTCGGTGACCTCGACGTCGCCGAGCCCAACCAAGATCACTACCACCCGGCACCCGAGCTGCTGTGCATCGAAGGCGACCAGGTCAGACTCTATAGCTACGACGCTGCGCAGAAGACGTTTCTACCCTTTGAAGTCAGCGACCCCGCGAAAGCAGGCGCACGCAGCGCGACATTCGTTGACCTGGATCACCAAGGCTCGCTCGACATCGTCGTCTCCACCGCGGGCGGCCTGAGCTACCTACGCAACAATGGCGCCGACGAGAACTGGAAGCGCATCTTGGTGGCCGACGCCCCGGCCCCCTTCAGCGACGTTCCCTCCTGCCGTGCGCTGCTCATCGAAGATATCGACGGCAATCAGGCCGTGGACTTGCTGGCCGTTGGCGACAAGGGCGTGATGGCCATTGCTGGCATGTGGGACGGAGTCTTCGCCGACCGCACAAGCGAGTGGGGGCTCGCTGATGTCACCGTGGACCCAGCCCAAGCGAACGGCGGTCTGCTCCTCGTGGACGTGAACAACGACGGCCGTGCTGACCTCGTGCAGTGCACGGCGCCAGCCACACAGAAAGCCACTGCAAGCCGAGTCTCCGTGCGCCTCCATAACGGCGAGAGTTTCGCTGCGCCGATCACGCTGAACACTGCTGGCAAGGCCATTCGCGATCTCGTCGCCGTCGACCTCAATCGCGATGGCTACGTGGACCTACTAGGGGTCGATCCAATCAGCGGCGACGTGCTGGCCATCGCTGGGCCACTCAGCGCACAGCAGGGCCCCCTCCCAGTGACGACTCTGGTCAGCGGCGCAGCCAGCAACCCTGGGCAGCTGCTCGTCAGCGACATAGACGGCGACGGCGCCCTCGACGTCGCTCTCGCAGGTTCGCCGGTACAGCTCTGGCGCGGCAGCGAACCCCAGGGCAACGCCCTCACCCTGCAACTCTCCGGACGCAAGGCCAACACCCACGGCGTTGGGACCATCGTCGAAGTGCGCGCGGGAGATCTCTACCGTCGGATCTTCTCCCTCGGCGAGCCCTTGGTCATCGGTCTCGGCAAGGCCACCCAGGTCGACGTCGCCTCCGTGCGCTGGCCCGACGGCGTGGTCCAACCCCAGTACGATCTGGCTTCTGGCAGCACGCACAAGCTGGTGCAAATCGAAGGCCTCACCGGGTCTTGCCCCTTTCTCTACACCTGGAATGGCACGACCTTCGAGTTCGTCACGGATGTGCTAGGCACCACACCCCTAGGCCTACCCATGGCACCGGGAGTGCACGTGCCTTTCGATCACGACGAGTATGTGCGCATCGCCGGCGACCAACTGGTTCCACGAAACGGTCAGCTCGAACTGGTGCTCACCGAAGAGCTGCGCGAGGTCACGTACCTCGACCAGGTGCGCCTGCACGCCATTGATCACCCGGCGAACATCGAGATCCATCCTGACGAAGCGTTTGTGTTCCCACCGTTTCCGCCGCACCACGTGCACACCTTCCGTGACGTGGTCAATCTGCCCCAAGTGCTAGCCAGCAATGGCGCGGATGTCACCGAGCTCCTGGCAAGCATCGATAGCCGGCACGCGCAGACTTTTCTCCATGAGCCAGAGCAGTTTCGCGGACTCACCAAGCCCTGGCACCTCGACCTGCAGCTCGCCGAGAGTGCTGCAGAGCGTGCGGCCTTGGCGGCAGCACCGCGCATTCGTTTGGCGCTCACCGGTTGGCTGTTGTGGCCCGACGCCTCGGTCAATGTGTCCGCAGCCCGCCACCCCACTGTGTCGTTCGAGCCGCCGCTGCTGTCCGTCCCCGATGGCGACGGCTGGCGCCCCGCTGGTCCGCCCATCGGCTTTATCGCAGGCAAGACCAAGACCATGATCGTGGACATCACCGAGATGGTCGACCGCAACGATCCGCGCCTGCGCCTGAGCACCACTTTGGCCCTGTCCTACGACGCGATCCGACTGGTACTCGACGATGACGACGCACCGTTCAGCGACACGCCCTTGAGCCCAAGCTTGGCATCCGTGGGTTGGCGCGGATTCTCGGCGTTGATCCCCGATCCCACCGGCGAGTTCGGAGAGGCCTTCGATTGGGACGAGCTGGCAGAACCCCGTTGGGACCAGCACCCCGGGCAATACACCCGCTACGGTGACGTGCTGCAGCTGCTGCAAACCGTCGACGATCGCACAGTGATCTTTGGCGCTGGTGACGCGGTGACGCTCTCCTTCGCAGCGGCTCCCCTGCCTGAACTTCCCGAAGGATGGACCCGAGACTGGCTGCTGTACCTCGACGGCTGGGCCAAGGACCAAGACCCGAACACCAGCGCCGCACGGACCGTGGAGCCCCTACCGTTTCACGCCATGAGCGACTACCCGCCCCCGGCAGGCGAAGCCTTTCCCCGCTCTGCCGCTCTCGATGCCTGGCGCGCCCAGTACAACACTCGCTCCGGACGCCGACTGCTCATGGACTGGTCACGGAAACCCAGCGCAAGCACAGCCCAGCCACAAAGCCTCCCGCTGCAGAGCACTCAGCCCCCCACGGCAGACGACGACTAAGCAGGGACAAGCCGGGAGGCCAAGCTCCGCGCAGCGAGCACCCAGGGTTCCTAGCTCCCCGGGCCGAGACGACAAAGCGCCGCTTGAACCTCTCTCTGCAGTGACTCACAGTAGCCTGTACCGGGGACGGGAGTCCCGCCCCGTGAATCATCACAATGGGAACGGACCATGCTGATCAGCAATATCGAAACCGTGCCGGGCCACACCATCACTGAGTTCTACGGCGTGGCCACCGGAAGCACAGTGCGCGCCAAGCACCTGGGCCGGGACATCATGGCGGGGCTCAAGAACATGGTCGGAGGCGAACTCAAGGGCTACACAGAGCTCCTCCAAGAAGCCCGCAAAGAAGCCATCGCACGGATGCAAGCGCAAGCCGAATCCATGGGCGCCAACGCTGTGGTCAATGTGCGTTTCTCAACCAGCTCGATCTCCCAGGGCGCCGCTGAACTCTTCGCCTACGGCACCGCTGTGCGGGTGGTCTGACCGTGGCCCAGTTCTTCCCGTTCATTGCTTTTGCAGCCCTGCTCCTCATTGGCTACTTCTGCGGGAGCGTTCTGGAGCGCCGTCACTTTGCGGCTCTGGAAGAGGCCGAGAGAGAGACGCGCGAGATGGTGTTGATCACCTTCCCCAATGCCCCTAGCGAGTGGCAGGTCCACGACCCCACGCTGGTGCACGGCTCCGTGGTGATCTCCCTCGATTACTTCAAGCGCTTCCTGGCCGGGCTCAAGGCCATGGTCGGGGGTCGCATTACGGCCTACGAACCGCTGCTCGACCGCGCCCGCCGAGAAGCACTCATTCGACTCAAGTTCGCGGCTCGAGCCCAGGGCTACGACACGGTGGTGAATGTACGCCTAGAGACGTCGTGCCTCGCCAGCAGCCGCGGGGATGCCAATGGTGTCGCTGGCATTGAGATTCTCGCATTCGGCACCGCCGTCCATCGGGGCGCCTGACGTCACCGTGCGGTTTGTCCCACGACAGCCCGACCCATCCGTCAATAGCACCAAGCGCAGTCCCCTTGCGGAAGCGGTTCTCCTCGCCGCTGGCGCGATCCTGGTCTCCGGGCTGGTCTACGCCCTGGCGGCCTGGGCGGCTGAGCAAGTGGTGCGGTGGATCCCCCTGGACGTGGAAGTCGAGCTCTTCGAGTCGCTCTCATTCGATCTGGCTTGGGAGGATACGTCCACGCCAGCCAACGCCCACAACGCCCACGAGCTGACGGAGCTCACCCAGAAGCTCGCCAGTCACTGGCCCGACGCCCCCTATGAGCACAAGGTGGTGGTACAGCAAAGCGCTGCTCCCAATGCCTTCGCCCTGCCCGGTGGCACGATCATTGTCACCAGCGGCCTGCTTGAGCTGCTCGACACCGAGAACCAGCTCGCCTTCGTGCTGGCCCACGAACTGGGCCACTACCGACACCGAGACCACCTGGTCATGCTGGGCCGCAGTGCCTTGTTTCAGCTCTTCCTCGCGGGAGTCGGCCTGAGTGGCGTGCCTTCTGTCGGCATCGTCGAAAATAGCGGACAGCTGGCAGCCAGTGCCTTCAGCCGCGACCAGGAGCTTGCGGCCGACCGCTTTGCCCTAGAACTCATGGCCGCTGAATACGGACATGTCGCAGGGGCAATCGACTCCCTCAGCCAGCTCAGCGCTGGCGAGTTCATAGACATGGTGGGCAGCTATGTGGGATCCCATCCCGGCCCTGCGGAGCGTTGCGAGCAGGTGCGCAAGCTTGTTGCCCAAGACGGTCTTCTCAGCGAGGGTGAGCAGAGGTTCTGGGAGCCCAGCTCAGCTCGCTGAAGGCCCAGCCCCGCCGGGTTCAATCCGTGGCTGCATGGGTGACATTGCCCATCTGACAGCTGCGTCACAGCTAAGCCATGTCTTCGTAAAGTGGCTGTGTCCAAGGCCTTCAAGACTATCGCAGTGCCCCTTTTGATGCTCTCCAGCATCTGCGGACCGATCGTTCTTTCGTATTTCTAG
>JBLIMM010000053.1:0-17893 GCA_047638635.1 Pseudohongiellaceae bacterium | reverse complement strand
GCCTGCTCGGCGGGCGGCGCTTTTGCACACGCCGCTCAGCAGACCGCTCCCTTTGAGCTGTTACGTGGCCGTCCGTGCCGCGACTCATGGCATAGAGGCGAATGTGTTGTTCGCCTCTCGCTCAAGGGTGATTCGTTTCGTTTGTGGGGGGGCATGACAATGAACAGTTTTGCAGCAGTTCGGGGATACGTCTTGGTAGCAGCACTGGTGGGCTGCTGTCTTGTGAACCTGGGCAGGTGGCGCCAGCGACTCTCGTGACCTCTCCTGGCTTGCGCGAACCTCTCGGCCAGGCGTTGAGCCAGTCCGCTGAGGCGCTGTTGCTCACTCTGCTTGATCGGCTCTCTGAGCAACCCTCCAGCAATCGACTCGTCGCAGATCGTTGGTGATCGGCAGTACCAACAAGTCTCGATGCCGATGCTCGTGGATGACACGGACCGCGAGCTCTCAGAATGCCAAGCCTTACAGATGCCGAAGTCGTGCTCTTGAATGATGCGCTCTTGTGGTCTTCGGCAAGGCTGTTGTCGTCGGCGGTGAAAAGCGGGGTTTGGGCTGTCTTGCCGCCAGCTGCAAGAGGCATGCATCCTGACGAAGTGAGAGAGACGCTTGATGACCTCGGTGCTGACTCTGTCGATCGCTTGAGCGTGCCTGTCGTGGGCGCTTCTGGCTTTCGGGTGGAGCGACGGCGTGGAGTTGAGTACGCGCTTGTTGAGAGGAAGCGCGGCGGCGCGGTCCCGCACGTGCCTCTTGGTGCGCCGATTTGTACCCAGGCGGTAATCTCGCATCACACCCTGCGTGACCGGCCAAGAGACTCGCAGTTCCCTGCGGATCACGGATGGCGGATCACGGATGGCGCAGCGCGCCGCTGACCTGCGGCTGAACCTCAGCCCTTGGGAGCCAGCAGGGCTCGCATGTTGCGTCGGCCCAGCGCCAGGCCCGCCCAGAGCAGGGCCAGACCGCCGACCCACAGGAGGCCTGCGCGCTGTGCCACGTATGGGGTCACGTTGAGCTGGCGTCCGTCCGTGTTGAGGTGGTGAAAGACATCGGACCTCACTGAAAAGGCCAGCTGCAGCAATGTGAAGCAGAGGCCGGCGATGGCGCCGCCCAAGACCAGAACTCGGCGCACCTGCGCGCCGTCGTCGCCGGGCTTTCCGTTGAGCCACGGCAGGGTTCCGAGACCCACGATCACGCCGAGGGCAGCTGCCGTCACAGGCAGGGTGAGCATCAGCAGCAGGGACAGCGCAAGGCCGTCGGCCTGGTGTCGGGTGACGGCTGTGCCCACGAAGGCCACTAGGATCAACAGGTGGGGCAGGGCGAAGGGCAGCAGCTTGGCTTGCAAGAGGGCGCCGCGATCGATGGGTGCGCAGGCCAGCAGGTCGAGGTGGGCGGCCTCGGCTTCCAGCAGTGTGCCGCCCTGGAGGCAGGACAGCACCATCACCAGCAGGAGCCAGGTGTTGAACAAGCCCATGCTCAAGGCCACGTGAGCCGGGGCGTTGTCACCCAGGTGCTCGTCGGGGCCTCCGGTTGCGGTGGCCAGCACTGTCACCGCAAGGAAGAAGCCCAGGCCGGCGAGGCCGCTGCGCTGTGTGGCTATGGCCAGGAAATCCTTGCGGCCCACGCTGGCAATGAGGGCCGTTGGCCAACGGGCGTGTCCCTGACGAGGGGCCGCGGTCTTACCCGCCACGACCAGGCCTTGTTCCCAGGCTTGGCCGACGCCCCGGCCAGCCAGGGTCAGCAGGGGCCAGCAGGCCAAGGGGGACAGCAACAGCGTCAGGTGACTGGGAACGAGGGCCGTGACGCCGCCGCATCAAGCCAAGAGTGAGCCGATGGAGTCACCGGGGAGCCAGGCGCTGGTTGACTGGAGCAGCTCGGTCAACGCCTCGCCGCCGGGGAGCGATGTAGCCAGGCCAGCGCCGATAGCGAGGGCGAGGCTAACGCCCACGACGCTTCCGGCAATGTTGAAGGCCAGGCGTCGACGTGGGCTGCTGGCCCAACGACGCAGGGCGACGGCCAGCACGACGCAAAGGCTCGTGAGCGGGGCCAGCAGAGCCAGGGTCACCAGTAGCAGCGCGAGGGCCGCGCCGGGGTGCAGGGCGTCGTGCCAGACGAGGCCCCACACCGCGGGCCACGTGAGCGCCAGTTGCACGACGAGCATGCGCACCAAGCAGACGGCCCAGGCCCTGGACACCAGAGCGAGGCGCGACACCGGTGCCACCAGGAGCAGCTCGGCGGCCTGGGAGCCGAAGAGGCTGCGGCGGGCTTCTCCGAGGCACAGGGTCAGGGTCAAGAGCATGGGCAGCACGACGAGGGCTGCCAGCAGGGGCGCGGCAACCTGCTCGGGGGATGCAGCCCAGCGCTCGAGCATTGGCTCGGCCAGGACCAGGCGGCTGGCGAGGGCCGCTCCACCCAGGGCCAAACAGCCCACGGTGGTGGCTGTGCCGGCCAAGGTGCTGCGAGCCCCGGGTAGGCGAAAAGCGTTGAGGACCGCTTGGCGGTCAGGCCAAGTCAGCTGGGCCAGGTTCATCCTGCTCCTCCGTCAGGTGCAGGAAGACATCCTCGAGGGAGGAGTCGCCGCGGCGCGCTAGCAGCTGGTCGACGGGGCCCTCCGCGAGCAGCCGCCCCCGGGCCAAGATGCCCACGCGAGGGCAGAGCTGTTGAGCCAGGTGTAGCAGGTGCGTGGTCAGCAGGACGGTCGTGCCCTGTTGAGCTGTGGCGGAGATCAGCTCGACCAGGTGCCGGGCCGAACGAGGGTCGAGGCCGGTGGTCGGTTCGTCGAGGAAGAGCACCTGCGGGCGTGTGGTCAACACCGCGGCGATGTGCAGCTTTTTTCGCATGCCGAAGCTGTATCCGCGGCACAAGTCGTGCGCGGCTTGGTCCAGCTCGAACTGGGCGAAGAGCCGTTCGATGTCGGCGTCCCGTTGGTCCCGTGGCACGTCGTAGAGACTGGCCACGAAGGCGGCGTATTGCCAGCCCGTAAGGTGTTCGTAGAGCGGCGGCGTGTCGGGTACTAAGCCGATCAGGCGGCGCACGGTGTCGGCCTCGGCGGTCACGTCGTGGCCGTGAATAGCGAGCTGCCCTGCGCTAGGCCGCAGCAGGCCGCAGAGCATGCGCACGGTCGTGGTCTTGCCGGCGCCGTTCGGGCCCAGGAAGCCGAAGACCTGGCCGGGCTCTACCACGAGGTCGAGGTTGTCCACGGCCAGTTGGTCGCCAAAGCGGCGGGTGACCCCGCGCAGCTCGATGGCTGGTGCTGGCGAGGACGAGCTGTTGTCCGGAAGGCTCATGGCCACCATCATGCCAGTCGCCTGAGCCAAGGGGAAAGCACGGCCGCTGCGCCGTCCGATCGATCCTTTGTTTGGCTGGGCTCCGGATGAGAGGGCCCCGCAAACCTCCACGTGGGCAGCGCCGGGCTCTGCGTTGTGGCTGGGGCCCGCTGGCTGGCCCTGGATCGCTGACCCTGGATCGCTGACCCTGGGGCCTGGCATTCGTGACCCAGCTGAGCTGGGGACGAGAACGCCCACGAGTGGCGCCTCGCCCCCACACGAGATTCAACGAGGGCTGATTCAGCCCAGGTGGATCAGTGCTTCTTGGTCATCTCGTCGTCGGCAGCTGCAGCTTTGATCTGGCGCTTGTAGAGATTGGCCACCTCGTTCACCAGAATCGCGGCGGCAGGGCGCGAGCGCACCGTCATGGGGAAGATCTCCTGAACGATGCCTTTGCTGTCGATCAGGTAGGCGGTGACGCGATCGTAGGCTGTGGAGTGCTCACGGTTCACGTCGTAGGCGATGTCGAAGGGCAGCTCGCCGCCGAGGGACTTGTGCATGCCAGCCGCCTTGGAGAGGTCGGCGTCTTCCTGGCTGATACCAACCAGGACGGTGTTCATTTTCGAAAGGATATCGCAGGTTTGTTGCAGCTCACCGAGCTGCGTGCGGCAGTAGGGTCACCAGAAGGCGCGGTAAGTGACCAGCAGCACGTTGCTGCTGCCGAGGTGCTCATCGAGGTCGAGAGTCTGCTGGCCATCGGCACTGGGTAGGCTGATGGCCGGGGCTGCTTGGCCGATCTTCAGCAGGTCTTCGTCCGTCCCCCAGCTGCTGTTGCGGTCGTCGCCAGCCACGGCTTCAGCACCGGCCGTCAGGGGCAGCTCTAGCCGCTTGCGCAGGAAGAAAGCCGTCTCGCTAGTGGTGACGTAGCCGCTGACGATGATGCCGAGAGTCTCGCCCTCGGCGGGTTCGCCCTGCAGGGTGAACTCGACGGTCGTGCCGCCGGTTTTGATCATGCGTTCGAAGGGGTGCTGCAGGTGCTCGTTGCCGCTGAGCTGGCGCAGGGTGGTGAGATAAGGGCCCTCGAGCTTCATCGACGCCGGGACGTCGAGCTGCAGAACGGGGGCAGGTAGGCCGGCAGCAGAGGCGGCGGCGCCCTCGGCAAACGTGACATCGATCGTGAAGGTCGAGATCTCGTCCACGACGAGGGCCGTGTCGGCCATGCGAGCCGTCACCTGAACGATGTCGTCAGGGGGCATCACAAGACCAGCAAGAGCCAGCAGGGCTGGCAATAAACTAGACATTGCTAGGATCCGAAGAGGGGATGACAGGCTACTCAGTGAGCGATCTGGCTCAGCACCAACGTGCGGTTGGGTGGGACTCTTGCCACGACATGGTGCCACGCTCCCTCGATCATGCAGAGAATACGAGCTGCGTGGAGTGCTGATTGCGATACCGGCCGTTTCGGTGCAAGCGCCTCGAGGAGAGTTGTCCAACGAGGCGGGCTGTACAGGCGCGCCGACTACGGAAAGCGCACCAGCTCACCCCATAGGTCCCACCCCACCGCCGAGCTACGATGGTCACGGCGAATGCTTGGCCCTCCCTCACCGCCTCGCATCGACGCCGCCTGCATGGTCCCGCCTGTCAGGGTCTTTGGCGCATAGCAGAGAGTGGTGTCTTCATGGCGGACAATGGTCACAGAGTCTGGGCCGAGATCGATCTCGCGGCCCTTCAGCGCAACCTCGTCCGCATCGGCGAGCGGCTCTCGACTAGCGAGGGCGGTGAGGGCGCGAAGTCGCCGTCAGCCCTGCCACCAGCCCGGGTCCTCGTGGTCCTCAAAGCGGACGCCTACGGTCACGGCGCTGTCCCCGTCGCCCGGGCTCTCGAACAAGAGCCCCTGGTCTGGGGTTTCGGTGTGGGGGACAGCAACGAAGCTCTCGAGTTGCGTGCCGCTGGCATTGCGGCGCCGATCTTGGTCTTGGGCACGATCATCGCGGACGAAGTGCCCCAGGTGGTCAGCCACGACATCCGGGTTTGTATTCACTCTGAAGATCGCATCCACACTCTGCAGGCGGAGGCGGAGCGCCAAGGGCGGCGGACTCGCGTGCATCTGATGGTCGACACGGGCATGGGGCGTTTGGGCGCTCAGCCTCGTCGGGCTGCGGCCTTGGCTCGGCTCATCGAGGCGTCCCCGTGGCTGATCCTCGAAGGGGTAACCACTCATCCGTCGCCTTCTCGGCCGGGGCACCCATTTATCACGGTACAGCGTGGGCGCTTGGACGCCTTACTCAGCGAGTTGTCCGCAGACGGCATCGCGCCGCCCTTGGTGCACTTCGCCAACACGGCGGCTGTGCTCGGTGGGGAGGGCGTTGAGCTTCCCTTGGTGCGGCCGGGGATTTCGCTCTACGGCGTGCTCTCTCACGAGCTGTCCGAGCGGGGCGCTGACTTTGAGCCGGTGATGGCTCTGCGCACCCAGGTTGTCTACCTCAAAGATGTCCCGACCCAGACGCCCGTGGGCTACAACGGCACTCACGTCACCGGGGGCCCGGCGCGCATCGCCACCCTGCCCATCGGCTACAACGACGGGCTGTCGTATCGGCTGAGCAACTGTGGCCGCGCTTTGGTGCGGGGCCAGCTGGCCCCCATCGTCGGGGCCATCTCCATGGACTACACCATGCTCGACGTGACGGCCATCCAAGGCGTCAAGGTGGGGGACACGGTGACGCTCATCGGCCGTGATGGAGAGCGAAAGATCACCATCCCCGACTTGGCCAACACCATCGGTACGATTCCTTACGAGGTGGCCTGCGCCGTGGGTAAGCGGGTGCGCCGGGTGTACGTGCGTGATGGCGCGAAGACTTCAAATCAACGGCCCAGCGAGGCCACAGGAGACTCTCAATGACGGCGATGTACGCGGTGCTCATGGCAGGCGGGTCTGGCACTCGCTTTTGGCCGGCCAGTCGTCAGGCTCGTCCGAAGCAGCTGTTGCCCATTGGCGGCGACTTGCCCTTGCTGGTCGAGACCAGCGAGCGCTTGGGGGAGTTGATCCCCCCGGAGCGGCAGTTCGTGATCACCAGCCAGCTCACGGTGGACGCAGTGCGGGCCTTGCTGCCTGGGCTGCCCCCGGAGCAAGTGGTGGGCGAGCCCGAGGGCCGAGACACGGCACCGTGCTTGGGGCTGGCCGGGCGCTTGGTGGCGGCGGTCGATCCGGACGCATTGGTCGTAGCCATGCCATCCGACCACGTGATCACGCCCCCGGAGCTGTTTCGCGAGCACCTGGAGCTGGCCCGGGATGCCTTGGACGCCCACCCGGAGCGGCTGTTGGTCTTCGGTATCGAACCCACCCACCCGGCCACGGGCTACGGCTACCTGCGCCAGGGCGCGGTCCAGGGAGAGTTCGGCGGCAAGCCGATCTACAAGCTCGACGCCTTCATTGAGAAGCCCAAGCTAGAGCGGGCCAAGGCTCTGTTGGCCGAAGGTGGCTACTCCTGGAACGCTGGCCTGTTCGCCTTTCGCCCGAAGGCTCTGCGCGACGCCTTTCTGTCGCACTTACCGGACATGGTCCCAGGGCTTGACGCCATCGCCGACGCCTTTGGCAGCGACAAGTTTGAGAGCTGTCTGAACGAGGTCTTCCCCACGCTGCAAAAAGTCTCCATCGACGTGGGTGTCATGGAGAAGCTCGACGGCACGCTGATGCTGCCCTTGCCCGTGAACTGGAACGACGTGGGCTCGTGGACGGCCTTGGAGAACCTGAAGCCAGCTGACGACGACGGCAACGTGATCGTTGGGGAGGCGGTCTTGCTCAACACGACGTCGACCATTGTCTCTGCAGACGGCGGCGTGGTGGCCGCACGGGGCGTCGATGGTCTGATCATCGTGCACACCCCGGACGCCACCATGGTCTGCCGCCGGGACGACGATCAAGGTGTGAAAGACATCGTTGCAGCCCTGCGAGCTCGAGGGCTCGAAGCGTACTTGTAGGCCGCAAAACAAACGAAGCCCGCCAGCCGACTCATGGTCGACGGGCGGGCTTCGCTTACACACTCGCGGCGTGCTGCCACGGTGCGTCGCAGGCTAGAGGTTCAGCCGGCCAGGTTGCTGGCGACGAACTTCCAGTTGACGAGCTTCCAGAAGTCCTCGATGTACTTCGGGCGCGCGTTGCGGAAATCGACGTAGTAAGCGTGCTCCCACACATCGCAGGTGAGGATGGGCTTGGAGTCGCCGGTGAGCGGGCAGCCAGCGTTGGCGTGCTGCTCGATGGCCAGCTTGCCGTCGGCGGTCTGCACCAGGAAGACCCAGCCGCTGCCGAACAACGTGGCTGCCTTCTTGCTGAACTCTTCGCGGAAGGCCGCGAACGAACCGAAGCTACCGTTGATCGCATCGGCCACCGCGCCCGTGGGATCGCCGCCCGCGTTGGGGGCCATGCAGTTCCAGTAGAAGCTGTGGTTGAAGTGCTGAGCGGCGTTGTTGAACACGCCACCGGAAGTGGTCTTCACCAGCTCTTCGAGAGAGAGATCGGCGTTGGGAGTGCCGTCGATGAGCTTGTTCAAGTTCGTCACGTAAGCGTTGTGATGCTTGCCGTGATGAAACGAGAGGGTCTCGGCCGAGATGATGGGCGCGAGGGCATCGGAGGCGAAGGGCAGGTCGGGAAGCGTGTGCACCATGTGGAAGTCAGCGCCAAAATGTGTGAAGGAATGGACTCGTAAGCGGGGCAGGGTAGCCGGGTCGCAGCCGCCGTGCCAAGCCCCAGCCCCCAGCCTTCAGGCGGCGATGTCTTGGATCTGAGTGCGCACCCTACTTTCAGGCGGGGATGTCTTGGATCTGAATGCGCACCCTACTTTCAGGCGGCGATGTCTTGGATCTGCATGCGCACCCTACTTTCAGGCGGCGATGTCTTGGATCTGCATGCGCACCCTACTTTCAGGCGGCGATGTCTTGGATCTGAATGCGCACCCTACTTTCAGGCGGCGATGTCTTGGATCTGAATGCGCACCCTACTTTCAGGCGGCGATGTCTTGGATCTGAATGCGCACCCTATTGATGCGCCGATTGGCCACATCTTCGACCTGAAAGGTCAGGTTTTCGAACTGCAGCTCTTCGCCCACCAGGGGGAGCCGCCCCAGGGTGTGAAAGATGTAGCCGCCCAGGGTCGACCAGTCGTCGCTCTCGGGGATGTGAATGGAGAGCTGCTCGTTGATCTCGTCGACGTGCATGGCGCCGGGAGCGATGATCAGCTGGTCATCGACAATCTGCAACACGGGCTGCTCGTCTTCGTCGAACTCGTCGTCAATCTCTCCGACGATCTCTTCGAGCACGTCTTCGATGGTGACCAAGCCCGCCGTGCCGCCGTACTCGTCGAGCACGATGGCCAGGTGAGCCCGGCTCGATCTGAACTCGGTGAGCAGGTCCGTGCCGAACTTCGTCTCGGGGATAAAGCGAGGGTCGCGACCTAGGGCACGGAGGTCGTCGCCGTCTTCGTGACCCAGCAGGTCCTTCACGTGGAGGATACCCACGACACTGTCCACGGTCTCTTCGACCAGCGGGTAGCGGGAGCGACCGGTGCGCTGTACCTCGAGGCGCACATCGCCCACGGTGGACTTCACGTCGATGATGTCCATGTCCGTGCGCGGGGTCATCAGGTGGCGCACTTCGGTGTCTCGTAGCTCGAGCACTCGCTCGATCATGTCCGCTTGGTCTTCTGCCAGGTGGCCTTCGCGCTCACCCTCTTCGAGGGCCGACAGCATCTCGTCGGTGTAGAGCTCTTTCTCTCCTTCTTCGGTGTGCCCTGTGACCAATCGGGCTATGCGTCGGGCGGCGCCGATGGGCGGGCCTAGCACTCGGGCGGCGATCACCAAGGCGGTCATGGTCTTGCGGACAAGGCTTTCCAGCAGGCTCGAGCTGAGCTCGCCGGGAAGCACGCGGCAGAACAAGGTGATCCACAAGAAGGCGGTGACCCCTGCCATGATCAGCGGTTGCACTTCGCTGCTCAGGGGCACGGGGGCGGGCTTGCCGGGGCCGACCCATTCTTGAAACAAGACCACGAGCACCATGACCAGGGTCACTTGGGTGCCAACTCGCAGCACGATGAGTGCGTCTTCGACCCGGTCGCCCTCAGCCAGCATGCGCTCGAGACGGTTACGATTCGCGGGACCGCTGGACGTGTCGGCCAGGCGCGTGCGCGGGAGCTTGGTCCAGCCGTGCTCTAGCGCAGCCAGCAAGAACGAGAGGGCGGCGAGGCCCGCTGTCCACCAGCCAAGAGAGCTTGAGGCCTCGTCGACTGCCAACAGGAATGTGGTAGGTGGAGGTTCCAGGATGCAGCTGTCGGGGCAGAGCGTCGCCCTGCCGGTGGCGTCGGTCAGGGAGCGTCCCTGTCCGCAGGGTGGAGTATAACCCTCAAAGCCCCGTCCAGCGGGCAAGGATTACACTGTCTGCCAGAGAGAGTTGGCTATGAAGACCTCCGTTGATCTGATTCTGTCCGAAGCTGCCGAAGTGGTCACCGTGGCCGAGGGCGTGGCGGCGGAGGGCTGCAGCACCAGCGCAGGCCCTTTGCTGGGGGCAGCCATGGACGATCTGGGCTTGGTGTCCCATGGAGCTGTGGCCATTCATGAGGGGCGAGTGCTCGCTGTAGGCCCTGCAGCGGACATCGAGGCGCGCTACGAGTCACAGACACGCCTTTCTGCGGAAGGGGGCACGGTGCTGCCTGGGTTCTGCGACGTGCACACTCACCCGGTCTTCGCGGCCACCCGTGAGGGGGAGTTCGATCTGCGAGCGCGGGGCGGCACCTACCAGGACATCACTGCGGCGGGGGGCGGTATCTTCTCGTCCGTGCGTGATCTGCGCCGGGCGTCTCGTGCCGATCTGGCGACCCGCCTGAGCCACCATCTCGATCGCTTCTTGGTCAGCGGGACCACGACCATCGAGGCCAAGAGCGGCTACGGCCTCACCGAAGAGACCGAGCTACTCGCCCTGGAGTTGCTCGCGGCAGCGCACAGGGAGCACCCCGTGGACATCGATCCCACTTGTCTGGCCGCTCACCAAGTTCCCCCTGAGTACAAGGACGACCGCGCCGACTACGTGCGGCTCATTGCCGAGCGCATCTTGCCTGAGGTGTCCCGCCGGGGATTGGCTCGATCTGCCGATGTCTTCTGCGACCAAGGGGCTTTCACCGTGGACGAAGCGCGGGTGGTGCTTGAAGCCGCTCGGGATTGTGGACTGGCTCGGCGGGTCCATGCGGACGAGTTGGCAGCGGTGGGGGCCGCCGAGCTTGCCGCCGAGGTGGGGGCCCAAACCGCCGACCATCTCGTAAAGATCAGTGACGCCGGGCTGGCGGCCATGCTCGCTGCGAAGACAACCGCTGTGCTCCTTCCGGGAACCTGCTTTTCTCTGCGGCTACCCGAGGCGGCGCCGGCCCGGGCGATGATCGAAGCGGGCTTGTCCGTGGCGATCGCCAGCGACTTCAATCCGGGCACGTCGTACGTGCCGTCGATGGTGGCAGTGATCAGCTTGGCCTGCGGGTTGCTGGGGATGACCGTGGCTGAAAGCATTACGGCTGCGACCCGCAACGCCTCCGAGACGCTCGGGCTTCCGGGAGTTCGCGGACGCCTCTCCTCTGGGGCTTTGGCAGACCTTGTGGTGCTCGATGTACCCAACCACTTATTTCTCGGCTACCAAGTGGGCTGGAACCCAGTGAGCCTGGTGATCAAGGGCGGCCGGGTCGTTTGGCAGCGGGGTCATCAGCGACCCGCTCTCCAGCCCGCGTTATAGTCGCTGCCCCCCCCCACTCGTGGTTGAGTTCGCGCCCATGCTCTTGTGCTTCCGCCCGCTGTTTCGCTCGATGCTGTGTTGCACGCTCATAGTTGCGTTCACGGCTTCGTCTCTCTTAGGCCAAGCCCCCGGGGAGCAACTCTGCGGCACGTGCTCTACCACGGGCGTGGTCGATCTCGAAATCGGCGCAAAATGGCTCAATGAGTATGAGAGGGGGGACGGCTGGGAGGTCGAATACTGCTCAGAGGCCATCGCCGAAGACGACATGGCCCTCGACTGGAGGCCTTGCCCTCGGTGCAAGACGCCGTCTATGCAGGCCTCGGCTCAAGCTCGTTGGGACGCCATCTACGAGAAGAAACACGCCTGGCTGAAAGAGCGCCAGCGCATGGACAAGCTGGCCACGACGAACGAGGTCATCCACTTGGAGACGACCCACTTTGTGCTGGCCTGGGACGTCCCGCGGATCAAGACGACGAAGAAGAAGAACTACAAAGCTCACGAGGCCGCGCACCTCTACGCCCGACGCATGGAAACGTTCTACCGGCATTACCAGAACTTGCTGGGAGTGGTGGACGCCGACCACATGCGCACCAAGCACCACATTTACATCTTCGAGAAGCTGCGCGACGCCATGAAAGTGGGCCCGGCCTACGCGAACATGTCGAGCAACACCACGGCCCGTCGGTCAGGGGGCGTGGACCACGAGTCGACCTTGGTCATGTTCTTCAACAAGAACGTCCATCCCAACGATGACGACTTGTATCGCCATTGGCTTCACAGCCTGACCCACCAGTTCACATCCGTGCACTACAACCCCTATTGGTTTGAGACGGGGCAGAAGGGCTTGAGCCCGCCGTGGCTCGCCGACAAGTACGGCTGGATGGATGCAGGATTGGCCCACTGGTTTGAGATCGACTTCGACGGTGAGGCATCTACGCACTGCAGCCAGGAGCAAGATGTCACGGCTCGCTGGAAGGGTGGCAGTTGGACCAAGAACGTCTGGAAGGCTGTGATGGCCGAGGATGTGCCGTCGTTCCCTCGGGTCATCGCCACGCCGACCCAGGCCTTGTCCCCCCAGGAGCACCAGTTCGTTTGGTCGTGGGTGGACTACCTGATGGAGAAGGACTCCACGGGCATGGGCAAGGCGATCAAGATGGCCAAGATGGAAGCGCCCGCCCGGGAGATTCTGAAGGAGTGCTGGGGTACGTCCATGCTCTCGTTTGAATCCGCTTGGGCGGAGTGGGTGCGCGTGGAATACAACCCGAGCAAGAAACCCCCTCGGTACTAAGCCTTAGGGGAGTTTGCTGGGCGTCTCTTAGCGCCGGCTGCTGCCCAGGCGCGAGAGGTTGTTGCGGGCGTCGGTTCGCGCGGACCTGAGTTCTCGGGCGATGTCCGTGCTGGGTTTCTCGTCGAGGGCTGCCTCGGCCAGGGTGACGGCTCGTTCGTACAAAAAGCGGGCGCGATCGAGATTGCGGTGCAGGTGGTACTGCAAGATGAGCGCCGTGTCGTTGAGCAACCGCGGCGAAGTGTCGTCGAGGGATACAGCTTTTTCGTACGCCACGTAGGACTGCTCGTACTTGCCGGTCTCGCGACATAAGAAGGCCAGGTTGTTCCAGAAGTCAGCGTCGGCTGGGTCGGCGAGCCCGAGCACTTGCAGCAGGTCGCGAGCTTCACCTTGGCGACGCTTGCTGAGCAGCGGCTGCACGGCCCAGCTGAGTGCCACGGTGTCGCCGGTGAGGTCTTCGCTGCTGCGCAGGTTGGCGATGAGGCCGTCTTGGTCCCGGTCGATGAGAGCCTGTATGGCAGCGAGGGATGGTGCGAGCTGTTGTCCCCGGGCGAAGGAGAGTGCCAGGCGCAGAATCGTTGAGCTGTCTTCGCGGCCCGTAGCGTCGTGGTGGGACAGTGCGGCGGCGAGGGCGTCGTCCGGGCGCTCTCCCTGCTCGTAGAGCCAGATGAGCTGCCACCAGGGCTCGGTGCGATCCGGCCCGAGTTCTTTGACGGCCTCGAGCAAGTCAGCCTCCGCTGCGTCCCAGTTGGCGGTGCGCAGGGATGGCGTCATGTGTTGGTCCATGGCGGCGAAGCCTCGAACCCGCGCGCAACCTCGGGCGAGGAGAGCCTCGCCGTCGTGCTTTGTCCGCCTGAGAGCGGTGTCGGCAAGGGACTCGGCTTTGGACCAGTCGGAGAAGATGTAGAGGGCCAGATAGGCCGCTTCGACGGCTGCGTCTGTGTCCCCTCGTGTGGCGAGATCAGCCGCCCGTTCGAGATGCTGGAGGGCCTCGCCGTAGTAGTAATCCGCGTCCTCGATGGGGCCGTCGGCGAACTCGATCTCGTCGCCGAGGGCCGCGAAAGCCAAGCCCGTGAGCTTGGTGGCTTCGCTGTCCCCGGTGAGGGTCAACGGCGCCAGGGCGTCCATGGCTAGCTGCCCTCGACTCGTGTCGACGAAGAGCCGGGCTTGGGCCAGGCGGATGGGGCGCTCGTCCTTGGGAGCTCCGGCGAGGAGTTGCTCGAGAAGCTGCTCCGCTTCGGCGAAACGACCCTCGTTGACGGCGACCAGGGCTGTGTCGAGATCGTCCGCGAAAGCACCCGCGAAGGCCACGACGGGGAGTGCTAGGCCAAGGGTGAGCAGGGCGGCGATCATCGGTGGCGGGCTCGTGTGTGCGGGGGAGTGGTGCTCTCAGCAGGGTGTTTTGGAGGGGCTACTCTATCCTCGGGTTGCGAGGGCTTGGGCGATGTCCCGACGGGTGAGCTGGCCGTCGCCTCGTTCGGGGGCCAGCTCAATGAGCGTGTTGATCGCCGTTTGGGCTTGCTCGAGGTCACCCCGCTGCAGGTGCAACCGGGCCAAGTTCAGGATCGCGTCGGTGTAAGCGCTGAAGTTCTCGTCAAAGACAGATTCTTCGACGAAGGGGTTGCTGCACACAGCGGCGCCGAGTTCCCAGCTGCGTTGAAACAGCGACTGAGCCTCGTCGAGATCGCGGTTCAGGTGATAGAAGAGCATCAGCCCCGTGTCGTTCGTGTAACGAGAGTTGTCCGGGGACAACTTGATCGACTGGACGTAGGCGCCGTAGCTGTTCTCGTAGAGAGCTTCGGCATCGGTGGCGTTGCCTAGAGCTTCCGTGGCGGTGCCTGTTTCCCGGCACCAGAAGCCGTAGTTGTTCCACCATTCGGCGATCTCGAAGCGCTTGGCCATGCGTCCGTAAAGGTCGCGAGCCTGGCCTTGGTCGACCAAGGTCGATCGGGACGGGTCGCCCTTGTTCATCAAGTGGTCGCCCAGCCAGAGCACTGCCTGGCTGGCGGCGGGGTGTCCGGGGACGGCCTGCAGGGCCTTGGCGATCTGCTCCTCGCAGGCTGCGGCGGCGAGCAGGGCCTGTTCATCGGAGCGGTCTTTGCTCCAGAGGTCGAGGGCCAACCCTAAGAAGCTGTAGGCGGCACTGACCAAGCTGTCTGCCCGGCGGAAGGAAATCTCGTCGGAACCCCACTGGCGGGGCATCGAGACGCTCCGTTGCAGGGACGTGGCCGCCCGGTCGAAGGCAATGCCGGAGAGGGCGAAATTGCGCTCGTTGTAGGCTGTTCTGCCTATGGCGGTCTGCAGTAGAGCGATAGTTTCTAGGGCGATGCCGGCGTAATCCGCGTCAGCGAGGTCGAGCAGGTCAACGCGCGCTTGCAGCTGAGCAGCCAGGTCCGCGGGGGCGGGCAGCACGTCGCTCCAGGCCTTGGTCTGATCGTGAAGGATGGCGGAGCTGGGCCACATGGCTAGGGCGCGGCTCAGCACGTCGGCGGCCTCGGCATCGCGCTGCACGGTGAAAAGCAACTCCACGAGGAGCCAGCTGGTCTGGACCAAGCGGCCTTCTTGAAAGAGCAGGTCGTCGGCCAGGGCGCCGTAGCTGTCGTAGACAGCGTTGTACTCGCTGTCGAGCCAGGCCAAGCGCTGGGTCTCGTCGTCGGGGATGTTCGCTCTCGAGGTGTCCTCGGCGAAAGCTTCTCGCTCAAGGAGGTCTTGGCGAGCCAGCACGGCGCGCAGGGTGGTGCGGGTCGCTTGGCAAACATCGAGGGCCGCGCCGAGATCGTGGGCCCGGGTTATGTCCGCGAGCCCCAGGTGAGCCGAATCGCGCACATCGGCCCATAGGGCCCCATCAAGCTGTTGAATCAGGCTTTGGTCTAGACGGTTCAGACCCTTGCCCAGGGCTTGCCAGTGGGTCTCGGCCGGAGCTGGAGGCTGGGCCTCGGCAACAAGGACCTGGGCGGAAAGAGGGCTGGCAAAAGCAGCCAAGCAGCTGATCAGAAGGGCGAGGGCGCGCACGGCGAGCCTCCGGGGGCAGGGGTGGGACACTGGATCAGCGAAGCCAATCGGACCAGGAGCGGGCGCCCTTTTTAGCGGCGCACTGCGATTCGAGCAACAACGAGCTGTCAGCTCGTTGCCTGTGGCAGACGGTTCTCACCGCCTGGGAGGGCACAACACAACGTTGAGCTGACCCCAGGCGGACGGCTAACCTGCAGCCGCTCACAGGAGGCCGGTCTCATCTCAGCATTAATCCTTATTTCTGGTGGACTCGATTCCACCGTCGCAGCGAGTCTCTACCAAGCTGCTGGCGGCCAGCTGAGCTTGGGCCTGTTCATTGACTACGGCCAGCGAGCCGTCGATCAAGAAGAGCGCGCGGCTCTCGCCGTGGGCCGCGCCCTGGGCGTGGAGGTCCTCTGCACGGCGATCCCGCTCTTGGGTGCCTTGGCGAGCAATGCCCTCGTCGACGGGAAACAAGCCCTTCCTCACCCTGATGTGGCCGAACTCGATGGCCCAGAGGCCCTTGCAACAGCGAATGCGGTGTGGATTCCAAATCGCAACGGCGTGCTGCTGAACCTCGCTGCAGCTGTGGCCGAAGCACGCTCTCTCGATGTGGTCGTTGTGGGCTTCAACAAGGAAGAAGCAGAGACTTTCCCGGATAATAGCGCTGACTATCTAGAGGCTTTGAACGCATGCTTCGCGTATTCGACCAGGGGCGAGGTGAGGGTCGAGTCTCCGACTCTAGAGATGAGCAAGATCGAGTTGTACGCCGCCGGAAAGGCAGTGGGTGCGCCTCTTGAGGTGACCTGGTCGTGCTACGACGGTGGCGAGCAGCCTTGCGAGATCTGCGAATCATGCCGCCGGAGAGCTCGGGCTGAGCAGGCCTTCGTGGGTGCGGATGGGGAACCGCGGGCTCAGTAGCCGAGGTTGCCCACCGCTTGCGGGATCTCTCGGGGGTCTGCTAGTATCGCCTCGAAATTCTTCGCATGAACCAAGAGACAAAATCCGTGGCGGCGGTCAGCCCTTGCTGGCAACTCAGAAGCAGCCACCTGATCTAGAGTCGATTTATGAGCATCAAGATGGCCGATAAGGCCTCCATTATTCAGGAGTACCAGGTCCACGAACGGGACTGCGGCTCCACCGAGGTTCAGGTTGCTGTGCTGACGAAGCGTATTCGTGGCCTCACCGAGCACCTCAAGACGAACAAGAAGGATAAGCACACTCAGCGTGGGCTTGTCACTCTCGTGAGCCGGCGTAACCGGCTGCTGACGTACCTGCGTAAGAAGGACGACGCAGGCTACAAGGCACTGATCGAAAAGCTCGGCATTCGCGGGATTCGGACAAACGTCTGACCTGCCTGGGCGGATCACTCCGCCACCAGCTGAGCACCAACGGACCTCAAGCACAGGCTTGGGGTCCGTACGCACATTGCGTACCCAGTCAAACCTTTGGCGCTTGGGGTCCATACGGGACTCCTTCCGTGCGCTGAATAGGAATCAAAGATTATGACCAAGCTGAACAACCCCATCTCTGTGAGCCGCGAAATCGGCGGCCGCACTCTGACCCTCGAAACCGGGCGTATGGCCAAGCAGGCCGATGGCGCCATCTTTGCCACCTACGGCGAGACAGCAGTGCTGTCCACCGTGCAGAGTTCGAAGGGTCGCCCCGACCTTGACTTCTTCCCTCTAACGATCGAATACCGCGAGAAGACCTACGCTGCCGGCAAGGTGCCGGGCGGCTTCTTCAAGCGTGAGATGCGGCCCCGCGATCCTGAAATCTTGATCGCCCGATCGATCGACCGCCCTGTGCGCCCGATGTTCTCGCCCACCTACAAGAACGAGGTGCAGATCATCAACCAGGTCGTGAGCTACGACCGCGAAAGTGAGCCCGGTGTGCTCGCAGGTGTGGCCTCCATGGCTGCCCTGAGCATCTCGACCATTCCTTACCAGGGCCCTGGCGCCACGGTACGGGTGGCTTACATCGAAGGCGAGTTCGTGATCAACCCCACGGTTGAGCAGCTGGCTGCGAGCACCCTCGACCTCATGGTCAGCGGCACCAAGACCGCCGTGACCATGGTCGAAGCTGGCGCCCTCGAGCTTTCCGAAGACATCATGGCCGACGCGATCATGTTCGGTCACGGCTACATTCAAGATCTCTGCGACATGATTCAAGAGCTGGTCGACATGGTCGGCAAGCCCAAGCAAGTCGTGAAGGAAGAGGTTGCCAACCCGTTCAGCGACCAGGTGAACAGCTACCACGACGCGTTCGAAGCGGCCATGGCAGTCGACGGCAAGTTCGAGAAGAAGGCAGCCATGAAGGCTGTCTCCACCGAGGCCCGTGAGAAGCTGCTCGACGGTCTTGAGGGCGACGACTTTGCCGCCGCCAAGAAGCACGTGGGCAACGCCTTCCACGACCTGGAAGCCGAGCTCACCCGTGGTTCGATCATCAAGAAGGGTCGCCGTTCAGACGGTCGCGCCCTCGATGAGATTCGCCAGATCGAGATTGAAATGGGCGTGCTGCCCCGGACCCATGGTTCGGTGTTGTTCACCCGTGGCGAGACTCAGGCTCTGGTCAGCGTGACCTTGGGCACAGGGCGCGA
>JBLIMM010000052.1:0-17904 GCA_047638635.1 Pseudohongiellaceae bacterium | reverse complement strand
CGCGAAGTGAGTCTTGATGGCGTCGCTGAGAAACAGACCGATGTCTTTGTGGCGGTTGTTGCCTGAGGCATCCTTCGTGGCGCTCCCGGGTTCGCTCTCGGCTTCATCCGTAGCTTCGTCTTCATCATGGCTGAGCAAGTGCTGACCTGCACCCTCAGCGACGACGACCAGAGCATGGCCGCGGTCGAGCACTCGCTGCTGCAGAGTGTCCAAGAAGCGCTCAAGGGGGAAGGGCACTTCGGGCACCAGGACGAAGTTGGCGTCTTGGCTGGCCACAGCCGCGCCCGCCGCGATGAAGCCAGCGTTCCGTCCCATGAGTTTGACCAGGCCCACGCCGTTGGGGGCGTCGTGGGCCTCGACGTGGGCAGCCCGAAGGACCTTATGCGCTTGAGAGAGAGCGGTGACGTAGCCAAACGACATCCACACGTAGGGCACGTCGTTGTCGATGGTCTTGGGAATACCCACGATCGCAATGGGCAAACCTCGTCTGGCGACCTCTTGTTGAATGACGTGGGCACCGCGTTGGGTGCCGTCGCCTCCGACACAGAAGAGCATGTTGATCTCATGTGCCACGAGAAAGTCGACCACACGCCGGGGGTCCTGAGGCCCACGAGAGCTGCCTAGCACCGTGCCGCCCCGTTCTTGAATGCCGTCGACTCTCGCTGGGGAGAGTTCGATGGGCGTGAGCTCTGACTCGGCGATGAGGCCTCGGTAGCCCTCGCGAATACCGAGCACCCGGCGCACTCCGTAGTTGTCCGTGAGTTCTTCAAACACCGAACGGATGACGTTGTTCAGACCCGGTGCTAAGCCACCGCAAGTCACGATGGCGGCGGTGCTCTGCTGCGGGTCGAAGAAGATGCGCTCTCGTGGTCCGGCCTTCTCGAAGGACAGGGCGGCGTCGGCATCAGAAATGTGTGGGCCGATTTCAGAGACGTAGCGCACACGAGCTCCGTGGGGCACGCAGCTGATCCGTCGGCCCTGTAAGGCCAGCGGCGAGGGTTGTGTCGCAGGTCCCAGGCAATCCACCTGAAAGTCGCGCTGAGTGACCATGGGCTGCTCTCCGACGTGTCCGCGATGGTGATGGCGGGATCATCGATCTTCTTGCTGGAGCGAGCAAGGCTCCCCTGCAGCTCGTGTTAGCCTGAGACCCGTGCAGCAACGGATCCTTGTGGTAGAGCGAGGTTCAGATGAGCAAAGTCCTGCAGTCGTTCGGAGCCTTGGCTACGGGCTGGGCCGTCGCTTTGGCGAGCGTGTACTCAGGGGGGCTCGCAGGTGTGCCTCGGGCGGTTCTGTCCTCTGCGTTGCTCTTGTTGTTATGCGCCTGCGTCTTGGTCTGCTTGACCGAAATCGCCGGGCAACCACAGCGCGGTGATGGTCATGGGTTGCGAGGAGCTGCAGGGCTCGTCGCACTGGGACTCGCTGGGTTACTCGGACCGCTGCCCGCGCTCTTGGTGGCGGTCCTGTGGGCTTTGTCTGTCACGGTTGGCCGACGTGAGCAGGCGAACGAATACGGGCTCGACGCGCTGCTGCGTGGGCTGCTCTGCACGGCGCTGGGCTTAACCGTCTTGACCGATTTCTGGTCTGACCGGGCACCCCTGGCCCGGGCCCTGTCTCTTGGTGAATCGCCGCCGGTGTTGCTAGAACTGGTCCAAGGCGCTGCGGTGTTCTTGGTCGTCCCCGCCATGCAGATGTTTCTGGCTGCTGCCATTTGCGAACCACACCGTCATGCTCAGCGGACATCCCGCTCTGGGCGAGAGTTGCTGCCCTTGGCACTGACAGGCGTGGCGCTGGCGAGCATCCTGGCGGCCGTGTTCTTTGTGGCCCAGGGTGCCCCCTGGCGCACCCATTGGGGAGGACACAAACACGTGGGTGAGCACGCTGTCATTGGGTTGGCTGTTTTCGCCGCGTTGAGGCTCGCCGTCGTGGTCGCCGAAAACCCGAGGGCGCCCCGGCTGGCGGGAGTGCGGGCGGCGTCGATGGGAGTCTGCGGCGTGCTGCTGATGCTCCTCAGCGACTCTGTGTTCTTGAGCCTGCCCTTCTTGGTCGGCGCACTCGTCGTAGGACGAGCAGCTGCAGCATCGGGACGCCGAAACCTGTTGAAAGGCAAGACCGTGCCGAGTCAGGGGGCGGCAGAAAGCCTGAGCTCTAAGTCGTTCTCGTAGTCGCTCAGTGCGCCCACGGTGTCTGGTCGTTGCAGGCCATCGAAGGCCGAAGGCTGTTGGCCGAGTTTGGACTCGATGCGCGCGAGCCAGGCGACTTGCTTGGGACTGAGCAGGTCACCGAGAGCGTCTGCAAGCGACTGACCCGCGGCTGATTCAAGCTGCGCATTGATGCGCGTCGCTTGCAGGGGAGTCAGCGGGAGCCAGCGAGCGGGAGAACGCCCCAGGTAAAACTTGCGGTCGCTCACTTTCGCGTCTTTGGTGATGTCGTCTGCTCCACCGAGCACGACAGCAATGTCGCTGGTCATGATGCCTTTCGCCGTGGCCAGTTGCCCTGCGTCAGAGACCCAGACTTTGTTTGCGCAGCTGTCGGCGAGACCCGCTTGAAGCAGCGCGGTGAGGGAGAGCTGCTCAGGGTTGTAGAGCACTTCGACAACCTCGCGACCATCAAGCCAACCGGCGCGGGTCTGGGCTACGCCGCTTAATCCGCCATAGAGCGCCTCGCCCTTCCAGAAGCAGGCCATGGAGAAGACGATCTGTTCGACAGGCCCAGCGCTGAGCTCTTCGTGGGCGATACGCAGGTAGCCGGGGACGGAGTCTCCCTTGGCTGCCAGCGCGTCGATCATCCGGGCTGCCAGAGGAGCAGCTTCCCAGACATGGTCCTTGCGGGAGAGCAGCTCTTGGCCACCTGGGGCGAAGAAGCGCACGACCGGGTTGTTCCACGCGGGCTCGTTGTACTGCTCAAGAATGACCTTGTCTGGGCCGGGCTTGTTGTTGTGAATGGCCAAGGGTACGAACGCATCTTCGATGGCCTCGGTGAGCAACGGGTGGGAGAGGGGGCCTCGACCGAAGCCCTGGCAGGTGCTTCACCCAGGGATTTCTTGGAACAACAAAAACACGGGTGTGTCGGCCTGTTTCGCACGGGCAAACGCGGTGTCGTGGTTTCTTTCCCAACGGACAGTGCCCAACTCGATGGGTTGTTCGACAGGAGGGTTCGACTCGTCGACAAGAACTGTGCCGCATGTCAGCAAGCTGGCTGCGATGAGGGCGTGTCGTCCGATCATGGTCTGGCTCCGTTAGGTTTTGCAGAGTTTACGACAGTGTGGGGGGCGGCGAACGGGCCGTTTGATTTAGCGTGGGTTTAGGCTGCTCGCTTTTTGGAGATGTCCGGCGCGCATGACTTGGGTGATCGAGCGGAGCGCGGCGATGTCTGTGGCAGGGTCGTCGTCAAGAATGATCAGGTCGGCGATACGTCCGGGCTGCAGCAGCCCCAGATCGTGCCCTCGCCCCATGGCCTTCGCGGCGCCGAAAGTTGCTGCGGTGAGCACGTCCAGGGGGCGCATTCCTGCAGCCTGCATGGCTTCCAGTTCGGGGTAGATCGACGGGCCGTGGAGCGTCAGCGGGTTTCCCGCGTCGGTGCCCGCAGCGATATTGACGCCGGCGTCGGCGAGCCGGGTGAGGTTGCTCGCCATGATCGCCTCGGCGGCCAGGCGCCGTTGCTCCATGGCTGCGATGGCAGCGTCGGATAAGGCATCTGCAGCGGGAAGTTCGGGAGTTGTCCTCACGCGCTTGGCGATCGAGGGGTGCACTCTGCCGCTGGCCAGTTGACCGCTGAGTTCGTCGGAGAGATGCCGGCCAAAAAGATCGATGTAGCCTTGGACGACGGTGAGCGTGGGGCAGTAACTGACGTCGATTTGTAGCGCACGGTCCACAAACTCTTGATCCACGAGCGCGTCGTCTACGCTGTGCACCAGCAGGCTGGCTCCCGCTTCCAGGGCGACTCGGGCCGTGGCCAGGTCGGTGGCGTGCACCACGAGAGGCAGCCCTACCTTGCTGGCTTCGTCCCCGGCGGCGAGCACCAGGGGCGCGAGTTGTTCGACCGTCTTACCTCCGCGGACCACGAACCAGACCTTGATCGCATCGCTCCCCGCAGCGGCGTGAGAGCGCACAGATCGCCGCACTTGCTCTTCGTCTTCCATCAGCACCAGCGTTGCCTGGTCGGGCAGCCGCAGCACGTCTGGAACCCAGGTGGCGAGGAGCGGTCCAGCGGCGGCAATGTGTGGAGCTTCGAAGGAGAGCTCGCTTGTCTTGCTCAGGCGTCTCGTCCAGGGGTAGCCGCCCACGTCGAAGACGGCAGTGATACCGGAGGCGAGAAAAGCTCGATGGAAACGTTCCGGCTGCTGTTCGAGCTCGGACATGACTGCAGGGTAGGGGTAGCGATCGCTCACGTCCCAGGCATCGGGGCGCCCGTCCGCCCAGCCGGTTTGACTGTAGTGCACGTGGGCGTCGATGAGCCCGGGAGTGATCGTCTGGCCAGTGACATCGAGCACATCAACATCGGTTGGAATCGGTGTGCTCTCCCGGGGGCCGATGCTCTCAATGAGGCCGTCCCGAGTGACGATGACTGCGTCGTTGATGGGAGCCGAGCCGTCGCCCAGGTGCACGCGTGCGCCGACCAAGGCGAGCGGGGCTCCCGCTTGGCCAGCCGCAGCGTTGAACGCGGTGGTGAGCACGATGCGCCAGCCCTGGTCCGTGCGCTTGAATAATCGCTCAGAGAGCCCTGCCGCAAGGTCGCCTCCGTAATCCACGTGGTAACGGTAGGTGCCGTAGACGAGCCCCTCGTCGAGCCATTGAAGCTGCAGGTCTCGGGCGGTGAGCCGTTCAGGCCAGCGGGGAGAGCCGCTGGGGGGAGTGCCTTCTGCGAGGCCGGAGATGCCTGCGTCGATCCCCTGGGGACCGCCACGGGCCAGCAATGCGGAGTCGAGATAGCAGGAAAGGTAGGCCTCTCGATCGCGCTCTTGTATCGCAGCGATGTTGCGATCAAAGAGCGCCCGGGCTTGGGCAAGATCGGCTTCCTGGTTCGGCTCACCAGGGATCATGCCCCAAGAGCAGAGGGTCAGAATCAGAGCGAGCATTTGATGCTCCAGAGAGTTGAGCCGGGCGATCGCTGCAGCTGGCAACAAGAGTCAGTTCTCTTTGTAGCCCCACGGCGGCTTGGGCAAGCCTGGAAGAGCGTGGCAGCCTAGCACGGTCGCAGAGGCAAGCGCTGGCTGTGCGCCACGGTTCGGCAAGCCCCTGGGAGACCCGGGTTCTCTGCTAGCATCCCGACCATGGAAACGGATCAGAGAGCGTTCAAAGTCATCATGGTGTTGGGGACGCTCAGCGTCATTCTGGCTGTCCTCTGCGTGCATTTTGCGACGCAGAACGCAGAAGACTCTGATGCGCTCGGAGTTCGCAATTGAGATCGAGAGGCGGCTGTCGTGGCGGCCATGGCCGGAGCGAGCACGGGGGTTTGGGATAGCCATCCCGATGCGGACGTGAGCCGCGTGTTGCAGCCCGGCATCGCAGAACGCATTTACCAGAAAACCTCTGTGACCTCGAACCGTTTTGGCTTGCGCGAGAAGGAGTACGCCATGCCCAAGCTCGCGGGCACGGTGCGGGTTGTCCTTTTGGGCGACTCATATATCTTCGGCCAGGGCGTGAAGGTCGAGCAGCGCCTTGGGGTGATCCTGGAGCGTTACCTGAAGGAGCGAGCTGGAGTGTCCGGGGTGGCCATTGAGGTCTTGCACTTGGGGAACTCGAGCTGGAACCTCGTTGCAGAGTGCAGCTTCTTGCGACGCCAGCTGAGCTTGATGCAAGCGGATCTCGTGCTGCATGTTTCTGTGGCGAACGATCTGGCAGACACCTCAGGTATTCGCGGTATCGGTTCCATGGCGACATTGGTTCCCCGGCAGCCAGGTCACACGAATACGGTCGTCAAGCAGCAGCACTCCCGCTGGGCTCTTGACGAAAAGGCCATTGGCCACTTGAGTCGAGGCCTGGACTACGAGAGCGTCAGCCGCTTCGAAGAGGCCGGGCAGTTTGTGGGCAGACTCGCCGCAGCGGTGGAACGCTTGGGTGGTCGCTACTTACACACCTTCCATTGGGTGGGCGTGAATCCTGCTGCTGCAGAGTTCATTGCCTCGCAGCTGGAGGATCGGCAGGTGTCTTGGTTGCCGCCGAGCTCCAACGCCAATCCTGCTGTGCGCATTTCCAAGAGCGCCGCGCACTGGAATCCCCATGGGCATGAGCAGATGGCCTTGTACTTCTACGGTTCGATTCTCGATCGAGCATTGTTGCCCCAGCTCCAGCTGAGCCCTTGGGAGGAAGCCAGTCAGTTGTTCCGCGGGCTGGCCAACCGTGGCCGGCGGTTAGTCAATGGTCCCTCGGCCCGGGCCGCACAGCGGGGGGCGCGCGAAGTGCCATCAGAGCTTGTCATGGGGGATCGCAGCCCTGCTACGTCGTCCATGGTGAATGGCGGTATTGACGCAGAGGGGCTGGTTGGGTCCTTCGCATCCGTGACCCTGGCCACGAACAATGGGACAACGCTGCGGATCACCGGTGCGTGCTTGGATCGTCCAGAAATGAACGGGGCCGAGCTGCAGATCTTCGTGGACGAAGTGAGTCTGGGCATGGTCTCGTTGCAGGCAAGAGAGGGCCTCGACCTTTCGCTGCCTCTTCCGGAGGCCCAGGCCAAGCGCCCCTGGGTGAGCGTGCGCTTCTTGGCCGATGACTATGTTTACTCAGGCAAATTCTTGCGGGAGTGTGTGTCGTTCGTGCTCCACCGGGTTGCCGTCGAGGGCTAGCCCGCGCTGAGGCGGCACTGAGCCCGCACGTGGGGCTGAACGCACAGCGCCGCGAAGCCTCGTCATCATGAGGCTTCGCGGCGCTGACATACTTAGCGTGAGCTTTCGGCTGCGGCCTTACTTGGCGCGTTTGAACTGCGCCCGGCCCATTTTCTTAAAGCGTGGGTCCTTGGCGAGCACGTTGGCCACTTGCCCACCGAAGGTCTTGCTGGTGGTGTTGTAGCCGTTGCGGACCACGAGCTCGGCGGCCTCCTTGGGCGACACAACGGCGCCGACTTCCATGGAAGCGACGATCGCGTCGGGGAGCGGAAGACTGTTCTTCGGGCGCTTGCCGCCGCCGCTGCTGCGAGCGGCGCTGGGGGCACTCGAGGCGCTACTGCGACTGGAATGTGAGGAAACGGCAACACCGAGGCCTCCGAGCTCTTTCTCGAGGGCTTGGAGCTGGGCAACGAGCTGTGCCCGTTGCTTGTGCAACTTGCCGGCGGCCTTCTCGCGGCGAGCCAACTCGGCGTTGAGATCAGCAGTGGAGAGTTTGGCGAGTGAAGTCATTGTTCGTCTTTCTGAAATGGAGGGTGACGCGTCACCCGTGACCCAATATCTAATACTAAGGGAACCGCCTCGGATTCTGTAGATTCGGACACTCATTTACTACAGCTGTTTTACTAGCGAATCCACATTCTGCTGAGGTGTTGTGGCGTTGATTGCCACATGAGGCTGGAGTGACTGTCAGCCCGACTCAAGCCATGTCGAGGAGTTCGTGTTCGGGGTTCTCTTTGGCAGCGGATTGCTTGTCCCATTTGCTACGGAACAGAACCACAGATCGTTCGCGCTGGTCGACGGCCATCAGTGCTGTGGTCGGAGGCTTGAAGGTGTCCCGCTCTCCGATGAGCCACGAGCTGCACACGTAGGGCAGGGCTTGCATGGTGGTCGGGACGCCATACTCTTCTTCGAGGCGGTACTGCAGGACCTCGAACTGCAATCGGCCCACAGCGCCGACCAGTGCATCCTGGGGGCTGTTCTCTGGCCAGACGATTTGCACAGCACCTTCGGCGATCAGGTTCTTCATACCCTTGTCGAAGCGTTTTCGCAGGCTCGTGGTGGTGGGCTCGATCCGAGCAAAAAGCTCAGGGGGGAACTGCGGCAGGGCTTTGTGCTCGAAGCCGCCGTCTGCCGACAAGGTGTCCCCGATGCGAAACGTGTCGCGACTAATGAGGCCGATCACGTCCCCTGGGAAGGCTTCGTCGAGCGTGTTGCGCTCTTGGGCCACGATGCTGTGGGGCCGAGCAAGGCGAATGGTCTTTCCGGGGCGGTGGTGTTTCACCAGGGCATCTGGTTCGTAGCGACCGGAACAAATACGCATGAATGCAATGCAGTCCCGGTGGCGTCGGTCCATGTTGGCCTGAATCTTAAACACGAAGGCGCTGAAAGGTGCTGTCGGCGAGCGGGTGCCTTCGCTGCCGTCAGGGAGATCAACGGATCGGGTCTTGGGCGGTGGAGCCAGTTCGACGAAGGCATCGAAAAAGGGTTCGAGGCCGAAGTTTGTGAGAGCTGAGCCGAAGAAGACCGGGGTGATCTGTCCGGCGAGGAAGGCCTCGTCTGTGTAGTCATTACCGGCGATCTCCAGCAGCTCGAGCTCACCGCGAACCCGATCGGCCACATCGCTCCCCAGAAGCTCATCAGCTTCTGGATCGTCCATGGGCAACTTCTTCAGCAAGGCCTTCGCTGCCCCTGCTGCGGCGGCTTTCTCGAAGAGCTGAAACTCCCGGGCCCGGCGATCGACGACCCCAGCAAACTCCTTGCCTGAACCGATAGGCCAGTTGAAGGCGCAGGCCTGAATCCCGAGGGCATTCTCCACCTCAGTGAGCAGGTCGAGGGGATCTTGGCCAGCCATGTCGAGTTTGTTAATGAAGGTCAGCACGGGGATGTTGCGCAGACGGCACACCTGAAAGAGCTTGAGCGTCTGGGCCTCGACGCCTTTGGCGGCGTCCAGCACCATGATTGCCGAGTCGGCGGCGGTGAGGGTGCGGTAGGTGTCTTCGCTGAAGTCTGCGTGACCGGGCGTGTCGAGCACGTTGATGATCGTGCCCTTGTACGGAAACTGCATGGCGCTCGAGGTGACCGAGATGCCCCGTTCTCGCTCCATGCCCATCCAGTCGCTGGTGGCTGCCTTGCCCTTGCGGTTCTTGACCATGCCCGCAGTACGGATCAACCCCGAGTAAAGCAGCAGCTTCTCGGTGAGAGTGGTCTTGCCCGCGTCAGGGTGCGAGATGATGGCGAAAGTGCGCCGGCGAGCGATTTGCTCGACCAGACTGGTGGTGGCGACGGCCATGGGAGGGCTGCGGTGACGAGGGGGGCGTGTCGAGCGGGGAGGAGTCATCCCCGCGAACGCTCGGGCAAAGGGGGCAGAGGATAGCAGTTGCAGGGCTCGCTGGCCCGGCTCTCATGACGGACAAGGGCTCCGGCTCCTGGGGCCGGCTGTCCCTTGGATTGCGAGGCCACGCCGTCTGCTAGGGTGCGTTGATGGCGCCGCAGCCCTATCGACCAGGGAGTTCGCCGAGGTTGGAGGTACATGTCGCAAACACGAGTTCATGGGCTGCTGTACTGGATGGGCTCGTTAGCAGGACTGCTCGCCGCCTTGGGCTGGCTTGCGTGGTTTCTCGGTGAGGGCTCGGAGAGCACCGTTGTGCACTCGCCAAACTCGGGGGCACTCATGACCTCATCCTCTCCAGGGGCAGAGGTTTCGCGGTTGTCGAAGCCCGTGTTGCCCACGCATGGCCTGGCCCAGGAGGTAGAGCTGACATCTGACGGCTCAGCTCTTGGTCTCCATCCCACGGCGGCGGTGACACAGACTGCGTTGTCGGCGGGGGCCGCTCCGGGAACCCCTAGCGCCATCGCAGGAGTGGTGGTCGGCGCAGAGGATGGCCTGCCCCTGAGCCGCTTTGTGCTGCGGCTCCACCGTGGAGTCGACCCCAGTTCCACGGACTGGGCACAGGCTGAGATTCAGCGAGTCCGCTCGATCTCCGGAGCCTTCGACTTGGGGCAGCGTCCACCGGGGCTCTACTCTTTGCGGGTGACTGCCCCGGGCCATCTGCCCCTGGACACTCTCGGGTTGCTCGTGCCGAGTTCAGAGAAGCTTACCCTCGCTGTGTCAGTGGGTGCCGTGATCAGCGGCCACCTCATAGATGTCTACGGCAGGGATGTGGCGGACATCTTGGTGGAGTTGCGCGCTGCTCAGGGCTCAGCGCCGCCCTCGGACGGCTTCGTGCGCCGAGCGCAGACCGATGACACAGGTGATTTCATCTTCACCAATGTAAAACCCGGAGACTGGCAGGCTTTCCTCCCTGATCCTCACGGTGGGCCAACGCCCTTGGGGGTTTCCCCGATCTGGTCGGTGAGTGCAAACGGCCGCAGTGTGTGGGACGCAACTCTCGCAGGAGAGGTCACCTTGGAGGTGGAAGTCTTCAGCGGGGGAGAGGCCGCGGTCCGTGGCACGAAAGCGCGCCTGACGAGCGAAGGAGGCCTGGCGCTGCTGCGCAAAGTCCGCGGGGGCAAGGCCCGCTTCGAGCGACTGCGCCCAGGCTCCTACACCCTGGTGATTCAGCAGAGAAGCGGGGCCGTGGCTTGGGAGGAGTCGATCGTGGTGAGTACTTCTGCAGAAGTGGACGCGCGTCGCTACCACATCCCCGTGGCTGCAGAGCTCATGGTCGATGACGGCTGAAGTCTCCCATCAGCCGCGACCGGAGCCACGGCTGATGGACGTGTCTTCGCTCACTGCAGAGTGAACTCGAAGGGCAAGTCGGCACCGGAGACGGCCGCCGCTGCGCCGCTCACCGCACCCTTGGCGGAGACGTCAGCTGTCTGCAGGCTGAAGTCACTACTCGCCGCGGCGTATGAGTCATTCTCTGACCTGTTCAAGAAACGGCTGCAGCCAGTATTGAGGCTCAGGCGGACAGCGAACGAGAGGGCCCAGGCCAGGCGCCGTTGTGCTTTCTGAGTCGGTGCGCAGCGAAGAACAATCCAGAGCGCCGCGGCCAGTAATCCCAGAGCCATGATCGGCATGGGGAGACGCTTGCCGAACTTGTGTTCGGTGGCTGCGCCGCTGGTTCCACTGAGGCGAGCACCAAACCGTCCCCCGCAGTGATGATGAAGTGCGCTGTGGTACCGGCATCGACGAGCAGCAAATCGCTACTGGGCTGGGGGAAGAGAAGGGTGTTGTTGACCACTTGGGCCAAAGCGAGGGGGACTGAGGGCACGTCGATCTTGCCATCCCCGTCCAGGTCGGCGTGGAGGGCCAAGCGCTGCAGCAGGGCGATCTCGCTGTCGCTGTTCGCCTCATCTCCCAAATCAAAGGCTACGCCTTGGAGGATGAGCGCTTCGTCGTTGGCCACTTCTAGGGCGAAGCCAGCCACCGCTGTGGGCGCGGAGCCGTTGACTTGCACAGTGTCCAGTTCAGGCAAGCTGAGGTGGGCGCTGATGCCTGCAGAACCAGATTTCGGTACGGCAGTGAAGCCAAAGAGCAACACAGACTGAGACACTCGTGCGACAAACGGCGTGATGGGCTCAGAGGTGATGCCGTCCTCGCCGAAGCCCACGCACTCCAGACTTGAGGCTCCTGCGCCGGAGGTGTTGTCCACAGAGATGTCTATGGCGTAGCTGCCGTTGCCGTTGTACTGGGCGAACAGTGCGGAGTAGATGCCATCGTTGGCGTCGCTGTCGCCGTGTACAGACAGCCCGTCATCGTGCAGAGTGATCTTGACCAGGGATCTGTCCGGTCGGGTAATTTCTACGGTCACTAGCGCGCCGCCCACGGGAACACCAGCGATCACCGACGTTTCAAGGTGAGTGGGCTGGGGGAAGGTCACGCTCGACTGGGCCATCGACGCAGTCATTTGCAGCTGGGAGGATTCCACAAAGGCCAGAAAATCGTAGCTGCTGTTGACGCCCTGCTGTTGACGCCCTGCTGTTCGCTGATGACCGCCGTCCAGGTGCAGCTCTCAGGGTTGGGGATGCTCACGGCCAACTGCACATCACTGACGAACACGGTCTCGTTGGGTGAGGGCGCGCTGGTGTCGATCTCAGCTCCGCTCGGGGTTGTGAGCACCATGGAGAAGCTCGCATTCACTGGGTGATTGAGCACAACCCGAGCTGCAGTCTTGTCGAAGAGCGGCTCCCAGGTGCTGGCGTCGGCCTCGGCGTAGTCGAAGTACACCAGCAGGTCGAGCTTGCCGTTGTTGATCTCACCGCTTCCGGCAAAGGCAGGGGCAGAGCAGCAGAGCAGCAGAGCATCAGGGTGGCAGTGGCCAGGATCAGTCGAATGGTGTTCGTCATGGTCTCTCTCCGAGTGGCTCCGAGGGGGAGCTAAGGTGTTCCGATGCCCGCCTAGCGGTACGAAAGCCTGCCTCGAAGAGAGAGTTTGGTGTCTTTTTTCGGGAAGCCTAGTGCCCTGCGAGCGGGCCAGAAAGCGGCGCTCCTACAGAGACCGAAGGGCCTTCAATTTTGGAAATTGACCAGCGGCCGGAAGTGCCTCGGCACTTGTAGTGTGAGCAGCGTCAGAGCGGTACTCGCCACACGCCCACCACTGGCTGCCCAGCCGTGGGACTCTTCTTCAGTCCATGAGCCGGCGGTGCAGCCCCGGGCGTGCTCGCTGAGCAGGATGGCCGAAGAGCCTTGGGTGCGATGCGCCTGCTGGTGAGTGACATGTTCCGCGAAGTATCTCGAGGTCACGCTGTATAGAACTGTTTGTTGCTTGGGCCGATTCATGACAAAGTCGGCTCGACTGACGAGCAAGTCGGTGAACGCTGAATCGATCCGAGCTTGGGAGCGGCCCACGGGCCAGAGCTTATTCACGAAGAGCATGGATGCCATGTTGGCTGGGTCTGCCGGGGCGTCTTCAAACCTCTTCCGTGCGAACAGCATGGCTTGGGACAACATGGTGTCGTCCTGAAGAGTCAAGAGAGGGTTCTCAATCATGAGCGTGATCAGCGCCCAGGCAGAGGTGACAGGGTCTGGTTCTTCTGAGGCGTTCCGTGAGCTAGGGAAGCCTCCCCCAGGCAGTTGCCATGTGGCCAGGTACCGCAAACCCGCTACCGCTGACTTCTTGAAGATGTGTGACTTGGTGGCGTTGTAGCTCTCGACGACGGCGAGGGTGGCCAGCACATGGTTTGTGATGTGGTACATCCCCAGCTCAGCGGTGAAGGCCCCGGAGGCCGCTTGGTGCTCGATGAGAAACCGCAGCCCTGCTTTGACCTGGTTGCGGAAGCGGCCCTGCGTGTGAGTCGAGCCGTCACCCATGAAAGCCAGCACGGCAGCGGCGGTCGCGCCTGACGTGTGCTCTGGCTGCCCGGGGTTCAGGCATCCGGTGACTTGGGGGACGCACTCTTTGGAGAAGTTCGCAGCGTGCCAGGCTCCGTCAGGCCCTTGGTGTCGCACGAGCCAACGGAGTCCCCGGTCGATGGCCTCCTCGACAATTGAGTCTGGCTGAAAGGGCTGAGCCAGAATGCGCCGGCGGGGGATGGGAGCCACCGCGCTGAACGGGGCGGGCTCAGTGGTCGCTGCAGCGCCCTCAGGGGGGACGGAAAAGCAACTCGCACAAGCAACGGCCGTCAGCAGGGCCATGGCAGTCAAAGGAAGGCCCATGGTTCTTCTCCTAGAATTATGGATCTGTAGCGGCGGGCAGGCTGTGCGCAACGGGGCCAGGGCAGCGCCACTTCTTGTGGAGACACTCACTCTCCCAGATTTTCTCCGGTCGCCCCGCGTCCAAGTGTCCTGTCTTGGCGCTGTCTTGCCTGACCTTGGCCTCGGCAGTGCGAGCTTGCACCGTGACGTCAGCTGTCTCTGAGATCGAAGATCTTCTCGATGTTGGCAGACAGAGGGGGCAGTTCAGTGAATGTCCCCAGCGCGGCTCCGTGCGGGCCCTGGCTCAGGGGAGAGCACCACCGCCCTGGCGAGACGGTGATAGGATCACTCGCTTGCACTCCTTGGCTTAGCCCGTTTCCACACCCTTGCACCCCACACCATGACGACGTTTTTTCTGCGTACCCTCGTGCCCTGTGCCGTTCTCCTCCTGGCTCCGCTGACCGCTGCTAGCACGATTCACGTCGATGCCCAGCTCGTTACCGGGCTCAACGACGGCTCCTCCTGGTCCAACGCTTTTCAAGGTTCAGCGGGCTTGCAGAGCGCCCTGGCTCTGGCCACCACGGGGGACGAAATCTTCGCGGCCCAAGGGACCTACCGCCCCACGGAAACCGGCTCGCGCACCGTGGCCTTTGCGCTGAAGAACGGCGTGACCCTCTACGGTTCGTTCGCTGGGGGTGAGAGCAGTGCCGCCGAACGTCCGCCCTTCGGTACCGCCGACAGCATTCTCGACGGAGACCTGGCAGGGAACGACGGCTCGTTGATTTTCACCGACAACAGCTTTCATGTGATCACCGCCACTCCCTCCAATGCCACTGCGATCATCGATGGCTTTGTGGTCCGTGCTGGGGCGGCCACGTCTAGCGGAGGCAACCGCGACCGGGGCGCTGGCATCTTGTGCGTGAGTAACGCCAGTCCCACTGTGCGCAACTGTCGCTTCTTGGCCCATCGGTCGTCCTTCGGTGGCGCTGCTGGATACATCAACAACGGCGCGGCGCCCACGTTCACCGATTGCACCTTCGAAGACGGCATCGGCGGCTCGTTTGGCGGGGCCTTCGATATCGCTGGTGGGGGCGCGGCGCGCTTTGAGCGCTGCCTTTTCGCGAACAACACGGCGGCGCGCGCTGGCGCCCTGGAGATCTTCTCGACCAACGGCGTTGTCGTGAACAACTGCGTTTTCCGGAGCAACGTGGCCACGGGGTCTGGTGGCGGCGGCGGCATGTGGATGGGCACGGGCGGTAACACCCAAGTGCGCAACTGCACGTTCGTGGCAAACGCCTCTCAGCTGCAAGCGTCAGGTGGTCTGCGCACGCAAAGTTCGGCGAACAGCTCCGTGAGCAACTGCATCTTCTGGGACAACATGGGCCCCGGGGGATCGCAATCGGCGACCAACCAGGTCAACGGCAACTCGAATGTGGACTACTCCCTGGTCGAAGGTGGCTTCACCGGAACAGGAGTCGGCAACATCGATGGTGATCCCCAGTTCACCAATCTCCTGAGCAACGATTTCAGCTTGACGGAGACCTCGCCTGCCATCGATGCCGCGGACAACACAGCCGTGCCGTCCGGCAGCCTGGTGGACTTCTCGGGTTCGCCCCGTCTCGCCGACGTGCTGGCTGTGGCCGACACGGGCGTGGGTGCTGCACCGGTTGTGGACATGGGCGCGTTCGAAGCTCCCTCTGCCTGGATCGACCTGGGGCAGAGTTTGGCCGGTGGCCCAGGTGCGCCGGTCTTGATCATGAGCGGCGACCTCTCCGGTGGCAGCATGGGGGCCTTGTCCCTTTCCAACGCCCTGCCCAGCTCGACGGCCTTCTTGGTGGCGGGGCTGACCTTGCTCCAGGCGCCGCTCAAGGGTGGCATCCTGGTCCCCTCTGCAGACTTGATTCTGAACTTCCCCACGACGGCGTCGGGCACCCTCGACTTCGCCTTCACCTGGCCCCTGGGCATTCCCGCTGGGGTTTCGACCTACTACCAGGTCTGGCTCGCCGATGCCGCAGGACCGGTGGGCTTCTCGGCAAGCCAGGGCATCCAGGGAACCACGCCTTAAGCGGCAAAACTCTCGAATGAGGCCAAGTCGGGTCTTGTGCTCACTGTGTAAGTGCTATATATCTGTATAGCAGTTATGCGATCAGCCAAACACATCGACTTCCACGTGGTGCCCGGCGACGGGGTGCCCATCTACCGCCAGATCATGGGGCAGGTAAAAGACGCGGTCGCCGGGGGACATTTGTCCCCCGGTGATCGGCTGCCTTCCCAGCGGGAGCTCGCCCAGCGTTTAGTGGTGGCTCCGCTCACGGTCAAGAAGGCCTACGACTTGCTTGAGCAGGAAGGAGTGCTGGAAAGCCGCCATGGCTCGGGGACCTTCGTGTCCCAAGGAGCTGTGCGGGATGGGGACTTAGTTCGGGAGCGTCTGTCACAGACCGCTCGCCAGCTGGCCACCCAGGCCGCCCTTGCCGGGCTCGATGAGCAGGACCTGATCGCAGTGGTGAAAGCGGCGGCTGAGCAGTTGCGCGAAGAGCGTAGCGAGAGTCAGCGCCGGACCGAGGCAGGCGACCAGGAGCGAGAGTGATGAGTGAGATTCAGGCGAGAGATCTGAGCTACACCTACGGCGACGGGCATCGAGCCCTTGATGGCTTGTCGCTCATCGTGGAGCCAGGCGAAGTGGTGGGGTTGCTGGGCCGCAACGGTGCTGGCAAGACGACACTGATGCACTGTTTGCTCGGTTTGCTCAAGCCAAGCCACGGATCAGTAGAGCTCTATGGCCTGGACCCGCGGGCTGATCCCATCGCGGTGAAATCTCAGCTAGGCCACGTCTCGGAGCACGACCTGCTGCCACCCGGCCGCTCGGTGTCGGAGCTGCTCGAGTTTCACGCCGATGTTTTCCCCGATTGGGATCAGGCCTTGTGCGACCAGTTGGTCGAGCGCTTTGGGATCAAGCTGGGCTCGAAGATTCGGCAACTCAGCAAGGGCCAAGTGCGCCAGGTCTCGCTGGTCTGCGCCGTGGCTCATCGCCCCCGGTTGCTGCTCCTCGACGAACCTGCTGGAGGTCTCGACCCCGCTGCTCGTCGTGAAGTGTTGCAGATCGCGATTGAACAGCTGGTCGAGGGCGGGACCACGGTGCTCTTCTCCAGTCATCACATGACCGACGTCGAGCGCCTAGCCCACCGGGTTGTGCTCATGGACAAGGGCCAGGTGCTCTTGGACGACGACCTCGATCGTTTGCGAGAGGGTTGCTCCCTGGTTGTCTTGCCCTCTGAACATGGGGACACACTGCGGGCACTGCCCAGTTGTCTGCGCGTCCGAGACGGCGATGGAGATGTCCACGGGGTCTTGGCAGCAGCACCTTCTGAAGCAGACGCTCTGGTCGCCGAAGCTCTCGGCGGGACTTCGGTCCGCAGCCGTTCGCTGAACCTCGAAGATCTCTTTGTAGAGCTCGTCGGATGATCACGGCGCTGCTCAAAAGAGACCCGCTGATTCGAGCCCAACCCTGGGTGGTGTTGCTCGTCGCCCTCATGACGGCGGCTCTTGGGAAGCTGTTACTCGACGTCGTGGAGCTCTTTGAGGATGTGTCGAGTTCCTCCGAAAGCACACCCTTTGATACGAGTGGTGTGAGTACTCTGGTCACCGGGTTTTTCGCGTTTCAGGCGCTGCTTGTCTCGTTCAGTCTGTGCGCAGCAGCGAACAAGAGGCGAGATGGAGCGCCGATTTTTTCTCGGAGTCGCCCCCTCGAATTGTTCCTGCCCATCTCACCTCGAGATGCGTGGTCCGCCAGACTGCTGGCCCACGGTGTCATGATCGTCATGCCGCTTCTTGCGATCATTCTCGTGCTGTATTTCGTGCAAGGTCGCCCGCATTTTAGCGAAGTCGGGATCGTGGGTGCCAACGCACTCTCCGTGGTGTTGTTTTGCTTTGCTAGGGGGCCCGAACGGGCTGGCCTGACTCGTCTCCGCGATCACCTCGGAGTGACCGTGACGGCGACCGCCCTGCTAGTCATTCTGCTCTTCGACCTGGGCGTGTTTTCCGCTGGAGATGTCAGCGGTCCGCCCCTGGCCACGGCCGCTGTGCTCCTCGTAGCAGCAGTGCGGGCCAAGGCCACGCATCGCCGCTTACCCAAAGGGTGGCTCCTCCCTGATTCTGCCCCTCAGAAGGGGCCCGAGCACGAGGCGGCAGTTGCAGCACTGGCGTTCCCAACGTCTCCTCGGTGGCGTCATTGGCGGGTGCGCGCCGCTACGGTGTGGACAGTCCCCGGCATGGCCCTGTGTCACATGGGCTTGGTCGTGGCGCCGGTCTTGGGAGCGTTCTGTGCGCCGTGGGTGGCACTGCTCATTTGCGCCGGCCTGCTCGTGGCCTGCGCTCATCACGTTTTGGCGCACTCGAAGTTTCTTGGCGCCTTGCCCGTGTCCAGACGGAGCCTCTTGTGGGTGATGCTGGCGCCCACGGTCTTGAGCATCGGGTTGGGTTGCCTGGTCGCCCAAGGTTGGAATGTT
>JBLIMM010000051.1:0-17954 GCA_047638635.1 Pseudohongiellaceae bacterium | reverse complement strand
GGCGCCGAGGCTGATGAGCAGAATCGCGATAGGCTTTTTCATGTGGGCTGTCTCGTCGTGCCTTTAGCTGCTGGCCGAAGTTGCGTTTCGTGCTGGCTTTACCGCCACCATGATGAGCTTTTTGCCGAAGAGGGTGTGCGGGCTGAGAACTTGGTCGAGGTATGTCTGTCTCTGCGCCTTGCTGAGCTTGGCCTTGCGCCCGGTAAGCAGCTTGCGGGTTGTCCTCCAAATGGGGAGGTAGAGTAGCGGGGCGAGCAGAACGGAGTTGATCGAGTAGCGAGTGGTGTCCACGCCCTTGATCTGCAGACCCACGTGCTCGAGGTAGAAGCGCAGTTGGAAGGCGTTGTTCAGGAAAACGTGTCCGAAGTACACGTTGTCGCTGCCGTCCTCGGGACGCTCACTCCAGTACTGAGCTGTGGACACAACGGGTGAGCGATGCCGGTGAGCGTGCCCCACCAACATGGAGTTCACTCGGGCGCCGATGTTCAGCAAGTTCGGCGTGGTGACGATCATCAGTCCGCCGGGCTTGAGGACTCGCGCCATCTGGCGCAACGGCAGAATCTGAGCGTCGAGGTGCTCGATGCCCTAAGAGAACAACACTCCATCGAAGGACTCGTCCTCGAAGGGCAGAGGCTCGAGGAGATTGGCGCCCATGGCTTCGACGCCCTCTCCGTAGACCCTCTCTGGAAAGAGGTCTGCAGCGACCACTTCGTAGCCAGCGGCGACCAAGCTGCGGGAGTTCACGCCGTCACCCGCAGGGAGATCGAGAATGCGCCCAGAAGGCATGTGCTCCAGGAAGCGCTCGCTGACCTCGTCGCGAATATGACTGCTGCGAAAGAGCCTGCTCAGCAGTGACATCGTAAGCATCCACCGTGGGGGTTTAGGTGTGCCTTGGCCGCGAAGATCATGGCCAGCTTGATGCTCCGCGCCGCGGCTCGGCAGTCTAACCCGCTCGACCTCGGCGACCCATGGCTCGTCCGTGGGGCGAGGGCTTGCCTCGGCAGCAACCCGCGAAGGCGGGTCCTCGGTGGCTAGCGGAGTCTGCCTGCGGCGCGACTCAGCCGTCCCCGGCCTCACCCCGGTTCTCTTCGCGGGCGACGTCGAAACGGACCGGCGGGGGCTTGGAGCCGTCGTCGATGTCGAACGCCGCCAGAATGTCTCGGGCCGCCTTGCGACCCTTCAGCGAGGCCTGGTTGACCTCCCGCTGGCTCATGAAGGCCTCGGCGTCTGGCACTGAGTCAGAGTCGTTGTCTTGAACCACGTGCAGAGTTTGGGTGGGGAAGGCGAACTCCACACCGAGTTGTTGGGCCAGGCGCATGATGTCGAGCATCAGCCGCTGCCGCTCCCGCAGCTCTGTGCTCCAGTCTGGCGTAGAAAAGAAGATGTACAGCAGCACGTCAAGGGAGGCTGGAGCAAATGCCGTCAGGTAGACCTGAAAGTAGTCTTTGCGGGTGTAAGGGTGCCGGCGCACCAGCTCGCGAATGCCCTCGCAGAAAGCTTCGATCTTACCTGGGGGTGTGTCGTAAGTCACCGAGATCGTAGTCCGCCAGCGGCGATAGCGTCGGCGGCCAAGGTTGTCCACTGAGGACGTGATCAGATTGCTGTTGGGCAGGGTGATCAGCGAATTATAGAAGGTGCGAATGCGCGTGGAGCGGAAGCCCACTTGTTCGATGGTCCCTTCGATGTCGCCAATGACGACCCAGTCGCCTACCTGAAAAGTACCGTCGGTGATGACCATCACAGAGCCGAACAGATTGCCCACGAAGTCTTTTGCTGCGAGGGCGAAGGCCAAGCCACCGAGCCCCAGACCGGTGAGCAGCGGGGCCAGCCGAATGGCCAGCCTGTCAGCCAAGAAGATGATGCCAAGGGCCGTGATGAACAGCTTGAGCGACTTGACGACCAGGGGCACTAGCAGATCGTCGAGAGTGCTCTCTGTGCGATCGGCCCACTGGGTCAGAAACTCACCGAGAATGTTGGTCAGGCGATAGCTGCCCCACACACTTGCGACGGCCAGAACAAACTGACTCGCCACCACCAGGTAGAGGTGCGCCAAGTGAGGCAGGTCGAGAAAAGTGATGCCCCAGAGCCAGAGAAGACTCATGGCCACGAGCCCAAAGGGACGCAGGTTGACTCGGGTTTCGGCACGGTGCTCTGCGTTGAGCGGGCGCTTTCTGAAGGCCAGGCGCAAGATCAGCACCAGCGCCAAAATGGCTAGCTTGTCGGCCACCACCCCTACGAAAACCAGGGCTAGCAGGGCTAGCCATTGCCAGTGCTCCAGCAAGAATCCCGTTTGCTGCAGGCTTGCGGGCATGACATCTCTGAACATCTGGCTGCGCACGAAGCGCCCGATGTCGATGGGCACGCTGTTCGCGAGCCGGGTCATGTCCTTTACCGAGGCAAAGAGCAGGGGAGCAGCGCTGACCGTGTCGGGAGTGAAAAGCCACTCGCCCGAGTCACTGCGAGCGAGTGTGATGCGGCCCTCGCGGCGAGTGACGAATGTCCAAGGTGCGCCCTCGGGGTCGTTGGGCACGAGCCGAGCGTGGACGTATTCCAGGTGGTCCACGGCCTCACGCAGCTGAACGGCTACTTTGGTGCCCTCTTGCTCATGGAGGATCGGGTTGATCTCCGAGAGGTCGAGGCACAGCACCGCGTCGGCGAGGCGTCCCTCGAGCCCGCCGGCCACGTCGTTCATGGCGCCCAAGAACGTCATGAACGTGGCACGGGGCGAGGCGCGCTCCGCCGGGACACGGAGGGCGGGCACTTGGGCTGTCGCTGGGGGCGATTCGTCGCCTAGCCCTGGGATAATGTCCTGAGCCCAGGCGCTGGGGGTGGCGAGCGTGAACCCCAAGAGGATCAGTGCGGAGACAGCCCGGTGTCGGGCCCATTCGGCAATGCTGGCGATGTTTTTCACGGCGAGATCATAACCAGACCGGCTGACTCGTACGCGATCATGGCTGGTTGGGTTTTGCTACAGGCTCTGAGACAACTTGCCCTGGGTCGGGGGGCTGCTGTGACTCCCCTGCGCCGCTATGATCGTGAGGCATCGGGCCGAACTGCAGAATGGCCCGCTCGGAGACCGCCATGTTTTTTCAGCAGTTCTATCTCGATTGCCTCGCTCACGCGTCCTACCTCGTGGGTGATGGTGGCCAGTGCGCCATCGTCGACCCCCAGCGGGATGTGCAGATCTACATCGAGGCAGCCGCTGCTTTAGGCCTGACCATCACTCATGTGATCGAATCTCACTTGCACGCTGACTTCGTCTCTGGGCACATAGAGCTGGCAGCTCTCACGGGGGCCGAGATTCATCTGGGACATCGGGGAGGTGCTAAGTTCGCGCACCACCCTGTCCACGATGGTGACAAAATCGAGCTGGGCGATGTGCTCCTGCGCTTTCTCGAAACTCCTGGGCACACCCCCGAGAGTCTCTGCGTGCTGGTCTTCGATCGCAGCGTCTCCGCTGAGCTCCCGCTCAAAGTACTCACTGGGGACACGCTGTTCATCGGCGATGTGGGCCGGCCCGACCTGGTGGGCTCGAAGGGATACAGCGCTGAGGACATGGCCGGCATGATGTACGACAGCCTGGGCAGCAAGTTGCTGGTGCTCCCGGACGAGACAGAGGTCTACCCGGCGCACGGTGCAGGTTCGGCCTGCGGGCGCAGCATGTCCACTGAGAAGTGGTCAACCATGGGGGAGCAGAAGGCCACCAATCTTGCGCTGCAACCTATGTCTCGAGAGGCCTTCGTGGCCATGCAGACCGCTAGCTTGGCGCCGCCGCCGCGGTATTTTTCTCGGAGCTCGGAGCTGAATCGCCAGGGGGCGCAAGCCCTCGGTGGGTTACCAGCACCGCAGCGGCTCGAACCTGAAGAACTCGCCCAGCTGCAAAACGAAGGAGCGCTGGTGCTCGACTTACGCGGAGCGGCAAGCTTCGGCGAGGGACACATCCCGGGGGCTATCAACATCGGGCTGGATGGCACCTTCGCGCCGTGGGTGGGCGGGCTGATCGACCTCGACGCCGAGCTCGTGCTTGTCGGGGACGAGCCGGGCGACATCGAGATGGCGATCACGCGTCTGGCGCGAGTGGGTTTCGATGCCGTGCGCGGGTTCGTGAGCGACGGCGTACGGGCTTGGCAGGCCAGCGGCCGAGAGCTGGCAACCGTGCAGCAAATCACCACAGGCGAGCTGTCTGAGCGCCTCGGCGCAGCGGCAAGCGAGAGCCTTTGGGTCGTAGACGTCCGTCAGCCAGGGGAGTACAGCGGGGGACACGTGCCGGGGGCGCTGAGCATCCCCGTGCGCGAGCTCGAAGGCCGTCGCGACGAGCTGGACCCGTCGCAGGCCGTGGCATTCATCTGTGCCTCGGGATATCGCTCCAGCGCCGCCGGAAGTCTGCTGGCCCGGCACGGGTTCAGCCAAGTGCTGAACGTCACTGGGGGCACCGCTGCATGGGTCGATTCCGGCCACCCCGTTGAGCTGAGCGAAAACTCCTGCAACTTGGGCTGACCCGCTCGCGCTGCTCCCATCCCGATCGACCCACGAGTTCCACCAAACCATGTGTACCGTGACCTACCTGCCCTTGCCCAATGGCGGCTACCTCTTGGGGACAAACCGAGACGAAAGCCACCAGCGAGGCCCGGCTCATTCGCCCACAGTGCGCGTACTCGGCGGGCGCCAGGTGCTGGCTCCTACCGATTCTGACGCCGGCGGGACTTGGGTTGGGCTCGATGATCAGGGGGCGACGCTGTGCGTGCTCAACGGTGACCGCCGCCCAAGAGGCAAGCTGCCCGCTGAGTTGCGTAGTCGAGGACTCTTGGTGCTCGACTTGCTAGGCGATGCTGGGGTCGACCCGGTCACCACGCAGCTGATGTCCTGGGCCATGACCAAAGAGCTGCCCTATCGCCCGTTCAAGTTGCTCAGCATTGAACAAGGTGAGACGCGGCGGGCCAGGCTTCACGAATGGGACGGCCGTGAGTTCACCATGAAGCAGCTGACCAGCCCGACTGTGGTGATCTCAAGCACCTTCGACACGGACGCGGTGTCTGCGCGACGGCAGAAATCGTTCGAGCGATTTGTCGCTGGGTTGCCCGAGGGTGACGGCGCTGATTGGCCAAGCCTCTTGGCGAGTTGGCACTGCGGCCATCGACCCGGTTGCGATGAGGGGGATGCCTTTTCCATCTGCATGCATCGCTCGGACGCCCATACGGTGAGTCACGCTCAGGTGCAAGTTTGGCCTGGGCACCTAGCCATGGCGTACCAGCCGGGGCAGCCTTGCGAAGAGGCTCCGCTCGAGCTGAGTTCCCTGCCGAGTGCCACGGCCTGCTGACTCAGTCAGGCACTCAGCCGTCGCTGTGGTCCTGGGCTTCGGGGCGCAACACAACCACTTGCAGGGCCTTGTGCCCGTCGGCCACATCGCCGGTGATCAGCACGTCCCCCACGCCATCACCGTTCAGGTCGTGGACGGTGATCGAGAGGTCTTCGAGTTCACCAGAGAAGGGCGTGCGCAGTGCCACCAGGGGCTTCAGGTCGGCGCTGAGCTGACGCAGCTCCCAGCCGTGGGTGAGGCGTAGCTTGGTGATGTCCTCAAGGTCGATGGTGTTGACCTCGCCATCGGTGAGCTGATCGAGGTCGGACAGAATGTACGACTCGACAAGACCGTCGAGAGACGTGTCAGTGAGCTGCTCGACGAGGCTGCGATCAAACTCCTTGGGGACGATGTTGCGGTAGAGCAAGAGCTGACCGTCGACCCAATCGGCCACATCGTCACGCAGACCGTCACCGTCGAGATCGATGCGCCGCGCTGGGATGTGCATGCGCTCCTGTAGGGAGGACTGCATCGCTTCGAGACGCTCAATGAACGCAAAGAGGCGGGGGATCTCCAGAGTGATGCGAGTGCGCTTGGTGGGCTTGCGGGCAAAGTTTCCAGCGGTGTTCTCGTAGGTGAACACATCGAAGTTGAGAGCTCCGGGGACCGCCAGCAGGCGCATCACGTCCCCCAGGGAAACGACGTCGCCCCGAATGATCTGTAGCTCTGGAAGTGGGTCACCCAAAACGTTGCGCACGGTGTAATGCAGCACGCTGCCGCTGGACTTGAGCAGCAGGTCTGGGGCCCGGTCAATCTGGCCGTTGGCACCGCCCAGGTAAACCATGAATGAGCCCGCCTGTTGGATGATCAGGTCGAGGGGCGCTGTGTTGTCCAGGTCGTCAAGGCGCCAGCTCACCCGCTGACCTACCGAGCGCAACAGGTCGTCCATATCGAGGACGGCTTCTCCCAGCTCATCTCGCAGGGCCGCCAGATCGAGTCGCCACGTGGGTTGGGTCGAGAGGCTTGGCTGGGCCAGATGAAAGAGCACCTGATCGCTGGTCTCGCTGATCAAGTCGGGAGTGCCGTCGAGGTCGATGTCGCGCAAGCTAAACCAGGGCACGGTGATCGCTTCGCCGAAGCGTCCGTCGACTCGGCCACGTTCGCCGAGGCTGTACTCGATCTCCGCTTCGAAGGCTACGACGATGGCTTCGTCTTCAAACACACCGTCGCTGTTCGGCCCGGGCTGCTTGCCTAGGTGAATGAGGTATTGTCCGAGCCCGGGGAGAACGGCGTCCAGGCGATCGTCCCCGTTCACCTCTCGGAGAAAAGGCACTCGGCGAACGCCCCGGGGTAGGTGCCCCGCTGGCTGCTCAAGGAGTGTGGTGCTCTCGTCGAAGGAGCCCTCGGCGGCGACCCGGTACTGCACCAGAGTCTTCCCTGAGAGGAGTAGTAAGAGCTCGGTGGCGCCGTCGCCGTCCATGTCTGTGAGGTGCCAGCCCACGTCGGGGCTAGGCCAGGGCAGCTGACCTTCGTCGGCCGCAGCGTATTCGCCGTTGTCTCCCATGCGCCGCAGGGCCACTCCGTCAGTGTCGATGCGCAGGAGGTCGAGATCACCATCCCCGTCCATGTCGCGCAGTGCGTGGATGACGTCTTCTGCGGCAATAGGCAAGGTGCTCACAGCGAACTTCGGAGCATCGCTCAGTGAATCGTCTTGAGCTGCCGTTACCGGGGCTTGCGCGCAGATCGCCGCGAGCAATGCCAGGGGAGACAGCCAGGTGGTCGGAGGTGTCACTGAGCATCTCCCAGCCGTTGGGACAGGAGCAGGGTGAGCTGCGGGCCCTGGAACGAAAGCACGTCAGCGAGGCCATCGCCGTTGATGTCGTCGTTGCGGAAGTTCTTGAGGTCGGCACCGCTGTGGAAGCGCCGCCAGGGCGTTCTGTTGATGGTCCAGGTGTCGCCGCCGAAGAAGCTGCTCTCTTTGGCGATGGTATGAATGCGCACCTCGCCGGCGAGGTTGATTTCCACGAGGTCGCCGATGCCGTCGCCGTTGCAGTCGGGGCCGATCGCTTGCCGGGTGACCGCATCACCGAGGCTAGTTTCGTCGAAAATCTTGAGCTGGTCGAGGATCGGGTGACGTTCGAAGAGCTCGTCGTCTTTGCCCAGAAAGACCAACATGCTGCGGGTGACCGCGAGTCCGTCCGGGCTGGTGATGTCGAGCAGGCGAGGAGCCGTGATCTTGTCGAACACTAGGTCCGTCCGCCCATCGCCGTCCACGTCTGTGAGGCTTGGCTTCACCGCAGCCGCCTCGAACTTGAGAATCTGCTGAGGCCGCTCCGGGAGCAGACGGCCATCGTTGAGCAGCAAGAGAAAACTCACCTGTCTGTTGCCATCGAGGCTGCTCCCTCGGGCCGCTCGGAGCCTTGCGAGGACATCGACATCGCCGTCCTGATCGAGATCGAGGAACTCAAAATCGATCTCGGTTTCGTCGTCCAAGCCGCGCAGGTAGGGGGGGAAGGGTTCGCTGCGAGAGACCTGGTTACTGATACCTTTGTCGGTGGCGAGGTGTAGGTGCAGCTCATCTTCGCCCAAACGAATCAGGTCGTCTCGCCCATCGCCGTTCGCGTCGACCATCGCCGGGGCGCGCATGCGACTGCCGGCGTCCACGAGCGGACCGATCTGTTGTTCGCTGTTCAGATCGATGAGCGGGTTGCCAGAGCTGCCACCTGAAACCGCGACGCCAGCAGAAGAGATTTGAATCTTGCGGCGGTCGCTCGGAACGGTCTGGACCAGGCGCGGGCTCACTCGGAACTGTGAGAAGCGAGTCATGCTCTGGGGCTCGTTGTCGGCGACCTTCTCGGAGGGTGCCCAGATCGAGTAGCCGCCGAGCTCGGGGAGCAAGAGCTGATCGCCTTCGGGGCAGCTGAGCACGTAGTCCCAGTGAGGCAGGCTCGTGGGATCGGGGACGTCGTAGAGCAGCTCGACATCGACCAACCGTTGGATGTTGTTGCGGTAGCCGTCGAGGGTGATCGAGTAGGACCAGGCTCCCGTTCTGGACAGGAAGACTAGCTCTTTGCCTGGTTCATCGCGGACGTCGGCCCAACACCAGGCCACCACGTCGTCGAGGATGGGCACGGTGACAAAGGGAGCCGATTCCCGTTGACCGTTGTCTTTGAAGCGCCAGACTCGGATCTCTCGGCGGGACAGAGCGGCGTTGTAAATCGCTGAGGTGATGTCCTGCCGTCCGTCACCGTCGACGTCTTGGGCGATGGCCGAAAGCACCTTGCCATCGACCGTGAGCGAGGCGTCGACGAGGGTGGCTTTGTCCTCTGCGGCGGATGCCCACGGGACCATGGCGAGCAGCGCTGCGCAAAGCCATATGCGAAAGGTCGCCTGGGAATCACGGCCCGCTGGTTTCGAGGGCTTCGTCATTCAGCCAGCTCGCCCAGGCCTGTAGCGAACTCGAAGAGGTCAAAGCCGAAGAGTTCGAGAATCACCCAGTTCCGCTCGCCGCCGTCCCGCCGATATTGGTAGAGCTGAAAGAACCAGAGGTCGATGAACGACGCGCTGCCTCGCTGGCCGTCGGGGCTGGCTGTGTAGTCAAAAAGGATGGGCAGGCCAAACTCGGTGAGCACCCTCGGCACGTCGTAAAGAGTCACGTCGTTCTGCCGCACCGAGCCGTCGGGGAGCTCTGCTTGCACGGCCACGTCGGCCCCTGGCTCCAGCGCGCTCAGCGTGCGCACCAGGGCTCGGGCTGAGATCACGGGTTCTCCGTCGAGGGTCAGCACCACACTGCCCAGGGGAAAGCCTGCGTTCAGGAACGGTCCGTCGCTGTGAGAAGAAGCCAGGGCGACGCCGCTCGGCGTGGTCGTCCAGCCAGCTCGTGAGCGAGACGGGTCAAGAATATAGAGGGGGCGTGCCGGGGATGCATCGCCACCTCCTGCTGAGGTCAACGTGACGGGGACGGCAAAAACGGTGTCGCCTCGCAGGACCGAAAGGGTGAGTTCAGCCGGGACTCCGTGCTCTTGGACGAGCACTTCGAGAGCGTCCGGATCGTCTACCGCTTGCCCGCCCGCTTCGAGAATGACATCGCCTTGAGTGAGCCCGGCCGCGGCTGCGGGGGAGTTCTCGACCACGCGCAGCACACGCACTCCCGGGTCGAAGCTCATGGCTCCTAAGGAGCCGCCGCTGTTTTCTTCGCCGTAGACTCCAAGAAACGGACGACTATCTTCGGCCACCGGCCAATTTTCGGCGAGAGGCAGCGGGCTGGGGACGGAAGCGACCGGCGCTGTGCTGCAACCGGTCAAAAGAATCACGGCGATAAGGCACGAGCGCAAAGTCATCAGAGGGCTCTCCGGCGAGTGGCCCACCACGCCACACCGACGAGGAGCAGCGCTTCGGGCCAAGGTAGCAGCATGTTCTTGTTGTAGAGCGCGGTGGAGTAGCCAGCGTCTGACAGGCCCCGCGCCACCCCGGTCATTTCGTTCATGGCCGAGGAGTCGGAGAACGAAGGGGCAAACGAAGCAAAAACCCACCATTGCCCATCGCCGAGAACTTGTTTGAAGAGGTCGAAGCCCAGGTACGCGGCCAAGCTCGTCCCTAGGGCCGTGCTGGCAGACCGTGACGATGCCGAGATGGCCAGGCCGAAGGTCCAGTTGGCGAGGAGCGGTGGGATCGTCGCTAGCACCGCCCGTTGCAGCTCTTCGTGGAACGTCTCCACGCTGAGCAGCTCGAAGCCGTGTTCTACGAGGGGGCCGAAGTCGAAAAGTAGCGCAGCGGTGGTCCAGGCAGCGACACCGCTAATGGCCACCAATCCCAAAACCAGGGGAATCCCCAGCAGGGCTCGGCCAACCACGATCGCGCCTCGCCCGGCTGAGCGGGTGCGGGCCAGCCGTAGCACTCCGCTCTCTCGATCGGCTGCCATGGATCGGGAGGCCAGGATCAGTAGCAGCAGCGACCCGACGGTGAGCGCGGACAGCCAGCCCTCGACCAAGGGGGCAAAGGCGTTCGCGGGAGCGAGCTCTGGGGGGCTAGCGCCTCGCTCCAGGGCCCGTTGGACGATGGCCGCACGACTGGTCGCTTGAATGACCGATTCGCCCCAAACACGCAGGACTGCCACGAGCATGACGAAGAGGGCCGAGAAGCGTACCGCCTTGCTGTGACGCAGGCGGTAGAGCTCGGCTCGCAGGACTCCGCTGCAGCCGCTCATGGGCGCTCCGTCTCGGGCGTGCCGTATTCTTCGAGCAATGTCTCGAAGGCGCTTTGCAGCCCGGACCGCCGTGGTTCGATCGCGGAGACTGCGCAGCCTGCTTCGACCAACGTGCGCGTGATGGCGGGGGCGCCGCTGGGACCTGGGTCAAGGCGCAGAATGCCCCTGGCCTCGTCGCTCCTGCCGAGCACCACGCCACCGAGTCCTTCGAGGGCCGTGCGGGCCCGGGGGACGTCGTCGACCGTGACGCGCAGCTGTCCCGCCACGCCGTGGAGAATCTCCGGGAGGGTGGCTTCGCGAACGACCCGTCCGCCGATGAGCACACCCACGTGGGTCACGATCCGTTCGAGTTCGTGCAGCCGATGGCTGGAGAGCATCAGCGTCATGCCCTGGTCGCGCAGGTCGGCGAAGAGCGCCAGCATGGAGGTGACGCCCAGGGTGTCCAGGCCGGACAGGGGCTCGTCGAGGATCAGAAACTCTGGTCGGCCCATGAGTGCCCGGGCGATGGCTAGCCTGCGCGATTGTCCCAGGGAGAGGCGGCCTGCTCGGCGTTGGGCCAAGTCGGCGATGCCCGCCAGCTTGAGGGCCTCGGCCGGGGTGCGTCCGCCCTTGTGCCCCAAGAGGCGCTGGGCGTAGGCGAGGTTCTGGGCAACGGTGAGGCCACGGACAAGGGTGGGTTGATCGAAGACAACCGCGACCTTGCCAGCCAAGCGATGAATCTGCGCGGCGGGCACGCCTAGCACCGAGATGCTGCCGGCGTCCGGGCGCTGCAGGCCGAGGGCGCAGGAGAGCGTGGTGGTCTTCCCAGCGCCGTTCGGGCCGAGTAAACCGTAGAGCTGGCCCCGCTCGACGTTGAGTGAAACGTCCTGAACGGCCACGGTGCGGCCAAAGCGCTTGCAGAGAGATTGGATGCGCAGGGCGGTCATAGGCCGAGAATCGTAGCGCGAAGCTCTGGCTCCTATCTACTACGGGAAGGGGTGACGACTCTGTGTGCGGGGTAGGGAGCGCGGGGAGCCCGTGGTTCGGACGTCGCTCTCATGGGGGTGATCAGGGCCGCTCGGGGGTTCCAAACAAGGGCGGGCAGCATCCAGGCTGTTCCCTGAATCGGCCTTGTTGATTAAGATCCCACGCGAGTCTGCTCACCCTAGGAAAAACCGCTACCCAGTGGACCCAAACAGCTCTCCTTTTCGCTCCGATGCGCCCGCTCCGCCCAGCGTCCCTGGAGATGCTGCGCCCGAAGGGGTTTTCGATGAGGAGCCGCCGGAGCACGTCCCCGGGTCGTTTCTTGAGGCCTTGCCTCAGTTCTTCGTCTTTCCGGCGATTCTTGTCGTCACGCTCACGGTGATCTACCTATTGCTGCGGGTTGTGGTGGGGACAGAGTCCGACAGCGCCCGGGAGTTGCTCGACGAGTTTCGCGTGGCGGGCCCTCACGGCCGCTGGCAGCTGATGCACTCCTTGGCAGACGGCCTCAAGCGCGAGCGGCTGAACCTCGACGAGGTCTCGGCAGCTGAGCTGGCGCTGATCTACGAGGCAGAGGAGCAGCGGCTGGTTGGGGGCCAAGAGGCTGATATCATGCGCTCAACTCTCTTGCATATTATCGCCTGGAAGGGCGACGCCAGCCTGACGCACTTCGCCGTGGAGGCCCTGGAGGCTTCTTCCGACGACCTGGTGATGGCGGCTTTGGCGTCCTTGGCGCGAATGAAAGACCCTTCGACAGTGCCAGCGATCACTGCGCGCTTAGAGTCCCCCGTGGCCGGAGTTCGCCTCATGGCTCTGGGGGCGTTGGGCAACCTTGACACGCCCGAGGCTGGCGCTGCTATCGCGGCCGCCTTGACCTCCACCGATGCCATGGTGGCTCGCAACGCGGCTCTGCTCTCGGCTCGGCGAGGCAACGGCGACTCGTTGCCCATGTTGCTGCGGCTGCTCGATCCCGAGTCCTACGCCCAAGACAGCTCCATGGATTTGGGCCTTTCCGAATTCAATGAAGCGAGTCGCTCAGAGGCTCTGAGCGCTTCCACAGAGACGTTTTTGATCCAGGCTTGCCAGGCTGCTGCAGCCCTCGGCGACCCTGCGGTTGTGGCCAGCCTCCAGAAGTTGCGTGAGCCCGACCGCCCCGTGAAAGTAAGATCCGCCGCCATCAACGCTTTGGACGCTCTCGGCGTCCTCAGTGTCCCCACCGAGAACTCCTGACATGGCTACCTCAGAAGCCTCGCAACAGGCCATAACGACACAGAACCCGACTCGCGGCGGAGATCCCTCTCGCCGTGGTGTCGTGGGTGGACTGCTAATCGGCTGGTCTCTGTTCCTGACGGGAGCTGGCGCCGGCCTACTCGGCTGCGTCCGCTTTCTGTTCCCGAATCTGCTCTACGAGCCGCCTGCGACGTTCAAAGCGGGCAAGGCTGATAGCTACGGGCCGGGCGTCGACGAGACTTTCAAAGCCTCAAACGGCACTTGGTTGGTGAAGGTCGATTCTGACCCTCTCTCCGATCGCGAAGGCATCTCCGGCATGTATGCCCTGAGCACGGTGTGCACCCACCTGGGTTGCATCCCCAACTGGCAGGCGGCTGACGCCAAGTTCAAGTGCCCCTGTCACGGCAGCGGCTTCCGCGCCTCCGGCATGAACTTCGAAGGCCCTGCTCCGCGCCCCCTTGAGCGCTGGCGCATCGTCGAACAAGACGGCGAGATTCTCGTCGACAAGAACCAGAAGTATCAGTGGGAGAAGGGCCAATGGATCGGCCCCGAGGCATTCCTGCAAGTTTGATTCCCATGCGCTTCTCCCAGCACAACCCCACAGGAGGGATCGAGCCTTGAGCTTGTTCCAAAAGATCGCCGAGACGCAGATCTGGAGGTCGATCTTCAGGCACGGCTATCCGAGCACACCCCGTAACCGTGCTCTAGCCGCCCTGTCGAACGTCTTCTTGCACTTGCATCCGGTGAAGGCCCGTAAGCACGGCATTAAGCTGTCGTTCACCTGGTGCATGGGCGGGATCACGTTCTTCCTGTTCCTGCTCGAGACGATCACCGGTGTGCTGTTGATGTTCTATTACCGGCCGACGATCGAGTACGCCTACAACGACATCATCGCCCTGCGTGAACACGTGCCCTTGGGCATCATGCGTGAGCTGCACCGTTGGGGCGCTCACATGATGGTGCTGGCGGTGTGGTTGCACATGCTGCGGGTGTTCCTCACCGGTAGCTACAAGCCGCCACGTGAGTTCAACTGGAACATCGGCGTCATCCTGCTGCTGCTCACGTTGCTGCTTTCGTTCACCGGCTACTTGTTGCCTTGGGATCAGCTCGCGATTTGGGCTATCACCGTGGGTAGCAACATGGCTCGCGCCCACCCCGTGATTGGTCACGAGGGTCCAGGTGCCAGCCTGCTGGCCGTGGGCGACGTGGCTTTGGTCACACCGGCTAGCGACATCCGCTTCGGCCTTTTGGCCGGGCGATTTGTGGGGGCCGCAGCACTGCTGCGCTTCTACGTGCTCCATTGTGTTGCTCTGCCATTGGCGGCAGGCATCTTCATGGCAGTGCACTTCTGGCGCGTCCGTAAGGACGGCGGCATCTCGGGCCCGATGTAAGGGAAGCAGCAGCCATGGAAACATTCGAAAACTTCTTCAACGCCTTGGCCTCGCCGCAACTGGTCATCGGCATTGCCACGGTGGTCTTCTTCATCTACCTGGCGCGCATGCGGCAGATGATGACGCCGCAGGTGTCCTTCGGAATCATGGGCTTGGTGGCCGTGTTCCTCGTCATCGGCTGCCAGAACCACGACTTCTTCAAGATCATCACGAAGGGCGACAACATGCCCATCGTGATCTTGATCTACGCGGTGTTGTTCTTTCTGTGGCTGGCGATGCGCCAGGCCACCTTGAACGACATGCGTCTCGAGAAGGGCTTGCCCCCGAACGAGGCTACCGACAGCGGTAAGAAGGTCCTGGTTTGGCCTGACTTGGTGTTCTCCGAGTTTACGGTCACCGTGATCTTGTCGGCGGTCTTCATTATTTGGGCAGTGGCCGTTGAGGCTCCTCTCGAAGAGCCGGCCAGTGGCGCTCGAGCACCCAACCCGGCCAAGGCTCCTTGGTACTTCTTGGGTCTCCAAGAGATGCTGGTCTACTTCGATCCTTGGCTGGCAGGCGTGGTCCTGCCGGGCATGATCGTGGTGGGCCTCATGGCCATCCCTTACATCGACGTGAACCCCAAGGGGAACGGCTACTACACGTTCAAGGAGCGGCCCTTCGCTATCTCGGTGTTCATGTTTGGCTTCCTGATCCTGTGGGTGCTCTTGGTGATCATGGGCACCTTCCTGCGAGGACCGAACTGGAACTTCTTCGGGCCCTTTGAGTACTGGGATCCACACAAGGTCGAAGCGCTCAGCAACATCAACTTGTCGGAGTACTTCTGGGTTTCGATGCTCGACACCCGGCTCCCCGACAACTCGTTGATTCGCGAGGCTCCGGGCTTCTTGTTAGTCGGTGCTTACTTCGTCATTGCCCCGGCCCTGCTGGCCGTAACGGTGCTCAAGAAGCTCTTCAACGAGATGGGTTTTGCGCGCTACAGCGTGCTAGTCATGTTGCTACTTTTCATGGCTTCCTTGCCGATCAAGATGCTGCTTCGCTGGTTCTTCAACCTGAAGTACCTCGTGGCCATTCCTGAGTGGTTCTTCAACATCTGAGTCCGGGTTTCTAGACCCACTCGACAGCAACTGAAGGTTCTTCCATGAGCGACGGCAAGATGGACAAAGCTGCTCTTATTGCGCAGATCAAAAAGCGTCTGGCCGAAGGGCCTGCCGCAAGCGAAGCACCCGCAGCGGCGAGTGCTTCGGATGGCGGTGGCGCAGGGCAGCAAGGTGGTGGCGAGCCGGACATGGCCGCCCGCATTGCAGCTTTGAAAGCCAAGATGGATGCTGGCAAGGCCGAGGCTGCTGCCCCGGCCGCTAAGGCGGTCTCGAAAGCTGCACCGAAGCCTCGCAAGGCTGGTGCGGCCAAGAACATCTTCCCCGTTCAGCCGGTCAATAAGCGCATCTTCGGTGACGATCGGTTGTACAAACCGAACACGCTGAGCCTGTGGTTCATTGCTGGCAGCCTGCTACTCACGGTTGCGGTGTTGCTGATGTGGCGTCGCGACCATGTCCGCGATTGGAAGCCTTACCAGCGTGAAGCGCGGTTTCTGACGATTCAGCGCCTGGAAGACGATATTGAAGCGGCCAACGCAGCGGCGGACAGCGAGGCTGAAGACGCGGTGCGTACTGAGCTGGCAGCTCTCGAGGCGCAGATCGAGGGGCAGTCCGATGCCCTTGACGTGCTGAACGAGCGTCAGCTGCAACAAGAGGGCGAGTACTACGCCGCGAACCAGACTTTCCAGATCGCGAAGAGCGAGTTTGACGCGATGCGGTACGCCTTCGAAGAGAAGCGACTCGCTCACGGGGAAGACTCGGATCTGCTGAGCGAGTCCACCACCGAGTTCTTGGCTGCCCAGACGGATGTGCAGGCCAAGCTCGACACTGCGGACGGCGTCTATGGCGAGCTGAAGAGCACCAAGGACGAGATCAAGGCCTACACCTCGGCTCGCAAGGACAAGGGGCGCGAACTTACGGCTCTGACTGCCGAGCGCGATAGTTTGGCTGCGAGCCTGGCCAAGATTGAGCGCGGCTTGTTCAACGACTACCTGCGCAACGCGCCGGTGGCCGACATGCTGGCTCCCACGCAGAAGATCGAGAAGATCGTCCTGGACAAGCTTCGGGATAACTACAACTTCATGCACGTGGGCAAGGTGGATATGTGCATCACCTGCCACGTGAACATCGACAATCCGGACTACGCTCATTGGGATGATGCCAATGAGAAGCCTTGGCTGAGTGATGAAGGCCGGGTGGGGCAGCGGGTGTTGAACGCTCACCCGAAGCTCGACCTGTTCATCGCCGACAAGAGTCCCCACGCCATGGGTGACTTCGGCTGTACCACTTGCCACATGGGTCGCGGTCAAGCTGTTGAGTTCGAACGGACCTTCCACACGCCCACAGCAGATGCTTTCGAGACGCTCCACGAGAAGGAGGAGCGTTGGGTCGAGGAGTACAACTACGACCCTGCGAAGCACTACTGGGACTGGCCCATGACGCCTTCCGACAAGCTCTACTCGTCTTGCTTTATGTGTCACACGGAGACCGAACGTCTCGATGGTGTGCCGGAGTACAACGAGTCTCGGGAGCTGATGGAGACGTTGGGTTGCGCAGGCTGCCACAAGGTCAAGGGCCTCGAGTACGTGCGTAAGGTCGGTCCTGACCTGACGAATCTGGCACTGAAGACCCCACGTAGCTGGTCGTACAAGTGGGCCATGAGCCCTAAGAGCTTCCGTCCGACCACGCGTATGCCGCACTTCTGGAACCAGTCGAACTCCGGCGCGCCCGCAGAGACGACCGTGTCTCCCGACGTTGAGTGGAACAACAACAGCGATCCCCATGTGCCTGATTGGCGTGTCCGCAACCAGGTCGAAGCTCGCGCGGTCGTGAACTACATCTACCGTCAGTCCGAGGATGCCCTGGCCAGTAGTGGCTGGAGCCTGCTCCCGGTGCCTGAGCAAGCTGCCGATTCAGCTGCAGGCCGGGCGATGTTCGAGCAGCGTGGCTGTCTGGGTTGCCACTCCATCGGCGACGAGGGCTGGCTGCTGAACGATCATGGCCCCGACTTGGGCGCGATGGGCAGCAAGGTAGACGCTCGCTGGCTCTACAACTGGATCCTCGACCCCAAGCGCTACTTCCCGGACACGGTCATGCCTGACCTGCGTCTGAGCGAGCAAGAGGCTTGGGACATCACCGCCTACCTGATGAATCTGACCGATCCCCAGTGGGAGGCTCTGCCGACGCCGAGCGGCAACCAGGGCATCATGGATCAACTTGCGGTGGAGCAGTTGAGCGCCGTGGCCGGTGTGGCTTGGGCCAAAGAAAAGGTGGCCGAAATGGCAGCCACCTCTGACGACGCTGTCGAGCTCTTCGTAGGCGAGAAACTCTTCTCTCGCTATGGCTGTGCTGGCTGTCACACGGTCCCCGGGCACTCGAAAGACACGCCCATCGGTACCGAGCTGACCTATGAGTCGCTGAAGGAGTTGACCAAGTTCGACTTCGGTCACGAGGCAGCTCATGGCAACCCCGAGGCCATTCATCATTCGCTGCCTGAGTTCTATCGCAGCAAGATGCGCGATCCGCGGATCTTCGACCGCATGCCCGTGGTGGGCGTGAACGCTGACGGCGAGAAGTTTGTGAGTCGCTACGAGCAGAAGGTCAAGCTGCCCAGCGAGAAGCTGAAGATGCCCAACTTCAACCTCAATGACAAAGAGGTCGAGTTGATGGTGCAGTTCTTGTTGGGGCTGCGTTCCGACGGCATCGATGAGTCCATGAAAATGCGGCTCGACGGGGACCAAGCCCTCGTCGAAGCTGGCAACCGCGCCATCACCAAG
>JBLIMM010000050.1:0-17963 GCA_047638635.1 Pseudohongiellaceae bacterium | reverse complement strand
CCGCTGTAGCTGTCGATGTCGAGCTGACCCTGCCCTCGACCAACGGTTCCGGAAAAAAACGACGCCCCAGGGGTGGGGCTTTCGGACAGCAGCTCGCAGGACAGACTCCCGGACAAGGTGCGCGCATCGAAGCGAAAGCCACAGTGGTCTTCGTCGATTCCCAAAGCGATCACCCCGTCGTCGCTGTGGATGGTGCCGTGTCCTCTGGAGAAGCGCAGATTACTCACCAAGAGTCGTCCAGCCCGGGTGTTCAAGCTGAAGTTCTCACTGTGCAGACCGCTCACCCGGAGGGCGCCTTTCTCCAACCGATCGACGTGCAGGCGCCCTTGATGGTCACGGATTTTCGCGGTGCCTGTGCCCGACTCTATGTGCAGCGCTGAGCGCATGCCAGACGTGGTGATGTCCACCTCGCTGCCGTCGATACGTACGGCCAAATCAGCGGGGACGTGAATCGTCGTGGGGTGCGCGGGCAACTTCATGCCGAGCCCTGGCAAGGCGTCGTCGTCGGTGTCGGTCCAGGTGGACGAGTGTCCATCGAGTTGCGAGAGAACGATCTTCTTCAGCTTCGCCTCAGTGGTGACGCCGATCTCGGGACGGGCCCAGGTGCGCAGCTCAAGGGTGTTCTCTTTCATGCTGATGCGTAGCCAGGCTGCAGTCATCTCGCCGATCAACTGGTCCGTGCGGGAATCTACAATTCTGAGGAGCCGCAGGCCCGTCGCCGCAGCGCGCGGGGGAACGGGACCAGCCGCAGCATCGCTCTCGCCTGCTAGAGCGATGTCGATATCGCTGCCCAAGTCGTGGGCGCTTTGATAGCGGTGCTCGGGCTCTGCCTGTAGCGCCTTCAGCACCAGCTGATCAACCCCTGGAGTCACTCGCGCATGGTGGCTCGGCGGCGGGAAGTTGCCCGCAGGGAGCTTGCCCGTGAGCAGCTCATAGAGCATCACTCCCACGGCGTAGATATCGGCGCGGTGGTCGACTCTCGCTGAGCGCTTCTGCTCGGGCGCCATGTAGTTGTAGGTGCCCAGAACGACATGCGTGCCGGTGAGGTTTCCGGGAGCCACGTCGCCTCGGAGTACCTTAGCTAGGCCAAAATCGGCCACCTGTGGCTCGCCCGCTTCATCGATGAGAATGTTCTCAGGCTTGATGTCCCGGTGGACGATGCCAGCATCGTGGGCGTAGTGGAGGGCGTCACAAATGCGTGCCACCAACGACAGCGCCCGCTCGGGAGACACCTCGCCCGTGGCCATGAGTTGGCGCAGGTTGACGCCCTTCACGTACTCCATCACGAAGTAGTGCATCTCGCCCTGACTGCCCATGTCATGGATGGACACGATGTGCGGATGACTGAGGCGCGCCAGGGCTCGGGCTTCGAGCTGAAAGCGCTGGACCAGGGCAGCGTCTTTGGAGAGCCGCGGTGCCAGCACCTTGATCGCCAGCACCCTGTCGAGATGCAGATGGGTGGCGCGGTAAATCCGTCCCATACCCCCTTCGCCGACGACTTCTGCCAAGCGGTACTGCCCAAGGAGCGAGCCCGGGGGCAGCAGCTCTCCGGCCAGGTGGGGCTGAGGTTCTTCGGGAGTGCCTCCGCCGCCAAAGGTGGGGTGGGTGCCGTGATCGGTGTGAGCCAGGCGCACCATGCGGTCTTGCACCTCGAAATACCCGGCTAGATCGTTGGCTAGATCAGGGTGGGCGGAGAGGAGGGCTTGGCGATCTGGCTGCTGCCCCTGGTCGATCTGATGCAGGTATTCGGCGAGAACGGCGTCAAAACGTTCGCCAGAAAGGGCCTGAGCGGCGTCTTCACGGACGGTCATGGCGTCTCCAGTGATTCGAGAAGTTCGCGGAGCTGCTTCAAACCTCGGTGCAGCAATCCGGCCACGGCCGCAGGGGAGCGATCCATGCGCTCGGCGATGTCCGCGAGAGAACAGGCCTGCCAGTAGCGCAGCACGATGGCCTGAGCCTGGGCGTCCGAGAGACTCTTGAGCCCGTCAGAGAGGCGCAGCAAGCGCTCGCTGCCGGAGAGGATTTCGCTGGGTGTGGGCTGATCAGCAGCAAGCCAGGCGGGGACGTCGAGCCCGCTGTGCTCCAGGGCCGGCGAGTTCTCAGGGAACAGCGGCTGCTCCCGGGCCACGTCCCGCTTCTGCCGCCGCAGGTTTCGCAGGGCGTTCTGCACGTTGTTGGCCAGGATGCGCCGGAGCCAGCCTGCCAGCTGAGCGGCAGAGTCACCCTGAAACTGGGCTTGGTCCCGATGGGCCTCAAGCAGAGTCTCCTGGACGATGTCTGAGGGGTCCAGCTGGCGCCGTACTTGGGGGTGCAGCTGGGCCTGGGCGAGTAGGTGGAGATAGGTGCGGTAGCGATCAAGGGAAGGCGGTTGGGATGGGGAGATCGACGGGTTCATGGAGGTCCTCGACTCTCTAGGCACCGTCCCGCGCCATGGTGTGCGCGGAAAATCTCGGCGGGCTGAGATTGTCGCAGATCTGGAGACAGGGGCAGGGCTCGGTGGTGACTTCGAGGGTCTTTGAGGCTCTAAGTCACACTGCATCCCGGTTGCGGCCCCTTACGAGTGACCATGGAATCCGAACCTCGCACCATCACCGCTGACGAGTTGCTAGCCCAAATGGGCTGGGTGCAGAGCCTTGCTCGGAGCCTGGTACGCGACCCGAATGTGGCCGCCGACGTGGCCCAGCAGACCTGGCTCACCGCCTTGGAGCGTCCGCCTCACACGGCCACCAGCGGCCCGTCTCTGCGGGCGTGGCTGGCTTCGGTGACGCGCACCCTGGCTCGCCAGTCCGTGCGCAGCTCAACCCGCAGGCGCAAGCGCGAGCACAAGGCTTCGCGAGCGGAGTCCGACCGGGTGTCCACGGTTGATGTGGTGGCTCGGGGCTAGATTCACCGAGAGTTGGTCCAAGAGGTGCTGACCCTCGACGAGCCCTATCGCTCGACCGTGCTCTATCGCTACCTCGACGGATTGAGCGGCCCTGAGATCGCCGAACGGATGGGCTGCTCTGCCGCTGCCGTGCGCAAACGGCTGTCCCGGGGATTGGCCGCCATGCGCCTGCGTCTCGACGACGACCACGAAGGGGACTGCAACGATTGGCTCTCAGGCTTTTTGGGACTGGGCACGCTGGCAGGCGCTGGCGCGGGCGCTGGCGGTGCTGGTGCTGGTGCTGGTGCTGGTGCTGGTGCGAATTCCGCGAGCGGAGCTGGTTCTGCGGCCGGCGGGACGAGCGGCAGTTTGGGGGGCGCCCAGTCTCTGCTGCTCGGCATGCCCCTGCCAGCGTTGGCGGGAGCGCTGCTGCTGGTCGTGGGCGTGGCCTGGACAGCGGCCTGGATGTGGTTCCCCGAGGACTCTGTAGAAGCCAATCTGCTGGCACAGGGCTTATACGGTGACTCAGCTGTCGAGCTGCCGGTACGAGGTCTTGCCGGCAGCGCCGTGGGGGAACGCTTGGCGACGTCGGCCGATTCGCAACCCCGGAGCACCCCAGCTCCAATCGACCAAGCGGCCATGGAGCGAGCCTTCGCTTGGACACCACTCAGTGGTGATCTTGCCGGGCGTGTGATCGACGTGGAGGGTCGAGCTGTCCCTGGATTGCGAGTGCTCTTCGAGGCTCAAGCTCGGAAGAAGAGCGGAGGGCAACTCCCGACCCAAGCGACACCCGCAGTCTCGAGGCGGTGCAGACCGATGCCGCCGGTCGGTTTGAGCTGGGCTCAGTGTCTCGTGAGGGGACGCTTCTTGAAGTGGCTGGGCCCGGGCTGATGCCGTGACGTGTCGCCGTCGCCCGTGGCATGGATCCTATGCGCGTCGTGCTGCCGTCTCGCTGCGATGTCCGCGTCGTTTTGGCTTCTGCGGACGAAGCGGATCAATTGCAGGTTCTCGACGGCGATGGTGATGTCCTGCCGCTGGTGAGCTTTCGCGCAGATCGTCAGCAAGCCAGGGAGCGAGTGGGACTTTAGTCCGGTCGCTCAGAAGTTCTTTCGGTCACCGACAATGCAGTCATGCTTCAGTTATTGAAGGACGGTCAGGTTGTTCGTGGCATCCCGCTACAACTCCAAGCCGGCCAACTCAACGAGATTCGCTGAGGAGGATTCGATGATGGTGCCAGCAGTTCTTAGCTTGCTCTTCGCGCTCACTTCCACAGTCGCTACCGCCCAGGGTGTGGCCGCAGAGCCCGTCGCGGCCAAGAGCATCACGGCAGTGCCGTGGTTCGATGGTTCGTATAACGGGGCGCTCAGTGCGGCTCGCAAGAAGGATTGCGCGGTAGTCCTGGTCTTCGCGCCAGAGTGGTCGAGCTACTCAGAGCAGCTGCGCCACGAGACTTTGCAAGATGAGGGCGTGGCTGCGGCGTTGCAATCGAGTGTGTGCCTGGATGTCGACCCGGATCCAGTCTTGGGGGCTCAGGTAGTGCAGCTGCACAATGTGGAGATGTTTCCCACGTTGGCCTTCCTCACAAGCAAGGGGGCGGCTGAAGATCGCATCGTGGGTTTGATTCCTGCCCAAGCTCTTGTGCGGGAGTTGGCGCGGATTGCTGCAGGCGATTTCACGGTGAGCGATTTTCGCGCTCAACAAAAGGCGGCGCCGAGCGATCTGACGTTGCGCAATGACTTGGCCGAGAAGCTGGTCTGGGTGGGAGATCTACCACGGGCGGGCAAGCTGTTCGACTCCATCCGCCGAGATGACCCCGAGGGCTCGAGCCTCGCCAGCGCACGGTTAGCTATGCAGGATGTGATCTCCCTTGATGGTGGCGGGCCGACCCTGCTGCAGATTGGGACCTCACACCGTTAAGGGAATGCGTCATCTCTCTGGAGAGCGTGGTGGGTCGCGCGGAGGGCTGGAATCGCCTCGCGACTTTGGAGCGTCAGGCTGGCCGCCCGGATCAAGACATCGCCGCGTGGCGTCTCGCTTGGAGTGAATTACCGGCCAGCAACGAGGACAACTGGACCCAGGAGACCGTGAACACCATTTTCGCGGCACGGGCTGGTCTGGACGACGACAGCAAGGCTTTTGCCATGGAAATCGCGGAGGCTGCGTTGTCCTCTGACCAGGCGGCGGAGGCGAGTGAGAAGGCCGCCGGTGTGGTCCTCGCCGAAGACGGGAAAGCCGCAGCCAACCGGCGCCGGGCCATGCTGCGCGATATCCTCGCCTTTGCTCATATCATCAACGGAGACGTGGATACGGCGGTGAGCTTGGCAGAGCGGGCCTTGGCCCTTGATCCTGAAAACGGTGAGTATCAGCAGCGAGCGGCGTTTTTCCTCGCCGGCGTCTGAGCTCAGCGTTGAGCAACGGGCGATGGCTCGCTGCGCTTGCCGAGGGAGAGAGGTTCGGGCTGCCCGTGAGTTCGTCCTAGGCTGAACAGCCGGCTCTCCGAAAGCCTGCTATCCTGCAACTCACTTCTCTCCCCCGTCTCTTCCCCGGAATGAGGCCGCCGCGGCTCCCCAGGCCCGGCTGGCCGGCCAGTCAGCCATGCATCTCAACCCCTCTGTCAGGGGCGGCGTTTCCCGTCGCCTTTTGTCTTGTCGTGTTTCTCTGGCGCTGGTCGCCGCCGCCCTCTGTTTGGTGGCGTCGTCCCCCGATGTACGGGCTCAGGGTATTCCCCCGGGCTACTACAACACGGTGGACGACAGCAGCCCGGCTTCGTTGCGCTTCACCATTCATGGCGTGATCGACGACCACACGGCCTTCCCCTACACGTCTTCAGGCACCGACACCTGGGACATTCTCGAAGAGGCGATGGAAGACCCCGCCGACTCGGGTCGCGTCCTCGACGTCTACCACAATGAGAGTGTGCCCAAGCAGGGGGGCGGCAACCCCTTCTACGATCGCGAGCACGCGTGGCCGAAGTCCTACGGCTTCCCCGATCTGAACAGCATGAACACGCCGTACACCGACTGTCACATGCTCTGGCTTTGCGACGGGAGCTACAACTCGTCCCGGGGCAACAAGCCCTTTCGCTTCTGCAGCTCGAGCTGCGATGAGAAGGTGACCGACTTGAACGACGGCCAGGGCGGTACGTCGGGGAGTTATCCCTCCGAGTCGAACTGGACTTCAGGTTCTAGCACTGCTGGTACCTGGGAAGTCTGGTCAGGTCGCCGCGGCGACATCGCTCGGGCCATGCTCTACGCCGACGTGCGCTACGAAGGTGGAATCCACGGCGTCACCAGCGACCCCGAAGCCGACTTGATTCTCACAGACGTGCAGGCGCTGATCGCCGCGTCGAACACGGGCAACAACGAATCGGTGGCCTACATGGGCATGCTCGCGGTGCTGCTGCAGTGGCACGTCGCAGACCCCGTGGATGCCTGGGAGATGAACCGCAACGACGTGGTCTACAGCTACCAGGGCAACCGCAACCCGTTCGTAGATCACCCCGAGTGGGTCGACTGCCTCTTCACTGGCAACTGCGGTGGCGTGGACATCACGCCTCCTGGTGCGGTCACCGGTTTGGTGGCGGTGGCAGGCAACGGCGATGTGTCCCTCGATTGGGCTGACAACTTCGAACCTGACTTGGCCGGATACACGGTGTACAGCTCCACGGTGAGCGGTGGGCCCTACGCTGCGCTCAGTGGTTCGCTGCTTCCGACGAGCAACGCTTTCGACGGCGCGGTGGTCAACGGCACGACTTACTTCTACGTGGCCACTGCCACGGATACGTCGTCCAACGAATCTGCGATCTCTGCTGAGGTGATGGCTACGCCGAGCACTGGGGGCAGCCCCGGTGGCGTGCCATGGATCAATGAGTTTCACTACGACAACGCCAGCACCGACGTGGGCGAGATGATCGAAATCGCTGGCCCTGTAGGCACGGATCTCTCGGGTTGGACCGTGGTGGGCTACAACGGCAACGGCGGCGCGAGTTACGCCACCTTCAACCTTGCTGGCACGATCACCGATCAGCAGGCGGGCTTCGGCACGTTGCAGTTCTTGACTGGCCAGCTGCAGAACGGTTCTCCAGATGGGCTGGCCCTGGTTGATTCGCTCAATAACGTGATCGAGTTCATCAGCTACGAAGGTGTGATACTGGCGACCGGAGGCCCGGCGAACGGCATGAGTTCGGTGGATGTGGGTGTGAGCGAGAGCTTCACAACACCCGCAGGCTTCTCGCTGCAACTGGCGGGCACGGGTAACGTGCGCGCTGACTTCAGCTGGACCAGCGAAGGCGCTGAAACCGGCGGTGTTCCCAACACGGCGCAGACGTTTGTGATAGGCGGCGTGACCAACGATTGCAACGAGAACGGTATCGAGGACGCCACAGATATCGCCATGGCCACCAGCCTAGATCTGGACATGGATGGCATCCCCGATGAGTGTCAAACCCCCTGGACTGATCTTGGTTTCGCTCTCGCAGGCATCACTGGCGAGCCCACTCTCGATGGCTTGGGCCTGTTTGCCAGCGACACCACCTACACCGTCAGTTTGGCTAACGGTAATCCCAGCTCGTTGGCGGTGCTGTTCTTGGGCACCATCGCTGCACCGGTTCCCTTTAAAGGTGGACAGTTAGTGCCGATCCCGTTCATCCAGGCCATCTCACTAGGAACAGATAGTTCTGGTGAGTTGGAGCTGGTGGGTGTTCTGCCACCAGGCTTGCCCGCCGGGCTCGACCTCGTGTTGCAGTACTGGATCGCCGACGGCGCCGCGGTAGCGGGCGCTTCGGCAAGCAACGGCCTGAAGGGCACCACCACCAGCTGAAAGGCGGAGGCCTCTTCGACACAACGCATCATTCGTCGTCAGAATGATGGGGCGCGGGCCCAGGACCAGCCAATCGTGTGAGCGCTTACTGCGCCGCCGATTGGTCTCGGTCCGGGGCCCGCTCTCGTTCAGGCCCTCGTGCGGGTCAGGCAGCGAGGCTGAGGGAGGCTGATCCAGTCCAGAGCAAGCAGACGCGGCCACCTCCTACAGGAGCTGGCGGGAAGGCTTTCTGATAAGCAGCGACTGCTTCCAGGTGACGATTGAGGGTGACGGATGGCTTCTCTGATGACTTCTTGGGGCGGGTCGTGACGTTGTGCTGAACACCCTGGGCATCGAGCCAGTTGGCATTGAGGACAAGGACATCGCTCGATGATGAAGATTGCTGCGAGTCGGCGCTCCCATGGCCGCCGATGACCCGGATCAGTTCGGCCAATACCGCACCCGAACTCGCCGAGTGCGTGACATCGCCGACGGTCACAGAGAAGGGCAAGTCACCGCTCGAGCCCGTGGCTACATCGTTACCTTGAGCTGCCGGTGGAAACTGGGCCATGGTCGCCGTGACAAACAGCACCTGGTCGGCGGCGTTTTGGTTGCCGTCCGGGTTCGTGAAGGACGAGCTTGCCCAGTGGATGTCACCCCAGAGATCGACCCAGGGGCCGGCCTCGAAGTCTTGCGTGCCCAGCTTTGCAACGACCCGACTCGGCGCCAACGTGATGCTAGAGGCACCAGCACCGCTCAAGGAAGAAGCTGGCATGAGCCAAGAAGCTCCGCCGGCCGTGAGCAGTGCCATGTCGTCGAGCACCATGACGACCTCCACACCCTCGGGGAGCCCCCCCGACGCCAGAATAGCGGGTGTTGTTGCAGCACTTTGCGCGACCACGACTTGTGTCGAGATCAGGATCGCCGAAGCGGCGAGAGAAAGCAGACTAAGCCCCATAGCTGGGCCCTCCTCAGTTTAATGAACCCCGGCTGAGTCGATGCCGCTGACAGTCGAAGCCGGTAGGTCGGCCGCGCGGCAAAGCGCCTCGGCCGAGGTTCTGTCGATTGACGGACACGACCGTGCGCTTCACCGTGAAGTCGTGCCGCGGCTAATTGCGTAACTGAGTGTTCGGGACTTTCTCAGTGGCGCGCCTCGCTTTTGAGCTGCAAAGAAAAGGCTCCCGGTTGTGGCAGTCCCTGGCGCCTTCTGTCGCGTAACGAGCTGATCCACCCCGGTACCGTCCGGGGCGGGTTCAAGTTCCCGGCGGCGACACCTGCCGCCAGCAATGGAGAGCCACAATGTTACATCTCGTCAATCAACGCGTAGTGACCTCGCTGATCGCAGCCGCTTTCGTCAGCGTCTCCTGCACCCAAGAGATCACCGCCCAATGCAGCATGGACACCTCTGGTTACCAATACCGTGTTGTCACTGGCCACTTTAGCGATCACAACACGAACCTGAACCATCAGAACGACATGGCGATGCTGAAGCCCACGTCGTCAACTTCCGCATCGATGGACGTCCTTGCGGGAGATGGATTCGATGAGTACGCGGTCAACAACTACTGGAACGGCGCGCTTGACGTCTCGACTGTGACGAACCGCATGGTGGCCGGTGACTTTGATGGCGACGGGCGCCGGGATGACGTTGCGGCGCTTCAGGATCTCGGCGGCGGAGCCACAGCTATCATCGTTTGGAAGCGATTGAACTCAGGCAGCTTCGCAGACCCAGTCAGCTATTGGAGCAGCACGGGCTATAACGCCAATTCGACGACGGGCCGCGTCGTTTCTGGGGACTTCGACGACGACGGCAAGATTGACGACATTGCTGCTTTTTACGACTACGGCGGCGGCGAGACGCGCATCCACGTTTGGCTGGGAACCGGCACATCGCTGTCCTACCAGGGGCCGACGGGTTGGTGGAGCACTACCGGCTACACGGCGTCGAATGTAACCAACCGTGTCGTGAGTGGGGACTTCGACCGGGACGGTAACCTCGATGACATCGCCGCGTTCTACGACTACGGCAACGGCCAAACGCGCATCCACGTTTGGCTGCGTGGGAGCTCATCGTCGTTCACTTACCAGAGCTCGGTAGGCTGGTGGGGCAGCGCCGGCTACACGGCGGGTCGGGTTACGGGCCGCGTCGTGGCAGGAGACTTCGACCGAGACGGCAAGTACGACGACATCACGGCTTTCTACGATTATGGGCCTGGCGCCGTTCGCGCCCACGTTTGGCAGAGCAAGGGAGGCTCGTTCGCCTACCAGGGCTCAGGGGGCTTTTGGGGGGTGGCGTCGGGTTACACCGCGTCTGCGCTTACTGGTCGTATTGGGACGGCTTCGCTTCGACCAATATCTTGGTGGGGCGGCTACAAATACAGCACCATCATCGGTGTGTACGACTACGGAGCCCGTACGCAGAAGTTCCACCGCTGGTCGAGCTTCGGGGCATCCTTCTTGTCCGGATTGTTCGGCAACTTGTTCGGGAACTCCAAGTCCAATAAGTTCAGCTACTCTCATGTGGGCCTGTGCAATTAGGTGGCGAAGCCCTGTGCGGTTACACCAAGAAGAGTCGTGACATTGCACGAAGTCTCGCTGGGGGGGGCAGCAAGAAGGCAGCTTTGGCTGGCAGCGTCTCAGCCCGCCGCAGCCTCAAACGCAGCAATCACATCCGCCGGGGCCTGGACCAACTCAACCAGCACGCCCTCGGCGCTGCGAGGCGCGGCGTCAGAACCCTTCGGATGAATGAAGCACACGTCGTGCCCAGCTGCTCCCTGACGAATGCCCCCTGGCGTAAAGCGCAGGCCCTGCGCACTGAGCCACTCCACCGCGACGGGCAGGTTGTCCACCCAGAGGCCGATGTGGTTGAGGGCGGGCTCGTGGACCTTCGGGCGCTTATCGGGGTCGATGGGTTGCATCAGGTCGACCTCAACGGCGAGAGGCCCGGCGCCTAAGGTGAGGATGTCCTCGTCGACGTTCTCCGCTTCGCTCCGAAAGCTGCTTTCGAGAGTGAGGCCCATGAGCTCGACCCAGAAGCTGGCCAGGGCTGACTTGTCCCGCCCGCCGATGGCGATTTGTTGCAGGCCGAGAATCCGAAAGGGGCGCGGTGTGCTCATGAGTCGGTCTTTGCCTTGGTGATCAGAACTGGATTTGACAGCGAAGCAAGAGGGCGCTGGTGTATCTGTTGAGGCCCATGGGCCAGGTGCTCAGCTCGCCACCTATGATGGCTCCGCTGTTGAGCACGAGGGTTGAATCATGCTTCGTCAGACTTGTGTGCCGTTGAGAGCACCGTGTCTTTCAATCCGTGACAAGCGCGTCGGTCTCACCGGCGATGTCGCCCTTCCAGTTGTCGTCGCCACTGGTCTTGCCAGCATGGGCCCGGCGGGCATCTCGTTGGCGCTCGACCAAGTCGGCGTGGGTGGTGAAGAAGGGCAGGCTCTGGCCCACGATCTCCTCCACGGTCTTGAAGTTGTGCTTATCCATGAATGATGACAAGCCTTGCAGGAGGCCCTCGATCATCTCGTAGCCTTGCAGCATGGCGGCGGTGCACACCTGCACCGTGCTGGCGCCTACGAGCAAGAACATGGCTGCGTCTTCGGCGGTTTCGACACCGCCCATGCCTGACAGGCTCGCGTTGGGGCAGGCCCGCGCGATCTCCATGCACTGGCGCAAGGCCATGGGGCGCACGGCAGGCCCGGATGTACCGCCAGGCTCGCTGTAGCCTTCTACAGTAGGCATGGGGCGCAGCGTCTCTAGGTTGATGCCGATGATGCCTAGAATCGTGTTGATCGCTGAAAGCCCTTCAGCGCCAGCGTCCACGGCTGCCCGGGAAGGCACGGTGATGTCGGTGATGTTCGGCGTCATTTTGGCCCACACGGGCACGGTAGACACGCTCTTCACCCAGCTGACCACTTCGCTGACGATCTCTGCGTTCTGGCCCATGGCCGCGCCCATCTTGCGCTCAGGCAAACCGTGAGGGCAGGACAGGTTGAGCTCGAAGGCATCGACTCCCGTGGCTTGAACGCGCTCGGTGATTTCGATCCAGCGATCCTTCTCGCACTCTTCCATGATCGAGGCGATGAGCATGTGGTCTGGGTAGCAGGCCTTGATGTCGGCGAGCTCGTCCAGCCAGACATCGAAGGGGCGATCGGAGATCAGCTCGATGTTTTGAAACGCCATGGTGCGTTTCGAACCAGGCTCAGCGGGAAGCTTGCCGTAGCGGGGCGCCACGTTGATCACCTTGCTGTTGTCCAGGCTGATGGTCTTGGCCACCATGCCGCCCCAGCCCAGCTCGAAGGTGCGCTTGATCACCTTGGCGTTGGTGCCCGGAGGACCCGAAGCCAGGATGAAAGGGTTCTTGAAACGCATGCCGTCGACGACGATGCCGAGATCATTCATGACAAATTCCGGTGTGGCGGGGGAGCAGCGCTGGTGTCTATGTGGGTGATCAATGGAGGGCGGCGAAGGCTTCGTTGAAGATGGTGAGGGCTTCGTCGATTTCGTCGGCGCTGATGTTCAGGGCTGGGGAGATGCGCACCACGTTGCCGTGAAGACCGCCCTTGCCGATGAGCATGCCCCGTGACTTGGTCTCTTCGAAGAGGCGGTTGGTGATCTCGATGTTCGGCGTGCGGTCGCCCGTCGTTTCGTCGACCACCAACTCAATGGCTTGCATCAAACCCATGCCGCGCACGTCGCCGATGACCTTGGGATAACGGGACTGCAGCTCTTCGAGCCCTGCTCGTAAGCGAGCGCCTTGGATGGCCGAGTTGGTGAGCAAGTCGTCCCCTTCGATGATGTCGAGGGTGGCCAGGGCGGCAGTGCTTGAGAGGGGGTTGCCACCAAACGTCGAGATCGTCGCGGCGCTAAAGGCGTTTGCGATCTCGTCAGTAGCGATGGTGACGCCGAGCGGCATGCCGTTGGCCACGCCCTTGGCCATGGTCATGATGTCTGGCTTCACACCGTAGTGTTCGATGCCGAACATCTTGCCGCCGGTGCGCCCGAAGCCCGTTTGCACTTCGTCGCAGATGAAGACGCCGCCGTGCTTGCGAATGATATCTACGGCGATCTCGAAGTACTCCGGGGGTGGGGTGATGAAGCCGCCCACTCCCTGGATGGGCTCAGCCAGGAAGCCGGCGATCTTGCCTGTAGTCGTGGTTTGAATGAGCTCTTCGATATCGGTGGCGCAGCGCACGTTGCAGCTGGGGTATTCGAGTCCCATGGGGCAGCGGTAGCAGTAGGGCGCCATGGCGTGCTTGATGCCTGCGATCTGCGTAGGCACTGAGCGCCAGGAAGAGTGGGCCGTGAGCGACTGGGCTAGCATGGACCGGCCGGAATAGCCGTGGCGCAGAGCGATGAGCTCGATGGACCCGGTGAACACCTGGGCCAAAGCTACGGCGGTTTCGTCTGCTTCGGTGCCAGAGGCGGTGAACATCGACTTGTTCAGGCCCTCGGGGGTGATGCGCGCCATGCGTTCGGCTAGGTCGACGATAGGCAGGGTCGGGTAGAGCGTGGACACATGGCCCAGACGATCGATCTGCGTCTTGAGCGCGTTGTTCACGCGCTCGTTGCAGTGCCCGACCGAGACCGTGAGGATGCCCCCAAAGAAGTCGAGGTAAGTGCGGCCGTCTACGTCTGTGAGCCGCGTGCCTGAGCCCGATTCGAGGACGATCGATTCGGCGTAGTAGTTGGCCACTGCGGGGAGCAGGTATTTCTTGTGTTTGGCGCGCACGTCTGCGGCGCGATCGGAGCTATTTTCAGAAGTCATGGCGGGTTCCTAAAGGTCAGACCAAGCTGCGTTTGATGTAGCGACCGTCGCCGGTGCTTACGTCGAGGTCGCCGTCTCTTGCGGCGATGCGTCCATTCACGATCACTGTGGATGCCGCGCCGATGGTCTTGAAGCCTTCGAAGATGTTGCGGTCACAGCGATGCTTGTGGGTGGCGGCAGAGATGACGCCCTTCGTGTCTGGGTTCCAGATGACCAGGTCGGCGTCGCTGCCCACGGCGATGGCACCCTTGCGCGGGTACATGCCGAAGATCTTGGCAGCGCGAGTCGAAGTCACGTCTACAAACTGGTTCAGATCAAGGCGACCCTCGAGCACGCCGTAGGTGTACATGAGTGACATGCGGTGCTGAATGCCAGCGGCCCCGTTGGGGATCAGCCTGAAGTCGTCTTTGCCCATCTCTTTTTGCCCGGCCATGTTGAACGGGCAGTGGTCGGTGGCCACCACCTGCAGCGTGCCAGCGGCCAGCGCGGCCCACAGGTACTCTTGATGACCTAGAGGGCGAATGGGCGGGGACATCACATAGGCAGCCCCTTCAAAGTCGGGCTTGTCGTAGACGGACGCGTCGAGCAGCAAGTACTGCGGGCAGGTTTCGCCAATGACGTTTTGCCCGCGCTCGCGGGCTTCGGTGATGGCGTGTGCCGCTTGCTGGCAAGTGACGTGCACCACGTACAGGGGCTCGCGGGTCATGCGCGCCAGCATGATCGCCCGAGAGGTGGCCTCTCCTTCGAGGGGCGCAGGCCGCGAGAGAGCGTGATGCTTAGGTTCGGTCTTGCCTTCGGCAAAGAGCCGGTCTTGGAGGTCCACGACCATGTCGCCGTGTTCGGCGTGCACGGTCACCAAGGCGCTCAGCTCTCGGGCCGTGTTCATGATCTTGATCAGCTCAGGATCGTCCACGCCAATCGCGCCGCGATAGGCCATGAAAGTCTTGAACGAGGGGATGCCCTCGACCTCGACGCACTGGCGCATCTGCTCAGCGGTCTTGTCGCCCCACCAAGTCACGGCCATATGAAAAGCGTAGTCAGACACAGCCTTCTTCGCTCGGTCATGCCACACGCCGAGCGTCTGGAGCAGATCATCCCCACGTCCGGGAATGACGAAGTCGATGATGCTGGTCGTGCCCCCTGCGACCCCAGCGGCGGTGCCTGTCTCAAAATCGTCAGAGGACACCGTGCCCATGAAGGGCATCTCCATGTGCACGTGAGGGTCGATGCCCCCTGGGAAGACGTACTGCCCCGAGGCGTCGACCACCGTGTCGTCGGCGCCTGCCTTCAAACCTTCGCCCAGGGCAACGATGCGCCCGTCTTGGCAAAGGACGTCGCCAGTCCAGCGATCGAGCGCCGTGACGATGTTCCCGTTTTTGATCAGGATGCCCATGGTGCCTCCGTGGTTGCGGCTGCGCACAGGTCGCCCTGCGCCGGGCCATCATGTCACGGGGGAAGGGCTGCGCAAAGGTGCGGCCCTCTACGAGTTGGTACCGGGTGGCTCGGCGCCAACTCGTAGAGGGCCGAGAGCGCCTAGAACTCCCAGCGCAGACCGATGGCCGCGGAGCTGTTGTCCGGGAAGAAGCCAAAACCGCCAGCAGCGGCGGTGGCTTGGTCGAAGGCCTGCAGTTGGAAGATCAGCTTGAGGTCTTCGTCGATGCTGCGCAGTTGGGTTTCGTAGATCAACTCGGCGATGCGTTCGGAGGCTTGGGTGTCCTCGATGATGCGCAGCTCGAGGGATGTGCGATCGAAGTCGTTGGCTTCCCAGAAGGTGCGCAAGACCACGTCGGAGGACAGCGGCCGCAACATGGCCGTGAGGTCGTGGGCACCGGTTTCTTCGATGTACTCCACGGTGACCGTGAGTTGGTCCTGGTCGTCAGTGATGCCGTAGAAGGTGCGGTCGACGCCGAGCACGTAAGTGGTGTAGGCGTCGGGCGTAGCTACGGGCGATCCGCTGAAGCTGTAGGGGGACTTGTGCGCCACTTCGAACTTGAAGGTGAGCGAGGCCAGCAGGTGTCCCAGGGCATCTTCGTTGGCTACGGCGCGAAAGCCTCCGCCGATGGTGTTCACGCCGTAGGCCACGGGGATCACCGCTGAGCCGGGGCCAGCCACGAAGGCGATGGTGGGCGAGCGCTCGGGTCCTCGGGCTGCCAACAGTTGCACGTCTGCGTTGAAGGGTGCCGTCTCGAGGGTGGCGTTGAAGCGGGAGGCGACAAAGATCTCTTCGTGGCCGTGGGGCTCGAAGCCGTCGTTCTCGAAGAAGGTTCCTGCCAGGCCATCGAAGCTGAAGCGTCCGTCGTCGTCGGGAAAGTTCGGAAAGCGAAACTCCGGGAGAGCGTAGAGCGAGAGGGTGGGTTCGCCCCAGGTGTCGCCCCCTTCGCCGAAGGTGCGCCAGCGAATGCCGAGTTCGCCCAACCGCTTAGGGTCGAGGAAGTCCGTGCCGAGGTCGCGGCGATTGATCACGTCGATGGGGTTCACCGTATCGACGATGCCCCAGTTCTCTACGAACTGCCCAGCGCGGAGATCCCAGGATTCGGCGTCCCAGGTGAGGTAGGCCTCGTAGGGTTCTGTGCGAGCGTGGTCCTTGTTGCGCAAGTCGGTGAACAGGCGCGGGCGAAAGTAGCCGGAGAGTTGCTCGCTGAAGCGATAGTCGAACTCGAACTCTGCCTCGAGCAAGAGCTGGTCGTCGTCTCGGCCTTGGTGGCGGTCTGCCCAGTAGCCCCGGGGCCGTAGCTCCACGAAGCCCTTCCAACTCACGAGGACCGAATCGTTCTCTTCGTCTGTGGATCCGCCGCCGAGCAAGGCGTCGAGGTCATCAAAATCGTCAAAATCATCGAAGTCCTGCTCGGAGCTGTCGCTCTCGGCCTCGTCAGCTGCTGCCCAGCCACCGCCGAGCAAGTCATCTAGGCCGTCGTCGAAGAGATCGTCGAGCTCGGCTTCGCCGTCGACGACCTCTTCGTCGGGATCCGGGGCGTCTTGGCCGCGAGCCATGCCGCACAGCACGAGGCTAGCGAGGCACAGCAGCGTCCGGGCCGAGGCAGCGTTGATGATCAACCTTCGAGAGCTCGAGTGGTGAACGAATCGTCGGTGAGGTTGTCCCGGCCCTCACCCGTGCGCTTGCTCTTGTAGAGCGAGAGATTCAGGAAGATCTTGTCCACCTCGAGCTTGGTGCTCTTGCCCGTTTGCTCGTTGGTCATCTCGATCGTGAGTGCTCGCCAGAAGCGCCCGTGAAAGAGTTCGATCTCGCTGGTGTGCAGGGTCTTGAGGTGCCGTCCAGCCTTGTCGAAGTACTCCACTTGCTCACGGCGCCACTCGCTCTTGTGGTAGCTGACCACGAGCCGGCTGTAGCCCGTGTCTTCGTAGGTGGGGATGGCTTCGAGTCGCCACACGGGGACGTCTTTGCCGTCTTTGGAGAGCGTGGTCTCTTCGAGAAAGCGCCACTCGTATTCGCTGGGGTCCAGGTTGGACAGGTCTTCGTAAGTGAACTCGGTGCCCTGGAAGCTGGCCGTCTTGTTGGCGCCAGAGATGCGACGGACGCGCTTGGTGGCAGGCAAGTACAGCCAGTTGTCGTCGGAGCTACCGGGGTTCTCGTGAGTCAGGGCGGCAACTCCTTTGATCTCTGCGGGAGAAAGAAAGCGCACCAGCAGCTTGTCCCCTTCGTTCGGGTGCTCGATGGTCAAGCGCGAGTAGGTGCGACGGACCGAGTCGCCGTCGGCGTCGTAGAGCGTCATCACTCCTTGCATGACTTCGTCGAGCCAGCCTTGGTCGAACGATTCGGCGTGCTCAGCCAGTGCACGGCCGAAGATTTCAGAGGTGCTGCGATCGAAGTCGGGCTCTTCTAGGCGGGGGACGCCGCTGGTGTTGTCGTCGGCGGTAGTCGTCGTGACACCCGCTAGGGCTGGCTCACCAGCCTGTACCAAGCCGGGGGCTGCGACGGTGATCAGAGCTGACAGGACGAGACTTCGAGGGAAGTGAAAGGTGTTCATCATGATCTCTGGAACCGCTCAGGCAGAAGGTTTGGAGGGTGATTTGGAAGTTGCCCCGTCGGGCAGGAAACTCAGCAGTGCAGGGACCATGCAGAAGTCTGCGACCCAGGCCAGGCCGATCATGACCACGGCTAAGCTACCCATCTTGCTATTCGGGGCAAAGTCGCTGAGCGCCAAGAAGCCGAAGCCGACCATGAGCACCACCGAAGTGATCGTGAGCGCGGAGCCCACGTTCTCGAAGACGGACTGCAGTGCGTCCACCATGCTCTTGCCCTGGGATCGAGCCCGGCTGAACTTGGTGAAGAAGTGGATGGTGTCATCGACACACACACCCAGGGCCACGGACGAGACGAAGACAGCTGGGCCATCGAGTGGCTTGCCGATGAGACCGTAGAAACTAATCGGCAAGACGATGGGCAGCACGTTGGGCACAAGGCTGATCACAGCTAAGCGGAACGACCGAAAGATGAGCGCGATCAGAACGGTAATCAGCACCAAGGCCAGGCTCATGGATTGCAAAAAGCCAACGGTGAAGATGCGATTGGTCCGGGCG
>JBLIMM010000049.1:0-18035 GCA_047638635.1 Pseudohongiellaceae bacterium | reverse complement strand
ACGTAAAGCTCAACATGCTTCAAAAGCACATCATCGTCTAGCTCCTGGGCCCACTTCCGCATAGTAGGCAACGTGGAAGGCACATCGGCCCTGGCAATGGCCAAAGATTCAGAGAAAACGGCTGTTAGCGCTTTATGTACGTCATTACCTAGAGCTATACGGGCCAAAAGACCGCCCAATGGCACAGGGGTTCCGGTACTAGCCTCCCAGCGCTGGCCCAGGTCATCGAGCAGCTCCAGCCCTTGTTCCCGGTAGCTGAAACGGCCCTCATGGATGCACACCCCGGCGTCAGCCTGACCTTCGAGCAACGCGGGCATGATGCGATCGAAGCGGGTCTGCTCGAGGTGCACGACCTCGGGGAAAAGGCACTTCATCAACAGAGTCGCCGTGGTTCCCGCACCAGGGCAGAGCACCTTGGAGGTCGCCGTTGGCAAAGAGGCGCCGGGTGGTCCGAGGAGCACGGGCCCTACGCCGTAGCCCAATGCCGAGCCCACGCGCAGCACGCCGAAGTCGTCGGAGAGTTCTAGGGCCGTGGCAAAGCTGGCCTTCGAAACATCGAGAGAACCTGCGGTTAAGGCCTGGTTTAGCTCCTCTACGTCAGCCAAGTGCAGGTCCAGATCGAGCCCTCGGCAATCGACTCGCCCCTCCAGCAGCGGCCCAAACAAGAAGGTGTCGTTGGGGCAGGTAGACAAGCCCACGCGCAGGCGAGTCATGGTCGCGGCTCGGCGGTGCTCTTCGCCAGCAAGTCTGCCAGGGCGTAAAGGGAGCCTCGAAGATCCCAGCGGGTCTTGTCGCGGTCGCCTGCGACATTGCTCACGGCCCGGATCACCGTGAGCGGAGCACCGGCATCCAGAGCCACCTGGGCCACGGCATGGCTCTCCAGGTCTTCCACCAGCACATCCGGATAGCGACGTTGCCGAGCCCGGGCCAACTCAAGAGTCCCGGAGGACGTGGCCACCATGCCCATGTGTCCACTCAGGAGCTCGGGCAGGTCCTCTGGCGGGAGAGCCTCCTCAACAGCCTTTGGCACCATCTTTGAGGCCGGAAGAACCTCGATGAGATCTGGCGCCAACCCCGGCTCGTCCAGCCCCATCTCGCCCAAAGGGATGAAGCCTTCGCCCTCGCCAGCCCCGACGGCTTCGTTACGTAGCGCCGTGGCCCGCACGACAGACCCCACCGGAGCCAAGACTGGGTCGCGGGTGCCGGCCACGCCTAACAGCAAGCACGGCACCGGGCCTAGATCTCGCAGCAGCGAGGCACAGCGCAGGGCAGCGGACACCGGGCCAATGCCACAGATCTCCAGCCGCCCCCCCGGCCCTAACGCCCGGGACAGCACCCGAGCTTCAATGTGGCTGGGCACGAGGACCAGCAAGGTCACCAGCCACCCTCCAGCAGGTCGGTCAAACCGGTGGCGCGGCCGCCTTTCCAGGGGCCTCGGTCCACCCTCAGAAAGTGCCGCCGAGTGGAATCCCCGTCCACGGCTGCACCCAGCACAACGAGAGATGACTTTCGAAACTCGGGAAGTTCCGCCATGGCGTCCAGCAAGTGAGGGACCACGTCGGTGGCGAGGGCGGTCGAACTGCCGTCGCCCTCTGCCAACACCAAGCCAATGCAAAAACCAGTGAGCTGTTGTCGCGAGGCCACCAGGCCGGCAGCACGGTCCCCTGGGCCATCGTCTTCAGGGCGCTTGCTGGCCAAAATCGACTGCCAAGCGGGAGAGGCCGCGCTGTGGGCAGCGGGGTCGCCATCCCCCACCGGGACGTAGAGCATGAGCGTGTCGCCGCGTCCCCGCAGGCGTTCGAGGATCGGCTTGCCGAAAGGCTCGAAGGCATCACTGCCCCCCTTGCATTGGCCAATCAGCGCGCTACCGCCTGAGCCGTCCGTCACAGCAGCACTCGGCTCCAGAGCCAACCCGAGCGCTTCCAGTGCTTCGAGATCAGCGAAGGGTGCCTCGATCAAAACCAATCCAGGCACTGTGGCACCGCCCATGCGGCCTTCCATGAACCACACCGAGAAGAGCCCCAACGCGAGCACAGCGACCATGGCCATTAAGATCTGGGGCAGGCGCCATACCATGAACAGGTCTCCGGGAAAGAACTAGGAAGTGGGTGATGCGCGTTGGTGGTCCGAGGTGTTCAGCACCTATCGGCAGCGAGGACCATCATGCCCGGGAAACCTCCCAGCTTTCGACTGGTAAGGCGAGCCCGGACCGTTGCTGCGGACAGTAGCCGAGCCTCGCTCATCCGCCTATCATGATCACTTGACCAGAACTACCTTCCATGTTGTGATAGTCGGCTTTTCCTCACCTCGGCGATTCCTCATCATTCACAGAGGGCGCCACCGGATCCGATCGCGATGTCGAACGCTACCGCGTCTCAAAAAAATAAGAAGGGCAAAGCCAGCCGGCTGAGCCTCCTGCGCAACATCGGCATCATCGCTCACATCGATGCCGGCAAGACCACCGTCACCGAGCGGATCCTGTACTACACAGGACGAAGCCGGACGATCGGCGAGGTTCATGATGGCGCAGCAACCATGGACCACCTTGAGGAAGAGCGGGAGCGCGGGATCACGATCACCTCCGCCGCAACCACCTGCACCTGGGGCGATTTCACGGTCAACATCATCGACACCCCAGGTCACGTTGACTTCACCGCCGAGGTCGAGCGCTCCCTGCGCGTGCTCGACGGCGCGGTTGGTGTCTTCGATGGCGTGGCTGGCGTCGAAGCGCAGTCTGAGACTGTCTGGCGTCAGGCCAACAAGTACTCGGTGCCCCGCATCGCCCTGATCAACAAAATTGATCGCACCGGTGCCAACTTCAAGTACTGCCTCGACTCGATTGAGTCGCGCCTGGGCGTCAACCCTGTGCCGATCATGCTGCCCATCGGCGCAGAGGCTGAGTACATCGGCAACATTGATTTGCTCGAGATGAACGCGCACTTCTTCGGCAAGGACGGCGACGACACCGCCGAGACCATCGGCGAGATTCCGGCTGAGATGCTCGACGAAGCCAAGACTGCCCGCCACGTCATGGTCGAAGCCGCCTGCATGTGCGACGACGACCTGCTCGAGCGCTTCCTCGACGACGAAGATTCGATCACCATCCCCGAGATCAAAGTTGCTCTTCGCCAGGGCACCCTAGAGCACAAGCTGTTGATCGTCCTGGCCGGTGCCGCCCTGCGTAACAAGGGTGTGCAGTCGACCCTCGACGCCATTTGTGAGTACCTGCCCTCGCCTCTCGACTTGCCGCCAGTGTCTGGCACAGACGATCGGGGCGAGCCCACCGAGCGCTCCTGCGACACCGACGAGCCCTTCTCGGCCCTGGCCTTCAAGACGGTCTACGACCCCAACGGCGACTTGACCTTCATGCGCGTCTACTCGGGCACGGCGGCCGCTGGCGAGCTGCTGATCAACGCTCGCTCGGGCAAGAAGGAGCGTCTCGGTCGTCTGTACCGCATGCACGCTGCTTCCCGTGAGGCCATCACCCAGTGCGAGGCTGGTGACATCGTCGCGGCCGTGGGCCTGAAGGACACCCACACCGGCGACACCATCACTGACAGCAACAAGCGCATCACCCTTGAGTCTCTCGACTTCCCCGAGACAGTCATCTCGATGTCCATCGAGCCAGCCAGCAAGGGCGATCGGGACAAGCTCTCTCAAACCCTGGGCGTGCTCGTCAAAGAAGACCCGACCTTCAAGTGCCACACGGACGAAGAGACCAACGAGACCATCATCGCCGGCATGGGCGAGCTGCACCTCGAGGTCATCCGGCACCGCATCACCCGCGAGTTCAACGTGGGTGTGATCTGCGGTAAGCCTCGGGTGGCTTACCGTCAGACGCTTCTCAAGGAGCGTCGGATCGAAGCTAAGCACGTCAAGCAGACCGGTGGTTCGGGTCAGTTCGCAGTGGCTCGTCTCGACTTCAGGCCTCTCGAAGACACCCAGGACGTCGAGTTCGTTGACGACATCAAGGGTGGTTCTGTGCCGCGGGAGTACATCCCCGCAGTGGAGAAGGGCATCCGCGAGATCTGCGTCAAGGGAGCCGAGTTCCCGTTCCCCTTCGTGGGCTTCGAAGCTCGTCTCTACGACGGTAAGAGCCATGATGTCGATAGTTCCGACATGGCTTTCCAAGCTGCAGGACGCTTGGCTTTCCGCCTGGCCTCTGAGAACAACTCGAAGTTCCTTGAGCCCCTGATGAAGTTCGAAGTGCTCGTCCCGGACGACTACCTCGGTGATGTCATCGGCGACCTCAACAGTCGTCGTGCAGCTATCGGCGAGATCTCCGAGCGGCTGAACCTCAAGGTGATCACGGGCACGATCCCCGTCGCCGAGATGTTCAACTACAGCAGCAAGCTTCGCGGCATGACCACCGGTCGTGGCACTTACTCCATGGAGCCCCAGGGTTACAGCCCTGTGCCGGCCTCCGTGCGCGAAGACATTCTGAAAGAGCTCGAAGAGATCAAAGCTCTCAAGAAGTAGTCTCACCTTGGTCGCCGCCTAGCTCTCGGGCAAAAGCGACGACCAACATGCTGCGCGGGCAACCCTTGGTCACCCTTGGGTTGCTCGCGCGGCCTGACTCCGCCGCTGAACACAGCGCGTCGTCGAGTCACTGGCCCCTCTACGGTGGCCCCCACGCCCCCAGCCGATCTCGAAGCTCGAGCTCTCCGCAGCCGCACCGTCTTGCCTTCGTCCCACACACCGCGAAGGCTAGGCGCGCTTACGTCCCAACGTCGCCGCCATCCTGAGGCGAAGGATCATCGGAACGCGAGGCTGCAGACGGACGGGAAGACCCCGACAATGCGCCACCAGGCCCCGTGGGAGGGCCGCTGAGACCTCTAGCTTTAGCTGCACCAACGGTAGAGCCCGCAGCCGCCGCTTGTTGATCTGTGCCGAAGATGCTCCGCACCGGCAAGTTCAACGCCTCGGCTGTCTTGGTGATGATGCTGGTTTCTTTGAGCCATTCGGCAATGCCTACCAAGCGCGGGTCCGCCTTCTCTTCGTCGCTGTGGCTGGCCAAATATTCAGCGGCCTGCTTGATGCTGTCGTACATGGACTGGTCTTGAAGACTCTCACCGATGCCCTGGACGATGGAGTTATCGGCCACATCGGGAACCACGTCCAACAGGTACGCCTGACCTTCGCTGACCCACTGATCGAAACTGGTCCTGAAGTCAGAGATTTCGCCCATACGGGAGGCGTCTTCTTCTTTTAGGGCCGTCTTCATGGCGTCGCCAAGAATGTCGGAAGTCTCTTTGCGGAGCTCATCGACCATTGCCACGCTCTCGCGGCTGGTCTCGGCTTCACGCTCCGCCACTTTCTTTCCCTCCTCCGCCTCTTTCTTTCCCTCAGCGGACAGCTGGGCCACCTTGGCCATGCCCAGCAGCGCCACCACAAGCACGACCATGCCCACCCCAGCACGATTGCGCCGAGCCTTGCGAAAGGCGCGACTCATCGCACCCACCGGACTGGCCGAAATGGGCTCGCCTTCTAGAAAGGCTCGCAGATCATCGGCCACCTCTGATGCATTTTGATAGCGACGCGAGCGCCCCTTCTCCATGGCCTTGAGACAGATGGTCTCCAGGTCGGTGGGCACCCGGTCATTGACCTTTGTAGGCCGCTTGGGCTCTTCGCTCAGGATCTTGCGAATGATCTCATGGGCCGACTGCCCCATGAACGGCGGCGACAACGTGAGCATCTCGTAGAGCGTCACGCCGAGGCAATAGATGTCGGCCCGGTGGTCGACCTCGCCCCGCTTGGCGTCAGCCTGCTCCGGCGACATGTAGTAAGGCGAGCCCGCGAAATCCCCAGTCCGCGACAACTCAAGCCCGTCTTCGAGCTTGGCGAGGCCAAAGTCGCCTAAGAAGGGCTGGCCCTTGTCATCCAGCAAGACGTTTGACGGCTTCACGTCCCGATGGACGATTCCGTTGTCGGCCGCATGCTGCAGAGCGTCAGCCACAATCGCCAGGGTCTCCGCGATCTTCCGGAAGTAGCCCTTGGGGTGCTCGCCCCTTTCCTTCAGCTCAGCTAGATCGTCAGCCAGAGTCCGGCCGTGGCCCACCAGCTTCTGAGCAATGTAGAAGCTGCCCTTGTCCTCGCCCCACGCATGGACCGAGACCACCGCTGGGTGATCGAGCCGAGCAGCCGCCCGCGCTTCTCTCTCGAAACGCGCCAGCTCCTCCGCCGTATGCACCTTGTGCTCGTAGAGCACCTTGAGTGCAACCGGCCGGTCGAGGCTGACCTGGCGAGCTCGGTAAACGACTCCGAAACCACCACGGCCGATCTCCTCGACGATGTCGTAATCGCCCAGGTGATCGGGAGCCGCCATGGACTATCTCCGCAGTTCGAACGTAGCGAGAAACTTGTCGTTGCTGGCCGTGTCGCGGACCTTGGCCATGAGCAGTTGCATGGCTTCGACCGGGTGCATTTGCGACATCACGCGGCGCAGCATGACCACCTTGCGATACACCTCCGCAGGCAGTAACAGCTCTTCTTTACGGGTGCCAGATTTGTTGATGTCGACCGCCGGCCAGATACGCCGCTCGGCCAATTCTCTGGAGAGAACGAGCTCCATGTTACCGGTGCCCTTGAACTCCTCGAAGATCACTTCGTCCATACGGCTACCGGTTTCGATCAGAGCTGTGGCCAAAATCGTCAGGGAACCGCCATCTTCGACGTTGCGAGCAGCGCCAAAGAACGCCTTTGGCTTCTCAAGAGTGCGGGAGTCCACACCACCAGAGAGGGTACGGCCGCTATTCCGCACGGTGACATTGTAGGCCCGACCCAAACGGGTCAGAGAATCCATCACAATGACCACGTCATCGCCTCGCTCGACCAGGCGCTTGGCCCGCTCGATTGTCAGCTCGGCGACCCGACAATGGCGCTCGGCGGGCTCGTCGTTGGTCGAGGCAATCACCTCGCCATTCACGGTGCGCCGGAAGTGGGTCGCCTCCTCGGGGCGCTCGTCGACCAACAGCACCATGAGGTGCACATCCGGGTACCTGGCGGCGATACGGTTTGCCACCTGCTGCAACAAGATGGTCTTTCCTGACCGCGGCGGCGCCGTAATCAGACCACGTTGGCCTCGGCCAAGGGGGGTGATTAGGTCGAGCACCCGCATGTTGTCCGGAGCGCCGTTATCCCCGGGTTCAGACTCGCCCCCTTCGAGATTGAAGCGCTCTATGGGATCGATCGACGTGAGCTGCTTAAAGATCGGCTGAGCATCGGCTTCTTCAGCGGTGCTGCCATCCACGGTCTCAATGGACACCAGAGTCATGCGACCCTTGGCTCGCTCAGCGTGCCCCACAATCTCAACGCCAGGGCGGAGATTCTCAGCCCGGGACAGAGAGGCCGGCACGTAACAGTCGTTTTCGTCGGGGGCCAGGCTCGTCGCGAGACTCCGCAGATAGCCCTGGCCGTCCGTGCTTAGCTCGAGGATGCCAGAGACATCAAGGCGCAGCTGAGGGCCGAACGGGATGTCATCGGCCGGCTTAGGCTGCTGCCAGGTGCTTGCTCCGCCTCCACCGCTGCCGCCTTTGGTGCGGCCACGGCCACGGCGTCTACGGGAGCGGCGAGATTTGGTCTTCGTGTGATCATTGCTCATACGTTGGGGGTCCGTCTTCTTCGAAACGGATCGCTGGGTGTAGCGGGTCAAGAAAGGGTCGCTTCCAAACTGTGATTTGCTTGGACTACGAACCTCATTGGTGTGGTGGTACAGAACCCTGGAAATAGACTTGGCACCGGTAGGCACCAAAATCAGAGCAGCGTTCGCAGCGCCGCGCCGTGCACCTCCAAGGACATTTTGTACTTGGGCGGGTGACCGCGGAGCGACTCGCTCGGTGGGGTCGCCCTCAAAAGGGGCCACCCACAACGCTTTCCACATGGGTGATTCTTGCGCGGACTTTGGTCAGATGCCAAGCAGAATCCCTGAGATGGTAGGAAAACAATGACTCGTCTGCTGATCATCACGTTGCTTTTGGGCGCTGGCTGCGCTGCTCAGCCACCCACTCCAGACTGGGATAGCGAGATGTCCCTGGCCCTTTCGGCTCGGGGAAAAACTCTCGCAGAACAAGGGGACGAAGAGGCTGGAAAGCGCCTCGCTGAGGAGGCTCTAGCCCTGGCTCAGGCTAGCGGATCCACCGCAGCCCAAGCTCGTTCCCTAGCTCTTATAGCCTGGATCGACCGCTCCTACATCCAAGCTGAAGAGGCCTTCGAGCTTATGGCCGAATGGGCTGATACTGCCGAAATCTGGGACCTTCAGCTGCTTTTGGCCGATCTGGCTCTCAGCGAACCATATGCAACCACCACCGAAATGGAGCTCTGGGCCCGCCGTGCCCTGGGGTACGCCAAGGCTGTCATCGAGCCAGCTTCAGACGAGGCAGATTTTGGCCAACGCGCTGCCTACGAAGGCTCCGCACGGCACCTAGCTGCCGTGGCCCTGCGACGCCTCAGAGACCCCAAGGCCGCTAGCTACCAAGAGCGCCAAGCGGCCCTCGTCCTCACCCTGCTCCCCGACGATGCTCTGCCCTCCCTGCGCCTCTCAGTTTTTCAGGCGCGAGGGGATGACCTAGCCCTCGAAGGCGAGTACCAAGCGGCCTTCCTGCAGCACGTCCATGCTCAGAGCTTGGCGGTGGCCCTAAAGAATCAGCCCGGAGAGCTCGCCGCCATGTTCGGCCGGGCGGGCGATCTTGCGGGCCTCGGCAGGCTGCGGGACGCCGCCCAGATGGCCGAGACCCTGGCCCAACTGGCGAAATCCCGGGGCTCGACCACCCTGGCTCGACGCTCGGCCCAGCGGGGGCTCGCCTGGCTCGACGCCAAAGACCCCTATGGCCAACAGCCACTGCGCCAAGCACTGCTGGGTTGTCTCCGGGAAATCGACCAGTTAGAGGTCAATCAGGACGCCCAAAGCCCCTAAATCCCGCCACAGGACATCTCTTCCATGACAGGCGTTCCTACTCGCGGGTCCGGTGAGTAATCTGGCAGCTCGCCTGCCCGGCACACGCCGATTCGCCCCCGGAGAGAGTCTATGACCCAGATCTACGAGACCCCGGCGGAGGCCGTGGCCGACATCCCCCACGGCGCAACGATCCTGGCCGGTGGCTTTGGTCTGTGCGGCATCCCCGAGACGCTCATCGCCGCTCTGGTGAGCCTCGGCGCCAGAGACCTCACCATGGTCAGCAACAACGCCGGCGTGGACGATTTCGGCCTGGGCCTGCTGCTCAAGACCCGCCAGATCAAGAAGATGATCTCCACCTATGTGGGCGAGAACGACACCTTTGAGCGGCAGTTTCTCACGGGTGAGCTTGAGGTCGAGCTGGTGCCCCAAGGCACCTTCGCCGAGCGCATTCGGGCTGGGGGAGCGGGGATCCCCGCGTTCTTCACCCCCACGGGCTATGGCACCCAGATCGCCGACGGCGGCCTGCCCATGCTCCATGACGCAGACGGAAATGTGTCAAAGACCTCTGAGCCCAAAGAAACCCGCGACTTCGCCGGAGTGCCCTGCGTGCTCGAGCCCGCGATCCGTGGCGACTTCGCTCTGATCAAGGCTTGGAAGGCTGACGAGACGGGCAACCTGGTGTTTCGCAAGACCGCCAGAAATTTCAATCCGATGATGGCCACCGCAGCGCAGATCACCATCGCCGAGGTCGAAGAGATCGTCCCGGCAGGTGCTCTCGACCCGGACCAGATTCACACCCCGGGTGTGTTCGTCCAACGGCTTGTGCGGGGCGACGCCTACGAGAAGCGCATCGAACAACTGACCGTGCGCAAAGAGGAGGGCTGAGAGAGATGCTCGATCGCAACGGAATCGTACGCCGAGCCGCCCAAGAGCTGGCCGACGGCCAATACGTCAACCTGGGCATCGGCATGCCCACCCTGATCGCCAACGAAGTGCCCCCAGGCATGACCATCACGCTGCAAAGCGAGAACGGCATGTTGGGCATCGGCCCCTTCCCCCTCGCAGCCGACGTGGACGCCGACCTGATCAACGCCGGCAAGCAAACCATCAGCGAAATCCCCGGGTGCAGCTACTTCAGCAGCTCTGATTCGTTCGGGATGATCCGCGGCGGCCACATTGACCAGTGCTTCTTGGGCGCCATGCAGGTGAGCCAAAACGGCGACCTGGCCAATTGGATGATCCCCGGCAAGATGGTCAAAGGCATGGGCGGCGCCATGGATCTCGTCGCCGGCGCCCGCCACGTGGTCGTCACCATGGAGCACTGCAACCGCAAAGGCGCTCCCAAGATCTTGGAGAACTGCACCCTGCCGCTCACCGGTGTGGCCGTGGTGAGCCGGATCATCACCGACCTGTGCGTCTTAGACGTCAAATCAGGGGGTGGGCTGAAGCTCGTCGAGCTGGCTCCCGGCGAGACCGTCGAGACCGTCATCGAGCGGACCGCTTGTGAGGTCGAGGTGCCGGACGGCGTGGGAGAGATGGTCGGGGTCTAGAGTTGTCGGCTCAGAGAGACGTTCCCCCAGCTCGCGACAGATCTCTTTGCTTGGCCATGCCACCGATCTCGGCGTCCCCGGTCACTTTGTACATCCAGGCCGCGTTCACCGGGTCGTCCGGGGTGCAGAGCACCGGCGGCACGGCGCACACAGGCATCATCCAAACCATGAGTAGGTTCAAGGGGTCCCCCTTCGTGCCAGCCATCAACACACCCAAGATCACCATGGCGGCAGCCGTTGCGAACAAGAGCCCCTGACGAGCGCGCGAGTTCATGGGGCCTCCGTTGATGCTGATCTCTTCACCGACTGCTCTCCAAGGACTTCGTCATGGCTCGCACGAACGAGTATCTCACCGAATCTCTCAAGGCACCACACGGAGTGGGCGCCGCCGGGCGAGAGCACGCACAACGGGCAGGCCAGCACCACTGCCCATGAATCGTTGCTCAGCCATCAAGTGCTAGTCGTCGAAGTACTCCGCCGACCAGGTCAGCGCCTGAATCGCTGCTGAATACTTCATGTACTCGTAGACGGCCTCATCCGAACTCACGGTCACCCGTTGCCTGCGGGCCCTGCGCACGAGTTCGATGTCTTCGGGCTGCAACGTGGCTACAGCACCCCGGAGCCAGGCCGCAGCGGAGGTCGACGGGTGCAAGGGCGTCGCCGTTTCGTCGCCAAGGGCTGCCAGTAAATCCCCAACGATTTCTTCCCGGGACAACTCCACGTCTCCCTCGCCCGCCGGCATCTGCGGCGGCCCGCTCCTGAACTTCAGCAAAGCAGCTCCCGCGGACGGTGGCAGGCTGTCCACGTCGATCGCCCCCAAGGCCCGCCAAGACTCTGGCGTTCCTTGCTGCGCCAGAAGCGCGATGGCCACGCTTCGCCCGGGGTGATCCCTCTCGCCGACAACGCGCAGTAGCCCAGGAGTCGCATGAGACTCGTCCATGCTGCCGAAGAGAAACATTGCACCTTCAAACGAACCCACTTTGAACATTCCGTGGCGCGCCACAAAGTAGCCCGCGTCCTCGTAGGCCAGCCAACGGTCACCCGCGACCGACACGTCAAAGCCCTCCACCCCACGGCGCGCCAAAGTCTCTATCCAGTACTGGCCGCTCACGTCATCCAAGTTCACCGAACACCACAAGCGCGCTTGCAGCGCCTTCGACTCTTGGGACGGATCAAGGTTGACCAGCAAGCTACTGCCGTCGAACAGAAACCACGGGGTCGCGAGTTCATCGACGAGCGCAGCCCGCAGGCACTCGAGGTTCTCGTCAGGGCTCGCCTCCACGTACTCCCAGAACTCTGTCATTGCTGCAGCGGCTGCACCTTTCTCGTCGCCAGACAGCTCGCTGGGAGAGAAGTCGTAGGTCTCCATGATCATGGAGCGGAGTGTGTCGCAGTCTTGGGGCTCCGTAGCAGCCACGAGAAGTACGGCGGCAACAAGCATTCGGTGAAGCATCGGTCTCTCCCTGGTGACTCGAGTGTTCCTAGCCAGACCCCCAGCAACTCCCGCGCTGTCATGGCCACCGTTGCCACCATAGACCAAAGTGAGTCACCTGCTCACCTGTCTGCCGGCACACTCCGCCTGACCGTGCTGATGCGCACACCCGCGATAGCGCAGCCGTTGGCCGCGTACTGGTTGTCTGGGTCGGTCCCCAGACGAAAGACCGGGGAGACTGGGGCGGTTTCTATGGGGGCTCCAGCATCGTGGCGCGCCACTGTCAGCTTGCCCAGTTGAGGGTTTCCCACGCGGAGTTCTAGCAGGCCGTCAGCCGCTGACCACTCGGCGGACACGTGGATGTAGCCGTGGAGCGCGAGCAAACTCTGAGCTTCGTCCGGGCGCTGAAACCTGGCCGAGACCTTGTGCCGCTGCCCTTGTTTGTCGCTCACCGCGAAATGAATCTCTCCCGCTTCGAGGGACAACTCGAAGCTACCGGGCCTGGCCGGGGTCGCGCCGTAGGCTGAAGTGCCGCCAGTGGTGAGCGCGAGCACGCCCACTCCTGCGCCGTAAGCACTGGGGTGGCTCGGCGTGGTCGTCACGTGTTGGCCGCCCACGGTTTCCCCGTTCACGTTGAGGTAGAACGCTCGAGAGCGTTCGCTACCTCCGCTACGCCAGAAGATGTCGTTGAGGCCATCGCCGTTCATGTCGCCGATGGTGAAGCTCACCGCGCTATACACTTTGAACCAAGCCTGCTCGTCGTAGTCGGGGCCAAAGAGCACGGCGGAGTAGATCCCCGACAGCGAACCCTGACGAAAGTCGGCGAGCACGATGTCGAGCCAACCGTCATTGTTCAGATCCCGCTCGGCGCACACCGTGAACGGAGCAAAGGCGTTGATCTTGCGGTCCGGCTCGGGCTCGAACGCACCCGCGCGATTCATGTGGATCACCAGCTCGTGAGCGTTCACTCGGGCCAGCACGATGTCTTGCCAACCATCGCCGTCGAGGTCGGCGACCGAAACGCCCAGCGCCTGGTCCGCCAAGGGAAAACGCTGGCTAGGGTCTTGCACCAACAGCTGGTAGCGACCGTTCTCGTCGAGGCTTCCCAGTACCACAGCAGACGGCAAGCCCCGGCCGAGGGTTGCGAAGACCACGTCCAGCACGCCGTCTCGATTGAAGTCGGCCACGGCCAAGCCCTCGGACGGTGACAACCAGCCGCCGAACTGCGTGGGCAGTAACGTCATCCCACCCGTGCCATCGTTCTCGTAAACGAACAGCGGGTGATTCGCTGCATCGTAGGAACACACCAGCAAGTCGAGGTCGCCATCCCCTTCGAGATCAGCGAGGGACAGGCCTTGGGGCCACGTCGCCTCGACGAGCAGGCGCACATCGTCTGGCCGCTCGTACGTGCGCCCGGGACAAATCGGGCCCGCCACCCATTCAACCCGGCCGTCCAAATGGGAGCTGATCACCAAATCGTCAAAGCCATCGCCGTTGATGTCACCACTGGCCACACCCCGGGGGATACGCGTTTCGATCAACGCAGGCGCGACGCTATCGAGACCACCGGGCTCGCCAAAGTACAGCTGCGACCAAGTGGTGCTCGAATCGCTGGAGGCTCCACCCACGAACAGCTCAGCGAAACCGTCTCCATCGAAACTTGCTGCACCAGACAGGCTGAACAGATTGCGTCGTCGTCCGGGATCAGCACCGGGGAGAACCCACAACTCGATCGTTCCTTGCCGGGGGTCGAAGCCTTCGCTGCTGTAGATCGACACGGCACCTTCAGCGGGAAAGCTCAACGCGCCATAGCCGGCGGGTCCCCCAGGCAAGGGAGTCACCGTGGACTTGAGCAGCTCGGCGCCGTCCATCATTGCGTTGCCATCGAAACGGCTCGCGACGATCGTTGCACTCTCAGAGACGTCTCCGGGCAGGGCGCGGAAGACGGGCAGCGGCGGCATGCCCGGTAACGCTTGCCCTGTCACCGGCGACACGCCCAGGGCCAGCATGCCACTCACAAACACCACAGCGAACGTTCGGCCCCACCGCGAATTCATCGCGCGGTGACGAGACGCACCCAGCAACGCACAGCCCCTGTCCAACTCCACAGACTTCTCAGCCCGAGTAGCCATCAGCTCTCTGCGTCGCCGTCGTACAACACCAACACCAGGCTCCCTGCAACAATCACAGGTAACCATGCCGCCAGCACCGGCGACAAGGCGCCACTCGTCCCCATTTCAAGCATGGCCGCGTCGAGAATGAGATATCCGAGACAGGACAGGATCGATAACCCCAACCCGCGCATGCGCATGGCCGGGTCACGCTGCAGAGCAAAATGCAGCGCCAAGAACACCAGCATCAGAACACCCAACGGAAACGTCACGTGGTAGTGGCGCAGCATGCGAAAGAGCAGGTGGTTGGGATAGCGCTCGCCCATTTCGAGCAAGTTCGCAAACGACATGTCGAAGGGCTCGAGGTGCTGCACCAGGAGGTCTTGGGGCCTCACCGAACGCCCGACGAACGCAGCGGGTTCAGAACGCACGGAGCCGTCGGGACTGCGCACCGTCATCGTGCCTTCTTCAAGCTGCCAGCCATGACTGGGGCCGTCCCAAGTGGCGTTGGTCCCAGCCACGTTCACGTCGAAGCCCTGCTCGTCCGAGTACGACACGTTGAGCTTGCGCACGCGCATGTTCTCGACGCTGTAGTCCACGGCAATAAACATGCGACCGTCGGCGTCGCGCAACGCGGTCCGTGGAATCGTCCAGCCCTCTTGATGATCGACCAACTGCGCACGCAGACGCTCACGGTCGATGGCCACGTTCGGTGCCACGAACTCTTGCATCAACACCAGACCGATCAAGAAAACGCCGGTCAGAGCGATCACTGGGCGCAGCACTCGCCGGGGAGAGCGACCGACCATGACCATGGCCGCCAGCTCGTTGTGCCGCTGCAAGCGCATCACCGTGACCAGTACGGCCACGACCATCAAGAATGGCGCCATGCGGGTGAGCATCACCGGCGCGCTAAGCAGGTACATGTACAAGATCGTGCCCACGTCTGCTCCGGCCTCGCCGAAGCCCTCCATCAGATCGTCGACCTTGGAGAAGAACTCGTAGACCCCGTAAAGACCGATGAAGAACACGAAGCTCACGGACCACGAACTCAAGAACATCCGCGCGACGTAGCGATCAAGCCGCCCGATCATCGGCTGAAGACCTTGCGCGAGAAGAGCAAGCTGATCAACAGAATCAGGACGGGGCCAATCCACGCTGCCACCATGGGTGACAAGGTTTCGCCCCGAGCCAAGGTCTTGCCGATGCGCACCACGGGGAAGTACACGAAGAGTGCCAGCAAGAAGGCCACCAGAAACGCGCCCACCCGATCAGAGCGGCGAAAGCGCAGAGCCACTGGCAAACCCAAGAACACGAAGACGAGGCACGACGCAGCAGACGCCCGACGGCGATGCACGTTGCTCGACACGCTGATCTCGGTGAAGCGCGCTCGGCGGTCTTCGTCCCGCAGCAGCCAGGCTTGCAGTTGCGGGGTTGTCCAGCTGTCGATGCCCAGGTCAACCAAACTGCGTCCCAGGGAACGTCGCAACACAAGGTTGGTCCCCTGCAAGCGGTCACCGATCACTCGGTGCACGTCGAACAGTTGCATCACCAGCTCGCCAGACTTCTCGTCGACGAAAACGTTGGCCGACGCTGACAGGGTCTCTTCGACGACCGCGCCGTCGTCGTCCAGCACCTGGATGCGAACGTCTTTGGCCATGCCCTGGTCGTCGTAGCCGTTCGCCGAAATCACCGTGTTCTCGTCGATCGACAGGGGTTCCCCGCTGGCCAGTTTCTGCTCGACCACGTCGGACATGTCGACGTGCTCGGTGAGCCGTCGTTTGCTCCGCTCGGCGTAAGGCTTGCCGTAGTCCATGCAAAGCATGAGCGCCGCGGTCATTAGCAGACCAAAGATCAGCCCCGGCGTGAGCAGATGCCAGGGGTTCACGCCGCTAGCGCGGAGAGTGTCGATTTCGTTGTCGCCCGCAGCACGTCCGTAGGTCATCACCACGGCGATCAGCACGCTCAAGGGCAGCACGATGTCGAGGGCCGACGCTGCGAAGATGGGCACGCTGGTAATGAACGAAGTCAGGCCAATGCCCTCAAACTTCGAGACCACCTGCACGGACGCCACCAACATCAAGACGGTGATCAGCAACACCGATGCAATCAGCGTGTTGCCCATGAGCTCCAAGAAGAGGCGACGCTGAAAGAGCATCATCTGGGCCGCGCCTCGATGCCAGCTTGGCGCAGAATCGTGGCGGCACGTGTATTCATGCGCGTGCGCTTTTCGGTGGTGTCATCGTCCCAACCGAGCAAGTGCAGGGTGCCGTGGGCCACGTACAGCAGCAGCTCGTGTTCGGGGCTCTTGTTGCGAGTCTCCGCTTCGCGCAATGCGGTCTCCGCTGAGACGATCACTTCGCCAGCCAAACCATCGGGAGCCGGATCATCGCTGTAGTCGAAAGCGATCGAATCCGTGGCCCAGTCGTGCTCGAGCTGCTCCCGATTGATCTCGCGAATGACAGCGTCGTTCACCAAAGCCACAGAGATGTTCGGCTCGCCACCGTCCTCGGCCGCAAACACAGCCGACACAACGGCGCGCACTTGAGCAGCCCCTACGGACACCCGACGCTGGCGGTTGGCAACCGGAATCACCGCCGCCCCCGTCCGTCCTCCGGGCGTTCGTCACCCCGCTCCTTGGCATGCTCTTCCTGCTCGTAAGCAGTGACGATGCGCTGCACCAAGGGGTGGCGCACGATGTCTTTGCGATCGAGATCCACAACGCCAATGCCAGACACGTTCCTCAGCAAACGCTCTGCTTCGATGAGCCCCGACGGCTGGGACGCGGGCAAGTCGATCTGAGTGGCATCCCCCGTCACCACCATCTTGCTCTGCTGCCCCATACGGGTGAGGAACATCTTCATCTGGCCGGGTGTGGTGTTCTGGGCCTCATCCAGAATGATGAAAGCCTTGTCGAGAGTTCGCCCGCGCATGAATGCCAAGGGCGCGATCTCGATCACATCGGTCTCAATGAAGTGCTGCAGTCGCCCGGCCTGCAAGTGCGCCGAGATGGCGTCGTAGAGCGGGCGCAAGTACGGGTTGATCTTGGCCACGTAATCTCCGGGGAGAAACCCCAGGCTCTCGCCAGCTTCGACCGCGGGACGCACCAAGACGATCTTGCGAAACGATCCGCGGCGCAAGGCAGCCACGGCGCAGGCCGCAGCGAGGTAGGTCTTGCCCGTGCCCGCAGGCCCGATGGCAAAGACCGCTGTCTCTCGCTGAATGGCCCGGACATAGTGCTCCTGCCCCTTCGTGCGGCAAACCACCCCGGGAGGCAAGCCCAGGCCGCCCTGCTCGTCGCCCTTCGGCTCCATGTCACCGGCACCTCGCCCCGTGGACAGGTGCTGCGCCACCAGCGCTTCGTTCAGCTCACCGGCCTCGCGAATGTGCTCCAGCAGCAAGCGCACCACCCGCACCGCGTCAGAAACGCTCTCTTCGTCGCCCCCCACCACCACGCGCCCTTTGTGCGTGGTCAGGGTGACACTAAAGGCATTGCGAATCGCCCGGGCGTGACAATCGCCCTGACCGAGAAGCAGCTGTTCTTCGTCAATGGAATGCAGCGGGACAGTGACGCTCATGGGCTCTCAAACACTGGTCAAAGCGGCCCGACGACAGGGGTCAGTCAGGCAAGGAAGGCAGTGTAGGCAAGGGCCACGGGAGCTACCAGCAAGAGCGAGTCCGCCAGGTCGAGGAAGCCCCCAGAGTCACCGAAGAGATGGCCTGAGTCTTTCACCGCGAACGAGCGCTTGATCAAGGACTCGCCCAGGTCGGAGAACACCGTGAGAGCCCCTAAGGCTAGGCCGTGGCAGGCAGCGCCCAAGGCTCCACCAGGGAGCAGAACAGTCTGGCCACCGTGAAGATCGAGGGTCACCTCGACATCTGTGAGCAACCAGGTAGCCAGCAGCGCCGGAAGCAGCAGGCCGCCGATCATGCCTTCGATAGTCTTGTTGGGGCTAATGGACGGGGCCATCTTGTGCTTGCCCAGGGTCTTGCCCACGAAGTAGGCGCCGATATCCGACGATTTGGCCACCAGCACCAAGCCCACCGCG